>NZ_JBSFKQ010000156.1:0-1010 GCF_053598615.1 Kitasatospora sp. NPDC001095 | reverse complement strand
CCCAGGGTGTAGGCCACCCGGCCGGAGGCGATGCTGCTCGAACCACCCGTACCGAGGTAGCCCTCGACACCGGCCGGAATCGCGTGCAGACGCGAGGTGTAGTCGTGGTACATCACGCCGGCGAAGACGCCGGTCGCGCTGCCCTTCATCGAGGCCGGGTCGATACCCGCGCGCTCGAACGCCTCCCAGGAGGTCTCCAGCAGCAGACGCTGCTGCGGGTCCATCGCCGACGCCTCACGCGGGCTGATCCCGAAGAACGCCGGGTCGAACAGACCCGCGTCGTGCAGGAAACCACCCTCCGTGACGTAACTCGTGCCGGCGAGACCCGAGTTGACGTCCTCCAGGGCATCCAGGTGCCAGCCACGGTCAGTCGGGAACGACGTGATGCCATCGCGACCGCCGAGCACCAGCTGCCACAGGTCCTCGGGCGAGGCGACCCCGCCCGGGTAGCGGCAGGCCATCCCGACGATCGCGATCGGCTCGTCATCGCGGTACGACCTGACCGCGGGCACGCTCGGGCGCGACACCTCGGCGCGGCCGACGAGTTCGGCGGCCAGGTGACCGGCGAGCGCCTCGGGCGTCGGGTAGTCGAAGACCAGCGTCGCCGACAGCCGCAGGCCGGTGGTCGCGTTGAGGCGGTTGCGCAGATCCACGGCCGTCAGCGAGTCGAAGCCGAGGTCCTTGAACGCCCGGACCGGGTCGATGCTGTCGGGGGCGGCATGCCCGAGGACGTACGCGACCTGCGCCTGCACCATCGCCAGCAGCGTGCTCAGCCGCTCGGACTCGCTCAGGCCGGCCAGGGCCCGGGAGAGCTCGACCGACGCACCGGTGCCGGTGCCGACCTTGCGGCGGCGCGGCGTGCGAACGAGAGCCCGCAGCAGCGGCTGGACCTCACCCCCGCCGGTCATCGCCACCGGGTCGAGGTGCATGGGGACGACCAGGGCGCGCTCCAGGGTGAGCGCACCGTCGAACAGGGCCAGACCCTCCTGGGCGCGCAGCGGGGCGACGCC
>NZ_JBSFKQ010000155.1:0-1017 GCF_053598615.1 Kitasatospora sp. NPDC001095 | reverse complement strand
GCCGGCTCGTCAGCACCACATGACCGGCACCGTTCACCGCCAGCCAACGAGCCACCTGCCCACCCAGCGCACCGGTACCACCGGTGACCAGCACGGCACCCGACGGACGCCACACCTCACCCGCCACACCCGCAGCCGACACCCGCACCAGACGACGCACGAACACACCACTCGCCCGCACCGCGACCTGGTCCTCGCCACCGACACCCGCCAGCACCGACACCAGACGCTCACCGGCACGCCGATCCACCACCTCGGGCAGATCCACCAGACCACCCCAACGACCCGGCAGCTCCAGACCCGCACTCCGACCCAGACCCCAGACCATCGCCTGGGCGGCCGAACGCAGCCGGTCACCCGTCCCGTCGACCGTGACCGCCCCGGAGGTCGCCGCCCACAGCGGCGCTTCGAGGTCGGCGTCGCCCAGGGCCTGGAGCAGGCCGAGGGTGCCGCCGAGGCCACGGGTCGCCCCGGCAACGGCCTCGTCCTCGTCGGCGAGCGCCAGCAGCGAGAGCACACCGTCGAGACCTCCGTCGGCCTCGGCGCGCAGCAACTCCGCCAGCGCCTGCCGGTCGGTGTCCTCACCGGACAGCGTGACGTGCCGCACGTCGAGACCGTGCTCCGTGAGCGCCGCGACCGAGTCCGCGACCAGGCTCCCGTTCACGCAGTCGGCCGGGGAGACGACGAGCCAGCGGCCGGACACCGCACGGGCGGACCGGTCGGCGGTGCGCTCCCAGCCGATGCCGTAGCTCAGCCGGTCGTCGACCAGGGGCTCGGGCAGCCGGGGCCAGTACAGCTCGCGCTGGAAGGCGTAGGTCGGGAGCGCGGCCGCCACCGACGGCGCCGCTGCGAACAGCGCCGTCCAGTCGGGCGTCCGGCCGGCGACGTACAGCTCGGCGAGCACGGCGAGGGCGGTCGCGGTCTCCGGGCGTTCGGCGCGCAGCGCCGGGGTGAACACGCCCTGCTCGACGCACTCCTGGCCCATGGCCGAGAGCACGCCGTCGGGGCCCAGCTCGA
>NZ_JBSFKQ010000154.1:0-1081 GCF_053598615.1 Kitasatospora sp. NPDC001095 | reverse complement strand
GCCACGCCCAACACCTTCATCGAGTTCAGCCGCCAGCGCGGCCTGTCGGCGGACGGCCGGTGCAAGGCCTTCTCCGCCGACGCCGACGGCACCGGTTTCTCCGAAGGCGCGGGTCTCCTCCTGCTGGAAAGGCTCTCCGACGCGCGGCGCAACGGCCACCAGGTGCTGGCCGTCATCCGCGGCAGCGCGGTCAACCAGGACGGTGCGAGCAATGGTCTGACCGCGCCCAACGGTCCCGCGCAGGAACGCGTCATCCGGCAGGCGCTGGCCAGCGCCCGGCTGGAACCCTCCGACGTGGACGCAGTCGAGGCCCACGGCACCGGCACCAAACTCGGCGACCCCATCGAAGCCCAAGCCATCCTCGCCACCTACGGCCAGAACCGACCCGCAGACCACCCCCTGCACCTCGGCTCACTCAAATCCAACATCGGCCACACCCAGGCAGCCGCGGGCGTCGCCGGCGTCATCAAAATGGTCATGGCCATGCACCACGGCACCCTCCCCCAGACCCTCCACGCCGACACACCCAGCCCCCACGTCGACTGGACCGCCGGAAACGTCAACCTCCTCACCCAACCCCGCACCTGGACCACCCCCCACGACCGGCCCCGCCGCGCCGCCGTCTCCTCCTTCGGCATCAGCGGCACCAACGCCCACCTGGTTCTGGAGGGGGCTCCGGAGGCGGCCCCGGCAGCCGAGCAGGCGGCCGTCGTCCGTGGCCCGCTGCCCTGGGTGCTGTCGGCGCGGACTCCCGAGGCACTGCGGGACCAGGCGGCGCGGCTCCGGACCAGGGTCGCGGCCGACCCCGGACTGCGGCCGGCGGACGTGGGTCTGTCCCTGGCGGTCACCCGTACCGCCTTCGAGCACCGTGCCTCGGTGGTGGCCGAAGACCTCGACGGCTTCCTGACGGGCCTCGACGCCCTGGCCACGCTCTCCCACAGGGAACCGGCCCCGAACATCCTGCGAGGCCACGCCGAGAGCGACGGGCGTCTGGCGTTCCTGTTCGCCGGACAGGGCAGCCAACGAACCGGCATGGGCCAGCAACTCCACCAGACCTACCCCGTCTACGCCGAAGCCTTCG
>NZ_JBSFKQ010000153.1:0-1205 GCF_053598615.1 Kitasatospora sp. NPDC001095 | reverse complement strand
TCGGGTGTGTCGCTGGTCGCGTCGGGCGCGGGCGCGCTGCGGGTGCGGCTGGTGTCGGCGGGTTCGGACGCGGTGTCGCTGACGCTGGCGGACGCGGAGGGCCGTCCGGTCGGTTCGGTGGAGTCGCTGGTGCTGCGGCCGGTGGTCGCCGGGCAGCTGGCGGCGGCGGGCAACCGTGGTGGCGAGTCGCTGTTCGGCGTGGACTGGGCGCAGGTCGCGCTCGGGGCCGGGTCGGGTGCGGACCTTCGGGTGGTGTCGTCGCCGGCCGAGCTGGCCGGGGACGAGGTCCCGGCGGTCGTGGTCGTCGAGGCACCGCAGGCGGGCGGCGGTGACGTGGCCGAGGCCGCGCACGCTGCCGGTGTGTGGGCCCTGGAGCTGGTGCGGGGCTGGCTGGCGGAGGAGCGGTTCGCCGCTTCGAAGCTGGCTGTGGTGACGCGTGGCGCTGTCGCTGTGGATGCGGCGTCGGGTGTTGCGGGTCTGGCGGAGTCGGTGGTCTGGGGCCTGGTGCGCTCGGCGCAGTCGGAGAACCCGGACCGGCTGGTGCTGGTGGATCTGGAGGCGGACGCCGAACTGCCTTCGGGTGTCCTCTCGTGTGGTGAGCCGCAGGTGGCGGTGCGTGGGGGTGTGGCGTTCGCGCCGCGTCTGGTGCGCGTTGCCGCCGAATCGGACAACGCGGTGTCGCTGGGCGAGGGCCCGGTTCTCGTCACGGGTGGTACGGGTGGTCTGGGCTCGCTGGTGGCCCGGCACCTGGTCACGGCGCACGGGGTGCGGAGTCTGGTGCTGACCAGCCGCCGCGGCCTGGACGCCCCGGGCGCGAGCGAACTGCGTGATGAACTGGTTGAGTTGGGCGCCGAGGTGGACGTCGTCGCGTGCGACGTGTCCGACCGCGCGGCCGTCGCAGCGCTGCTGGAAGGTCGTTCGCTGTCGGCGGTGGTCCACACCGCCGGCGTCCTGGATGACGGCGTGGTGTCGTCGCTGACGCCGGAGCGGCTGTCGGCGGTGCTGCGTCCGAAGGTGGACGCGGCGGTGATCCTGCACGAGCTGACGGCCGGGATGGACCTGTCGGCGTTCGTCCTGTTCTCCTCGGCCTCCGGCGTGTTCGGAGCCGCCGGCCAGGGCAACTACGCGGCCGCGAACGCGTTCCTGGACGCGCTCGCCGAGCAGCGCCGTGCCGACGGCCTGCCCGCCACCTCGCTGGCGTGGGG
>NZ_JBSFKQ010000152.1:0-1232 GCF_053598615.1 Kitasatospora sp. NPDC001095 | reverse complement strand
CTAGTGCCGCATCAGGCAACGTTCGCCCCGTCGTGACGTGTCGCCCGGTTGCCGTGCCGGGCGACGCTGGACCGTCAGAATGATCACGTGGCTGAACGCGTACAGGTCCGTGAGATCGATGACGACGAGGGAAGGCGGCTGTTGCGGATTGTCCGCCGGGGCACCGGTTCGGTGGTGACCTGGCGGCGGGCCCAGATGGTGCTGCTGTCCGCCCAGCGCATGCCCGTGGCGAAGATCGCGGAGGTCACGTTCACCAGCGCGGACCGTGTCCGCGACGTGATCCACAACTTCAATGCCGACGGCTTCGACTCGCTTTACCCGAAGTACAAGGGCGGGCGGCCCAGGACGTTCACCCTGCCCGAGCGCCGGGAGATCAAGAAGACCGCCAAGTCCAGGCCGGCCGAGCACGGCCTGCCGTTCTCGACCTGGAGCCTGGCCAAGCTGGCCGACTTCCTGGTCGCCGAGGGGGTGGTCGACGACATCAGCCACGAGGGCCTTCGGGTTCTGCTCCGCGAGGAGGGCGTCTCCTTTCAACGCGTGAAGACCTGGAAGGCCTCCCGCGACCCCGACTACGCCACGAAGAAGGCCCGGGTCGAGCACCTTTACGCGATCGCCGACGGCGAGGTCATACCCGAGGAAGGCGAGCCCGAAGTCGTCTTCTGCATGGATGAGTTCGGGCCGCTCAACCTTCAGCCGCATCCCGGTCGGCAGTGGGCCGAGCGCGGCGGCAAGGGCAAGGACCCCGACCGCGAGCCCAGACCCCGCAGGCGGGCCACCTACACCCGACCGCACGGCGTCCGCCACCTGTTCGCCGCCTACGACCTCGCCAAGGACCAGCTCTACGGCCATGTCAAGAAGACCAAGAACCGCTCCAAGTTCCTGGAGTTCTGCCGCTACCTGCGCTCGCTGCACCCGGCGGACGTGCGCATCGCGATCGTCTGCGACAACTACTCGCCGCACCTGACGACCAAGCGCTGCCAGCGGGTCGGGGCATGGGCCGCGGCGAACAACGTCGAAATCGCCTACACCCCGACCAACAGCTCCTGGCTCAACCGGATCGAGGCCCAGTTCACCGCCCTGCGCTACTTCGCCCTCGACGGCACTGACCACGCCAGCCACAAGGAACAGGGCAGCATGATCCGCCGCTACATCATCTGGCGGAACAAGCACGCCGCCGATCAGCGGCTACGCGAAGTCGTCACCAGGGCGAACGTTGCCTGATGCGGCACTAG
>NZ_JBSFKQ010000151.1:0-1273 GCF_053598615.1 Kitasatospora sp. NPDC001095 | reverse complement strand
ACCTCCGCCGCGAACGGAGCGATCTTCGCCTCGGCCAGCGAACGCACCGCCTCACGGAGCATCTCGTGCTCCTCGGAGATCCGGAAGAGATCGAACTCCTGGCTCATGATCGCCACTCCTGTTTCACGACGGTACTCAGTACCCTTCATTATGCATGCGCGCGGCAAAAAGGGAACTCAGTGCCTTCCCTTGGCGGTACTGAGTTCCCTATCCTTTTCGTGCCGAACTTCCGGCGTACTTTCGCCGTACTTCCGCCGAACGAGCCCGTCCGAGCGCAGGGAGATGACAGCGTGGTCCACCCAGCCATCGATGCCGACACCCGGAGCACGACGCTGTACTTCCAGCGCTGCACGTGGTGCAACAACCCGACCTTCCAACGGCTGCTCTGCCCCACTTGCGGCTCCACCGACCTCAGGCTGGAGCCCAGCGAGGGCACGGGCGTGGTGCGGCGCTGCGCGGTCGAGCAGGCCCGGACGCCGCTGGTCCGTCAGAAGTCGCTGATCCGGATGGCGGAGGGCTTCGACGTCTGGTGCATCGTGGACGGGATGCGCAGCACCGTCCCGGTCGGCACCCGGGTGCGGCTGCTCTCCTCCCCCGACTCCGAACAGCCGGAGCTGCGGCTGCTGCCGATGGAGGAGCCGCCGTCGCCGCCGGACACCGAACCGCGCCCGCTGCCGCCGGCCCAGGGCGGCTTCACCCAGCACCTCGCGGCCTTCGTCGCGGAGTGAGCCGCGGGCTCGCCGCGGGGTGCGTCACGGGCTCGGTCGCGGACCGCGCCACCGACCGGTCGGGCCGGGCGGCGCGCCGGGAATCCGCCGGGAGACGACGGAGGGCGTGGCACCGAGTACCCCTCGGTGCCACGCCCTCCGTCGCCGTCGTTGTGCGGGATCAGGCCTTGCGGGCCTTCACCTCGGCGGTGAGCTGCGGCAGCACCTCGAAGAGGTCGCCGACCACGCCGTAGTCGGCCAGCTCGAAGATCGGGGCCTCGGGGTCCTTGTTGACGGCCACGATGGTCTTCGAGGTCTGCATGCCGGCCCGGTGCTGGATGGCGCCCGAGATGCCGTTGGCCACGTACAGCTGCGGGGAGACCTGCTTGCCGGTCTGGCCGACCTGGCTGCTGTGCGGGTACCAGCCGGCGTCCACGGCGGCGCGCGAGGCACCGACGGCCGCGCCCAGCACGTCGGCGAGCTCCTCGACCACGCCGAAGCCCTCGGCGGCACCGACACCGCGGCCGCCGGAGACCACGATCGCGGCCTCGGTCAGCTCGGGACGG
>NZ_JBSFKQ010000150.1:0-1287 GCF_053598615.1 Kitasatospora sp. NPDC001095 | reverse complement strand
GCCGGGGGGAAGCCGGCACGGAGGGGGCGTCCGTGGCGGCTGCTCCTTGTTGTGGTCCCGGTGAGTGCTGTGGCCCCGCCGAGTGTTGTGGCCCCGCCGAGTGTTGTGGTCCTGGTGAGTGCAGCACGGACGGGAGAACCAGGCACAGGGCTGCCGCGGTGCAGGCCGCGGTCGCGCCCAGGGCGTGCCGGAGGTGGCGGCGCCGGTCGGCGCGTCGGCGGATCTCCGCAGCGGGCAGGGCCGGTGCGGGCATCTGCGTGCCGAGCAGCCGCAGCCGGTCGGCGAGGGTGTCGTGGACGGGGTCAGACACGGAGCCTTCCTTCCTCGCTGATGGGGGTCTGGTCAGCGAGTCTGGCCGCGAGCGCGGTCCGGCCGCGGGCGAGGCGGCTCTTGACGGCGCTGACGCTGGCGCCGGTCTCGGCCGCGACCTGCTCGACGGAGAGGTCGCACATGTGGTGCAGGACCAGGGCGCCTCGCTGTGCCTCGGGCAGGTCGCGGAGCGCGGCGACCAGCATCAGGTGCTCCTCGGAGGGCGGCTCGACGGTGGGGGGTTCTTGGCGGTGGTGGCGTCCGGCCAAGTGCAGGCCCCGGGTGAGACGCCGCCAGCGGGAGTGTGCCAGCCGCCGGGCCGTGGTCCGGATCCATGCCTCCGGGGCCTCGTCCGGGTCGAACGTGCGCCTTCGGTCCCACGCGCGGATGAATGCCTCCTGGACCACGTCCTGTGCTTCGGACCAGTTGCCGGTTAACGCGTACAGCTGCCCGGTCAGGCGGGAGAAGGACGCGGCGTAGAACGCGTCGAACTCCTGTGGCGTCATCAAGGGCCTCTCTTCTGGGACTGGCCGTCAGTTCACGGCACAGGCGGCTCGCGAGGAAGCGCTCCTCGGCCGCGGCGGTGGAGCCGTGTGTCCTGGGCGGAGCCTCCCGCCCTGTACGCACGAGCGCCGCCCCGGGGTCGCACCGACGGCCTATGACCTGGATCACGGGTGCGAGGTGCGACCTGCCGGGCGTCGGGAGGCGTACAGGGGTGCCGGCGTCAACCGGACGCCCGCAGGAAAGGACACGGATTCATGCGCATCCGCCCGATCATGCTCATCGCCGCCACCGCCACCGCCGCGGCCATCGCGACCGCGGGGGGAATGGCCACTGCCGCGCCCGGCATCCCCACGGCCACCCCCACGGCCCACGGCAAGCCCGCCGAGGCGCCCGCCGCCACGGCCAACGGCGCCGGCTCGGCCGACGCCCCGGTGGTCTCCGGCAGCGGCTCGTCCGCCACCCCTGTGACTGCCA
>NZ_JBSFKQ010000149.1:0-1325 GCF_053598615.1 Kitasatospora sp. NPDC001095 | reverse complement strand
GCCCGGGCCACCGTCGCCGCCTGCGACGTGAGCGACCGTACGGCCGTCGAGGCGCTGCTCGCCGAGCACGCCTTCACCGCCGTCGTCCACGCCGCGGGTGTGGCGGACGGGGGCACGATCGCCGACACCGACCTGCCCGCGTTCACCGACGCGCTCCGCGCGAAGGTCGACGGTGCGGCGCACCTGGACGAGCTGCTCGGCGACACCGAGCTGGACGCCTTCGTCCTCTTCTCCTCCATCGCGGGTGTCTGGGGCAGTGGCGGCCAGGCCGCCTACGCGGCCGCCAACGCCCACCTGGACGCCCTGGCCGAGCAGCGCCGTGCCCGTGGCCTCGCCGCCACCGCCGTCGCCTGGGGCCCCTGGGCCGACGGCGGCATGGTCGAGGCCGAGGCGGAGGACCGCCTGCGCCGCCGCGGCCTGCCGGTGCTGCCGCCCGCGCAGGCGGTTGCCGCACTGGCCGCCGCCGTCGCCGAGGACGAGCCCGCCGTGGTGGTGGCCGACGTCGACTGGGCGCTGTTCGTCCCCGGCTTCACCGTGGCCCGCCCGCGCCCGCTGATCGGCGACCTGCCCGAGGTGCAGCGCGCCCTCACCGGTGCCGCGCCCTCGGCCCAGCCGGACGGCGAGGCCAACGGCCTGGTCCAGCGCCTGCTGGCGCTCACCCCGGCCGAGCGTGAGCGCGCCCTGCTGGACCTGGTCCGGACCGAGGCCGCCTCGGTGCTCGGGCACCACGGCGCCGGAGCCGTCGAGCCGGTCAAGGCCTTCCGTGAGCTGGGCTTCGACTCGCTGACCGCCGTCGAGCTGCGCAACAACCTGAACGCGGTCACCGGCCTGCGGCTGCCCGCCTCCCTGGTGTTCGACTACCCGAACGCCGCAGTCGTCGCCGAGCACCTGCTGGCCGAACTCCTCGGCTCCCAGGAGCAGTCCGACGCGCCGACCGCCGTCTCCGCCGCAGACGAGCCGATCGCCATCGTCGCGATGAGCTGCCGCCTGCCCGGTGGTGTCCAGTCGCCCGAGGACCTGTGGCGACTGGTCGCCGAAGGCCGCGACGCCGTCGGCGGATTCCCGACCGACCGCGGCTGGGACCTGGACGCGCTCTACGACCCGGACCCGGCGAACCTCGGGACCTCCTACGCCCGTGACGGCGGATTCCTCGACAGCGCGGGCGAGTTCGACCCGTCGTTCTTCGGCATCAGCCCGCGTGAGGCGCTGGCGATGGACCCGCAGCAGCGTCTGCTGCTGGAGACCACCTGGGAGGCCTTCGAGCGCGCCGGCATCGACCCGGCGTCCGCGCGGGGCAGTCGGACCGGTGTCTTCATGGGCTCCAA
>NZ_JBSFKQ010000148.1:0-1330 GCF_053598615.1 Kitasatospora sp. NPDC001095 | reverse complement strand
AGCAGCAGGGCATCACCCCCGACTACCTCATCGGGCACTCCATCGGCGAAGTCACCGCCGCCCACCTCGCCGGCGTCCTCTCCCTCGAAGACGCCATCACCCTGGTCGCCGCCCGCGGACGCCTCATGCAATCCGCCCGCAACGACGGCGCGATGGCCGCCCTGGAAGCCACCGAAGAAGAAGTACTGGCGCTACTGGAGACGCAGGGCCACGGCGCCGACCTCGCCGCCGTCAACGGCCCCCACTCCACCGTCGTCTCCGGTGACACCCCGGCCGTCGAGGCCATCACCGCCCACTTCACCACCCAGGGCCGCCGCACCACCCGCCTCCAGGTCAGCCACGCCTTCCACTCCCCCCACATGGAAGACATCCTCGACGACTTCCAGACCACCATCACCGACCTGACCTACCACCCGGCACGCATCCCCGTCATCTCCAACCTCACCGCACAACCGATCACCACGGAACTCACCGACCCCGCCTACTGGGCCCGCCACATCCGCGAAGCCGTCCGCTTCCACCCCGGCATCCAGTACCTCGAAACCACCGGCGTCACCCGCTACCTCGAACTCGGCCCCGACACCACCCTCACCGCACTCACCCGCCAGACCCTCACCACCGACGCCACCGCCATCCCCACCCTGCGCAAGAACACCCCCGAAACCCAGACCTTCACCACCGCCCTCGCCACCCTCCACACCACCGGCCACACCCCCACCACCTGGACCCCAACCACCCCCACCCCCCAAACCGACCTCCCCACCTACCCCTTCCAACACCAGCACTACTGGGTCGACCGCACCACCACGAAGCCGACCGACGTCACTGCCGCGGGCCTCACCTCCGCCGGCCACCCGCTCCTCGGCGCCCTCATCACCCTCGCCGACAGCGACCAACTCGTCCTCACCGGACGCATCTCCACCACCACCCACCCCTGGCTCGCCGACCACACCATCGCCGGATCCACCCTCCTGCCCGGCACCGCCTTCGTCGACCTCGCCCTCCACGCCGCCCAACACACCGACACCGCCACCCTGGAGGACCTGACCCTCGCCGCTCCGCTGGTCCTGTGTGAGCAGCAGGCCGTGGACCTCCAACTCACCGTCGACGCACCGGACTCCGAGGGCCGGCGCGCGCTCACCATCCACTCGCGCGCGGACGAGGACCACCCCTGGACCCGTCACGCCACCGGCACCCTCACCAACACCACCCCCCACACCCCCGACACCCCCGACACCAACACCACCTGGCCCCCCGCCACCGCCACCCCCATCGACCTCACCGACACCTACCACCACCTCACCCAACGCGGCTACACCTACGGCCCCGC
>NZ_JBSFKQ010000147.1:0-1358 GCF_053598615.1 Kitasatospora sp. NPDC001095 | reverse complement strand
ACCTGCCGCAGACCGCCCAGCACCGGCAGATCGGTCGCGCCGAGCACGGCCCAACCACTCGTCTCCGGCGTACCGGTGACGGTGACCGGGGTCCACTCCAGGCGGAACAGCGAGTCCCGGAACGCGTCGTTCGCCTCGGCGATGGCGTCGGCCGAGACCGGGCGCGCCACCAGCGACTCCACCGTGGCGACCGGCCGCCCGGCGGCGTCCGCCACCGTGATGGCCGTACCGTCAGCACCGGCCGGGGCCAGGTGCACCCGGACGCTCGACGCACCGGTCGCGTGGAGCGAGACTCCGGTCCACGAGAACGGCAGCCGCCCCTCGGTGTCGTCCGCGTGCCGCAGGAAGGCTCCGTGCAGCGCGGCGTCCAGCACCGCCGGGTGCAGACCGAAGGCCGCCCCGTCCCCGGCCGGCTCGCCGGGCAGCGACACCTCAGCGAACACCTCCTCGCCGCGCACCCAGGCGGACCGCAGGCCCTGGAAGACCGCACCGTAGGCGAAGCCGCGCGCGGCGAACCGCTCGTAGAGGTCGCCCAGTTCAGCCCGTTCGGCACCCTGCGGCGGCCACTCCGTCAGCTCGACACCGGCGGTCGGCTCCTGCGCCGACAGCGCGCCGGTCGCGTTCCTGGTCCACGGCTGCTCGTCGGAGGCGTCCCCGGCACGCGAGTGCACGGCCAACTGCCGCCGCCCGGACTCATCCTGGGCCTCCACCGTGAGCTGGAGGACGACACCGCCCCGGGCGGGAAGCACCAGCGGCGCCTCCAACGTCAGCTCGTCCAGCCGGCCGCAGCCGAGCTGGTCACCGGCGTGCAGGGCGAGCTCGACGAACGCCGTGCCCGGCAGCAGGACCGTGCCCATGATGGCGTGATCGGCCAGCCACGGGTGGGTCGCCAGCGAGAGACGGCTGGTGAACAGGTAGCCGTCGGTGTCGGCCAGGGCGACGGCGGCACCGAGCAGCGGGTGCCCGGCCGAGACCAGCCCGGCCGAGGTGACGTCCGCCCGAGCACCGGTCGGCGCCTGCGGCCAGTAGCGCTGCCGCTGGAAGGCATACGTCGGCAGCTCGACCCGGCGCGCACCCGCACCGGCGAACACACCGTGCCAGTCCACGGCGACCCCATGGACGTGAACGGTCGCGAGGGCCGTCAGCGCGGTCTGCGCCTCCGGGCGTTCGGCGCGCAGCGCCGGGGTGAACACGCCCTGCTCGACGCACTCCTGGCCCATGGCCGAGAGCACGCCGTCGGGGCCCAGCTCGACGAAGACGCTAACGCCCTGGGCTTCGAGGGCGCGCATGCCGTCGGCGAAGCGGACGGCCTCGCGGACGTGGCGCACCCAGTACTCGGGCGAGCACAGCTCCTCGGC
>NZ_JBSFKQ010000146.1:0-1377 GCF_053598615.1 Kitasatospora sp. NPDC001095 | reverse complement strand
GGTCTGGGGT
Organism: Kitasatospora sp. NPDC001095; assembly: GCF_053598615.1. NCBI lineage: Bacteria > Bacillati > Actinomycetota > Actinomycetes > Kitasatosporales > Streptomycetaceae > Kitasatospora > Kitasatospora sp. NPDC001095. Next base: position 1,367 of record NZ_JBSFKQ010000146.1, on the reverse strand, counting down.
CTGGTGCGCTCGGCGCAGTCGGAGAACCCGGACCGGCTGGTGCTGGTGGACCTGGAGGCGGGTGCCGAGCTGCCGTCGGGCGTTGTGGAGTCCGGTGAGCCGCAGGTGGCGGTGCGTGGGGGTGTGGCGTTCGCGCCGCGTCTGGTGCGCGTCGCTACCGAATCGGACAACGGCGTGTCGCTGGGCGAGGGCCCGGTTCTCGTCACGGGTGGTACGGGTGGTCTGGGTTCGTTGGTGGCCCGGCACCTCGTCACGGCGCACGGGGTGCGGAGTCTGGTGCTGACCAGCCGCCGCGGCCTGGACGCCCCGGGCGCTTCCGAACTGCGTGCCGAGCTGGCGGGGTTGGGCGCCGAGGTGGACGTCGTCGCGTGCGACGTGTCCGACCGCGACGCTGTCGCGGCGCTGCTGGAGGGTCGTTCGCTGTCGGCGGTGGTCCACACCGCCGGTGTGCTGGATGACGGTGTGGTGTCGTCGCTGACGCCGGAGCGGCTGTCGGCGGTGCTGCGTCCGAAGGTGGACGCGGCGGTGATCCTGCACGAGCTGACGGCAGGGATGGACCTGTCGGCGTTCGTCCTGTTCTCCTCCGTGTCGGGCGTGTTCGGTGCTGCGGGGCAGGGTAACTACGCTGCGGCCAATGCGTTCCTCGACGCTCTGGCGGCCCGCCGTCGGGCCGACGGCCTGCCGGGCACGTCGCTGGCCTGGGGTCTGTGGGCCGAGGACGGCGGCATGGCCACCAGCCTGTCGGACGCGGACGTCCGTCGTCTGGCCCGAGCCGGCGTGGCGCCGCTGCGTTCGCAGGAGGGTCTGGCCCTGTTCGACGGTGCGCTCACGCTGGAGCGCGCCCTGGTCGTCCCGATGCACCTGGACCCGGTGGCCATGGTCGGCGGAGGTGAGGTCCCGCCTCTGCTGCGGGCCCTGGTGCGTGTGCCGCGCCGTCGGACCGCCGCGAGTGGCGGTTCCGCTGCCGCCGGTTCGCTGGCCGAGCGCCTGCTGGCCCTGCCGGTGGCGCGCCGCGACGAGGCCGTCCGCGAGGTGGTCCGTACGCAGGTGGCCGAGGTTCTGGGCTACGCATCGGCGGAGGGAGTCGATCTGACCCGCGCCTTCCGTGAGCTGGGCTTCGACTCGCTGACGGCGGTCGAGCTGCGCAACCGGATGAACGCGGCCACCGGTCTGCGTCTGCCGGCCACACTGGTCTTCGACTACCCGACGCCGTCCGCGCTCGCCGACTTCATCCGCGACGAACTCGTCGGTGAGGCCCCGGTGGTGGCCGAGGTGCTGTCCACGACCGCCGTGGACGAGCCGATCGCGATCGTCGGCATGGCCTGCCGCTACCCGGGCGGGGTCGCCTCGCCCGAGGACCTGTGGCA
>NZ_JBSFKQ010000145.1:0-1394 GCF_053598615.1 Kitasatospora sp. NPDC001095 | reverse complement strand
CGGCGCACGCACTCGGTCTTCAGGACGCTCCAGAAGTTCTCCGCGAGGGCGTTGTCGAACGAGTCGCCCACGCTTCCCATGCTCGGCTCGATTCCCGCCTTCAGCAGGCGAGTTGTGTTGATGGACGTGTATTGCCCAGGTTCAACCAGTCGTTGCAACAACAATGCCCTGTTGGATCAACAGTAGCTGCTCGTTGAAGACTTCGGAGGGCGTCTTCCATTGCAGGGTCTTGCGAGGACGGCCGTTGAGTGCAGCGGCGACGGCATCAAGGTCGCTACCGGCTGTGTCCGCTCAGATCGGTTCCCTTCGGGAAGTACTGCCGCAGCAGGCCGTTGGTGTTCTCGTTGGTGCCCCGCTGCCAGGGTGAGTGCGGGTCGGCAAAATAGATCTGCTGACCAGCGTCGATGCGCAGTCGGGCGTGCTGGGCCATCTCCGCGCCCTGGTCCCAGGTCAGCGACCTGCGTAGCTGCTCGGGCAGGGTCGTGATCGCGGTGGAGATGGCATCGCGGCCGGCCTCGGCGCCGTGCCCGGCCAGAGCCGGGCCGTTCTTGGCGCGTGGCCCGCCGTGGCCCTCCATCGGCGGCAGGTGCAGCAGCATCGTGAACCGGGTGGCGCGCTCGACCAGCGTGCCGATCGCGGAACTGTTCAGGCTGATGATGAGGTCGCCCTCCCAGTGCCCGGGCACGGCCCGGTCGGCGGCCTCGGCGGGCCGCTGGCTGGTCAGCACGTCCTCGGTGACGAACTGCCTGCCGCGCCCCTGGGTCCGGGCTTGGGGGACTCGCAGTGCACTGCCGGTGCGCAGGCAGGCCGTGAGCTCCCGCGTGAGCCCGCCGCGGCCCTGGATGTACAGGGACTGGTAGATCGCTTCGTGGGAGATGCGCATGGTCTCGTCCTGGGGGAAGTCGAGCGGGAGCCTGCGGGCGATCTGTTCCGGGCTCCACGCCGTCGCCCAGCGCCGGTCCTGACGCCGGGGCTTGTTCCGCCCCTTCCAGCTCGTCGGCGGCCCGGGCACCGGCAGGCCGTCCGGGCCGGTGACCGTGCCGGACAGCCGGTCCTGCACATACTGCCGCAACTCGTCGTGCTCGACGAGCTTGCACGGCTTGGGACGGCGGGCCTGCCGGCCGACGTGCCACTGCGCGACCGAGGCCCGGTAGTCCAGGCGCCCGCCACGGGTGGCCGCGTTGCGCCGCAACTCACGCCACACCGTCGAAGGTGCACGCCCCAGGTGGCGGGCGATCTCCCGCACTCCGCATTCTCGAGCGCGCAGCAACGCGATCTCCTCGCGCTCGGCAAACGACAACTAGTGCCGCATCAGGCAACGTTCGCCCTGGTGACGACTTCGCGTAGCCGCTGATCGGCGGCGTGCTTGTTCCGCCAGATGATGTAGCGGCGGA
>NZ_JBSFKQ010000144.1:0-1410 GCF_053598615.1 Kitasatospora sp. NPDC001095 | reverse complement strand
CATCAACTGGCGCCAGTACTACACAGCCACCACCCCCACCACCCCCCTCCCCACCTACCCCTTCCAACGCCAACGCCACTGGCTCGACACCCCGGACACCACGGGTGACGCCACGGACTTCGGTCTCGGCAGCGCCGGGCACCCGCTGCTGAGCGCCGACCTCGAACTCGTGGACGGAAAGGGGCATCTCTTCACCGGACGGCTGTCGTTGCGCAGTCACCCGTGGCTCGCGGACCACGCGATTCAGGGCACGGCCGTCCTTCCCGGCACGGCCTATGTCGATCTCGCCCTGTGCCTCGGGGCCCGCTCCGGGCATACGGTCCTGGACGAGCTGACCCTTGAGGCACCGCTCGTCGTCCCCGAGCAGTCCTTCGCGCAGTTGCAGGTGGTCCTGGGCGAGCCCGACGACGCCGGGTGCCGTCAGCTGACCGTTCACTCCAGGCCCGGCGGTTCCGACGAGTCCGACGCGCCGTGGACCCGGCACGCGGTCGGCCTGCTGACGCGACCCGACCGCGAGGAGCAGGACGGCCCCTCCCTTTCTGCCGACTGGCCGCCGGCCGGCGCGAAGCAGGTCCCGGTGGAGGAGGTGTACGAGCTGATGAGCGCGCACGGCCAGGACTACGGCCCCGGCTTCCGCGGCCTGACCTCCATATGGCGCACCGGGGACGAGCTGTTCGCCGAGGTGCGGCTGCCCGAGGGCCTGCACGGCGAGGAAGCACGGTTCGCCGTGCACCCCGCGCTCCTGGACGCCGCGCTGCATCCCCTGGGTCTCCAGGCCGGGGACGGCGGGGGAACCGGTGGCACGCTGCGGCTGCCGTTCGCGTGGAGCGGGGTACGTCTGCACGCGGTGGGTGCCGCCTCCGCCCGGCTGCGGATCTCACCGGTGTCGGCGGACTCCGCCGCTCTGACCCTCGTGGATGCCGAGGGCAAGCCGGTCGTGTCGGTCGACTCCCTGACGCTGCGGCCCTTCGACGTACAGCAGTTGCTGTCATCGGCCACCGCTCACCGGAACTCGCTGTTCGACGTGGAATGGGTTCCCGTCCCGGCGGTTCCGACCGCGTCGAGCCGGCCCGCTGACGGCCCCGCTCCCGTCGTCGTGTCGTTCGCCTCCGCGGTGCGCACGGATGAGGGCGGACCCGCTTCCCTGCACCACGCGGCTCAGGAAGCCTTGCGGTCCGTGCAGCAGTGGCTCGCGGAGGAGCGGGACGACCAGGCGCGGCTGGTGTTCGTCACGCACGACGCGGTCGCGGCGGCAGCCGGGGACGGTGTGACCGGCCTCGACGTCTCACCGGTGTGGGGTCTGGTGCGTACGGCTCAGTCCGAACACCCGGACCGCTTCGTCCTCCTGGACACCGACACCACTCCCCTCCCCCCAGACCTCATCACCACCGCACTCGCCACCCGCGAACC
>NZ_JBSFKQ010000143.1:0-1525 GCF_053598615.1 Kitasatospora sp. NPDC001095 | reverse complement strand
AAACGACACCAACTCGGGCAGGTCGGAGGCTTTCACCTCCTCGATCCAGCCGGTCAGCTGGTCGCGGCCGGTGCGGGCGGTCATCATCTCGGCGAAGGCCCGGACGTGGTCGGCGGTGGTGTCGAGCTGTGGGCAGCGGGCGAGGATGCCCTTGAGCTTGAGGGTCTCGTCGGCGGTGAGGCTGTCGGGGTGGCGGGTGATCCAGGAGGTCACGTCGCGGACCGAGGGTGGCCGGGTGAAGCGGTCCTGCGGTGGGGCGCCGGAACGCAGGGGCCGCAGGTAGTCGCGCAAGATCGTCAGGCCGCCGGTGTAGCCGACAGCCTTGATCTCGTCGAAGAGCGTCTTCGCGGTGGTGCAGCCTTCCTGCCATCGCTGGTGGAGGTAGGGCTTGTAGTCGTCCAGGACGCTGGCGCGGCCCTGCCACTTGCCTACGACGAGTTCTTCGGGGGCTGCGGCGTGGGCGAACCTGCGCACTGTGCCGCGGGCCAGGCCCAGCCGGCGGCTGATCTCCCGCCGGGACAGCCCCTGGTCGAGGAGGGTGTGCACGGCGTCGTGCCGCTCGCGGGTGCGGTCCGCATAACGGTGGGCGCCCCGGTCCGCCTTCGCTGTCGTGGTGATCTTCTCCAGTTCGGCGAGGGCTGCCGCGGATTCCTCGGGGGTGGGGACGTGGGCGGGTTCGCGCAGTTGGGTGGAGTGTCGGGTGACGCAGCGTTCCACGGCTTCGGTGAGGTTGTGGAACAGGTGCCAGCGGTCTGCGACTTGGACCGCGTTCGGTGCGCCGAGGCGGGCGCCTTCGGCGTAGCCGGTGGCGCGGTCGCGGCAGATGACCTCGACTCCGGGGTGCTCGGTCAGCCAGCGGGCCAGGGTGGCGGCCTCTCGGTCGGGCAGCAGGTCGACGGGACGGCGGGTCTCGATGTCGATCAGCACGGTCCCGTAGACGTGTCCTTTGCGCAGGGCGAAGTCGTCAACTCCGAGTACCCGTGGCGTGGTTGCCTGCGGGTCGGGCATCGCGCGGATCAGTCGCAACAGGGTTGAGCGGCTGACCTTCGAGCTGATCACATCAGACAGGCGGGCACCGGCTCGGCCGGCCAGCATCAGCGCCACCGCCTGCAGGATCGTGTGCAGCCGCAGGCTCCGCCGCCCGTGGCGGAAGGTGAGGCCGTTGACCTGCTCAACGAATGTCGCTCGGGGACACGACATCGTGGAACAGCGGAAGCGCCGGACCTGCAGCTCCACGACCATCCGTCGGCCACCGATTGCCGAGTCGGCCAACCGGCGCTCATAGCGGCTGTGGACCCGACGTGATCTGGCACCGCAGGACGGACAGAGCACCTCGGGCGCCCGCACGCGGGCAGCGACGGTCACGGCGTCGCCGCCGATCTCGATGTTCGCTATCTCCAGGCCGTCCAGGTCCGGGAACAGGACTTCCTCAGCATCCAGGCCGTTCACGGCGGTGATCATTACGCACGTGATGCCGTCCCGGCTGGAGAGCATCGAAAGTGATCACAAGTCATTGGTGTCGTTC
>NZ_JBSFKQ010000142.1:0-1526 GCF_053598615.1 Kitasatospora sp. NPDC001095 | reverse complement strand
CCCCCATCAACTGGCGCCAGTACTACACAGCCACCACCCCCACCACCCCCCTCCCCACCTACCCCTTCCAACGCCAACGCCACTGGCTCGACACCCCGGTGACCTCCGGGAACCTGGGCGCGGTGGGGCTGCTCACGGCTGATCACCCGCTGCTCGGCGCTGCCGTCGAGCTGGCCGGCGACGAGGGGTACGTGTTCACCGGACGGCTGTCGTCGGCGACGCAGCCGTGGCTCGCGGACCACTCCGTGTTCGGCACGCCACTCCTGCCGGGTACGGCCGTGCTGGAGCTCGTGCTGCTCGCGGGCGCACGTCTCGACGCACCCGTGGTGCGGGAGCTGACTCTGGAGAACCCGCTGGTGCTGCCGGACGGAATCGAGGTGGACATCCAGCTGGTCGTGGGTGGTGAAGACACCTCAGGGGCGCGTCCGGTCCGACTGCACTCACGGCAGGCGGGCCACGCCGAGTGGACGCGGCACGCCACCGGCACCCTCGCACCCGCGGCCCCGGACGCCGTACCCGGGGACTCGGCGGCTCCATGGCCGCCCACGGGCGCCGTTCCTCTCGGTCTCGACGGGGCGTACGAGCTGCTCGCCGACCACGGTTACGACTACGGCCCCGCCTTCCAGGGGTTGCGGGCCGCCTGGCGGCGCGGCGAGGAGACCTTCGCGGAGCTGCGGTTCGACGGGGAGGCAGGCAGCGGCGGGTTCGCACTGCACCCCGCGTTGCTCGACTCCGTCCTCCACCCGATCGTCCTGGCCGGCCTGGAGCAGGGTGAGGGCACGCGGCCGGTACGGCTTCCGTTCGCCTGGTCCGACGTCGCCCTCCACCGCGTCGGCGCGACGTCACTGCGGGCCCGGCTCACGCCGGCCGGGGAGAACGGTGTGGCGCTGGCGGTGACCGACGACTCCGGCAGGCCCGTGCTCTCCGTTTCGTCCCTGGCGGTGCGCGCCGTGGATCCCCGGAGTCTCACGGCAGGGGCCGGGCAGCGTGGTTCCCTGTTCCGGCTGGACTGGTCGCCGGTTCCCGTTCCCTCACGCCTGGACGTGGAACACGGGGCAGTGGTCCATCAGGTGGAGCCCACCACCGGCACCGGCGGTCCGGAGGAACTGCGCGAGAGGCTGGGCCAGGCCCTCGCCGCCGTCCAGGACCACCTCGCCGGGGACGCTCCGGAATCCCCACTGGTCGTGATCACCAAGGGCGCGGTCACGGACGACGCCGTCGACGTGGTCGCCGCGTCGGTGTGGGGTCTGGTGCGTACAGCGCAGTCCGAACACCCGGACCGCTTCGTCCTCCTGGACACCGACACCACTCCCCTCCCCCCAGACCTCATCACCACCGCACTCGCCACCCGCGAACCCCAACTCGCCCTCCGCGACAACACCCTCCTCGCCCCCCGCCTCACCCGAGCCGACACCACCACCAACCACACATCCCACCTCGACCCCAACGGCACCACCCTCATCACCGGCGGCACCGGCACCCTCGGCTCACTCCTCGCCCGCCACCTCGTCACCGAACACGGCGCA
>NZ_JBSFKQ010000141.1:0-1552 GCF_053598615.1 Kitasatospora sp. NPDC001095 | reverse complement strand
ATGTTGGACTTGAGTGAGCCGAGGTGCAGGGGGTGGTCTGCGGGTCGGTTCTGGCCGTAGGTGGCGAGGATGGCCTGGGCTTCGATGGGGTCGCCGAGTTTGGTGCCGGTGCCGTGGGCCTCGACTGCGTCCACGTCGGAGGGTTCCAGTCGGGCACTGGCCAGGGCCTGCCGGATCACCTGCTCCTGCGAGGGGCCGTTCGGTGCCGCCAGGCCGTTGCTGGCGCCGTCCTGGTTGATCGCGCTGCCGCGGATGACGGCCAGGACCCGGTGGCCGTTGGCCTCCGCGTCCGACAGCCGCTCCAGGGCGATCATGCCCACGCCCTCGCCCCAGGCCGTGCCGTCGGCGTCGGCGGAGAAGGCCTTGCACCGGCCGTCCGCCGACAGGCCGCGCTGGCGGCTGAACTCCACGAACATGCCGGGCGACGCCATCACCGTTGCGCCGCCGGCCAGGGCGATGCGGCATTCACCCTGCCGCAGCGCCTGCGCGGCCAGGTGCAGGGCCACCAGCGAGGACGAGCACGCCGTGTCGATGGTCACCGCCGGGCCCTGAAGACCGAGCGTGTAGGCGATTCGTCCGGAAGCGACGCTCGCCGTGTTGCCCGTCAGGAGGTACCCCTCGTACCCCTCCGCGGGCTCGTGCAGGCGCGGGCCGTAGTCCTGCGACATGGCGCCGACGAACACGCCCGCCGTGGTCCCCCGGAGCGAGGTCGGGGCGATGCCCGCGCGCTCCAGCGCCTCCCAGGAGGTCTCCAGCAGCAGCCGCTGCTGCGGGTCCATGGCCGCGGCCTCGCGCGGGGATATGCCGAAGAAGGCGGGGTCGAACTCGTCGGCGTCGTGCAGGAAGCCGCCGTGCCGCGCATACGTCTTGCCGGGGCGGCCGGGCACCGGGTCGTACAGCTCGTCCACGTCCCAGCCGCGGTTGACGGGCAGTCCGGAGATGGCGTCACGCGCCTCGTCGACCAGCTGCCACAGGTCCTCCGGGGACGTGAGCCCGCCGGGGTAGCGGCAGGCCATGCCCACGATGGCGATCGGCTCGTCCGAGAGCCCGGGGGCGGTGACGTCCCGCTGTCCGGCCGGACTGCCGGTGAGCGATGCCCGCAGGTGCTCGGCGAGCGCGGTGGGGCTCGGGTGGTCGTAGACCAGCGTCGACGAGAGGTTCATCCCCGTCGCGGAGTTCAGCAGCTGTCGCAGCTCCACCGCTCCCAGGGAATCGAAGCCGAGTTCCTTGAACGTCTGCTTGGGGTCGATGGAGTTCGACGTCACGTGGCCGAGCACGGTGGCCACGTTCGTCCGAACCAGCTCCAGGAGGACACGCTCGCGCTCGGCCTGCGGAAGCCCGGCGATCCGTTGGGCGAGCGGACTCCCGGCAGCGGGCGCCACCTCGCTCTCGCTCTCGCTCTCGTCCGCGTTCCGGGTGGGCGGGGGAGCGACCTCGTGCGGTGTGGCAGGGAGGTCGGTGTCGAGCCAGTGGCGTTGGCGTTGGAAGGGGTAGGTGGGGAGGGGGGTGGTGGGGGTGGTGGCTGTGTAGTACTGGCGCCAGTTGATGGGGG
>NZ_JBSFKQ010000140.1:0-1742 GCF_053598615.1 Kitasatospora sp. NPDC001095 | reverse complement strand
CAATGCCACGAAGTTAAGGACTGGGCGGCGGTGTCAAGGGTGCGCGAGATAAGGGAAGTGCCTCTGCTATTCAGGGGATCGACCAAGATCTTCCTGAGAAAGCAGAGGCCCAGTGACCCAGTCTGTCACGGGCGGAACCGACGTGTTCGCGCCTGGCCATATCGGTGAGTTAACCCAGGTCATCCCAACCGAGTTGGTGGACGCAGTGCTGGACGAGACGGGGGCACGCGAGCAGCGACTGCGGAGCCTCCCCTCTCGTGTCGGGGTGTACTTCGTCCTGGCGCTCGGGTTGTTCGAGCATCTGGGCACCACACTGGTGTGGGGCAAACTCGCCACTGGACTGGGGGCCCAGGTGCCGCAGCCCTCGGAGAAGGCCCTTCGCGATCTGCGTCGGCGGGTCGGCGTGGCACCGCTCAAGCGGCTGTTCGACGTGCTGGCGGGCCCGCTGGCCCAGCCGTCCACACCCGGAGTGCGCTACCGCCGCTGGCGCACGGTCGCCTTCGACGGCTGCGGGAGTCTGAACGTCCCCGACCACGAGCGCAACCGGTCCTGGCTGGGCCGCACCGAGCGCCGCCACGGCCCGACCGGCTACCCCCGGCTGATGCTCATGACCCTTTGTGAAACAGGCACCCGCGGCCTGATTGCCGCCGTCTTCGGCTCCGCCTCCAAGGGCGAGACCGACTACGCCCACGACCTGGTCGGCCACCTGACCCCAGACATGCTCCTGCTCGCCGACCGTGCCTTCGACAGCAACGAACTGCTCGCAAACATCGCAGCTCAGGGTGCTCAGCTACTGATACGTGCCACCAGTGTCCGGCGCCCTCCGGTGCTGGCACTGCTGCCCGACGGCTCCTACCTCACCCGCATCAGCGGCGTTCCTCTCAGAGTGATCGAGGCCGACGTCCGCACGCGCACCGCCGACGGCGGCGACTTCGGCGGCACCTATCGCCTGCTGACCACCCTCCGCGACCACCGTGCCGATCCCGCTGACTGCCTGGTGCGTCTCTACCACGAGCGCTGGGAGATCGAGACCACATACCTCGCACTCCGTCACACGCTGCTCAAGGGCAGGGTGCTGCGATCGAAGGACCCCGTCGGCGTCACCCAGGAGATGTGGGGACTGCTCACCCTCTACCAGGCACTGCGCTCGACAATGGTGACCGCGGTGGAGACGATACCCGGCTGCGATCCCGACCGGGCCGGCTTCACGATCGCTCTCGAGGCAGCACGCGACACGGTCGTCAGCCCCATCGGCACGATCCCAGTCGCTGGCCCATACGGACGCCCTGACCTGGTCGGATTCATTGGAACCCGCATCCTGAAGGCACTGCTTCCCCGGCGCCGAATGCGGCTTTCCACCCGCATCGTCAAAGGCGGGATATCCCGCTACCACAGCTGGAATCGCGACGGCCGTCCCCGCGACAGTACGCCGATCACCGCTCTCGAGATCACCGTGAATCCACCGGCGCTCCCCATCGCACAGGATCCGAGCCGAGCCCCATCCGGGCGCTGGGGCCAGGTCTGCCAGATCCTGGCCGCGCACTCCAACCAGGCCATGCACACCCGTGACATCGCTCAGCACCTCGGCCTCGCCACTGCGGGGCGCCCCCTGAGCAGCCTCACCGCGCAACTCTGCTACTGGGCACGCAACGGCCGACTCATCCGAACCGCGCCGAACACCTACAAGATCACCCTCCCCGACGCCTTGACACCGCCGCCCAGTCCTTAACTTCGTGGCATTG
>NZ_JBSFKQ010000139.1:0-1774 GCF_053598615.1 Kitasatospora sp. NPDC001095 | reverse complement strand
GCTAGCCCGGTCCTTCGCACATAACGAGTTCGGATGAACTGGTGATGCGACCGGTATCCCGGTGGGATGCCAGTCGTTGGACCCGGCATGCCGATATCTCGTTCACGTCGTTCCCGGGTCCACCGTCCGCGCTTTGCCGTGGAGTTGACGCCCGTGGTGGAGAGGCGTCTGGGCGCTCTGCCCGCCTCTGCCGAGTTTCTGCGCCGGCTGGACGTGGCCGGGATCGTCGACGAGCTGTGCCCGATCCGCGAGGTCGCGCACCTCACGCACGGCCAGGTGATCGAAGTGTTGATCGCCAACCGGCTGTCCGCCCCGGCGCCACTGGTCCGCGTGGGCGACTGGGCCCGGCAATGGGCGGTGGAGGAGGTCTTCGGCATCTCACCGGACCTGCTGGGTGACGACCGGCTCGCCCGCGCGCTGGACGCGATCGCGCCGCACCTGGACGAGCTGGTCGGCACGGTCGGCGCGCAGGCCATCACGGAGTTCGGCATCGACGTGTCCCGGATCCACTGGGACATGACCTCGATGTCCCTCTTCGGCGCCTACGAGGACCAGGACGAACAGTTCCCGCAGGTCAGGTACGGTCATCCCAAGGACCGCCGGGTCGATCTCAAGCAGATCCAGGCCGGTCTCGCGGTCAGCGGTGACGGCGGCATCCCGCTCTTCCACCGCGTCTACGACGGCGGCGCCGGCGAAGTGGCCCAGGTCGTCGGCGCGATGAAGGCCCTGCGCACGATGGCCGACCGCAGGGACTTCCTGCTGGTCGCGGACTCCAAGCTCGTGTCCCACCCGAACGTCACCGCCCTGCTGGAGGCGAAGGTCGCCTTCATCGCCCCCGCCCCGTCCTCCAGGATCCCGGACAGCGTCTATGCCGCCTTGAACCCCGACGACGCGCGGGTCGTGGACTATGTCCCGGACCGCGACGCCGGCAAACCGGCTGACCAGCGCGAGGTCTACCACGTCCTGGAGGACACCCACACCATCACCGGCCGTCGCAAGAGCGACCCGGCGCACACCCTGCGCAGAATCCTGGTCCACTCCACCGGCAACGCCCGCGGCCAGCGGGCCGCCCGCGCCAAACGCCTCGTCCGCGCGGCCGAGGACCTGGACAAGCTCCAGCGCGGCGCCGCAGGACGCTTCTACGGCACCGCCGAGAAGATCACCGCACGGATCGGCGTCATCGCCAGGACCCGCCGGGTCGAGGACTGCCTGCGCACCGCCGTCACCACCGACGAGGCCGGCCGCCCCGCCCTGGAATGGCACTTCGACCAGGACGTCCTGGCCGCCCAGGCCGCCGTCGACGGCTGGTACGCGCTGCTGACCAACCTCACCCCCGAACAGGCCACCGCCGAACAGGTGTTGTTGCGCTACAAGGGCCAAGCCGTGGTCGAACGCCGCTACCACGACTTCAAGGGCCCCCTCGCGGTCGCGCCGGTCTTCCTGCAGCACAACCGGCGCATCGCCGCCCTGATCACCGTGATCTGCCTGGCCCTGCTGATCTTCTGCCTGATCGAACGCCAGGTACGCCAGGCTCTCGGGCCAGAGCAGACCATGCGCGGCCTCTACCCCGACAACCGAGCCGTCCGCCCCACCGGCCGCATGATCTTCTACCACCTGGCCAGCCTCATGATGCGGCCCGGTACCACCACCAGCCCACCCGTCGTCCTCATCAACCGAGGAGTCCAAGCACACCTGCTCGAACTCCTCGGTACCGACGAAACCCGACCCCGCTGGCTGGAGACCTAAAACCCCATGTGCGAAGTCACCGGCTAGC
>NZ_JBSFKQ010000138.1:0-1790 GCF_053598615.1 Kitasatospora sp. NPDC001095 | reverse complement strand
CGACTCTGCTGGCGAAGTCGCTCGGGGTGGGTGTGGGACAGTGAGTGCCGACAAGGTGCCTGTCTGTAGGGGTGGTTGTGCTTCGTCCTGGTGGGGTGTCGGGGGTTCCGGCGGAGACGGTGGCGTTGGCGCGCAGGGTTCATCCGCGGGGGACGGATGAGATGCGGGTGCGGGACGCGCTGGGTCCGTTGTTCACGGACGATGACTTCGTCGTGGGTGAGTTCGAGGGGATGTACGCGGACCTGGGGCGTCCCGGTATCTCGCCGGCGCTGCTGGTGATGGTCACGGTCCTGCAGTTCCTGCACAACCTCTCCGACCGGGACGCGGCGGTGGCGGTGGCGGACCGGATCTCCTGGAAGTACGCGCTGGGACTGGAGCTGGAGTACACGGGTTTCGACGCGAGTGTGCTGTGCGAGTTCCGCGCTCGTCTGGTGGCGGGTGACCGGGCGGATGCCCTGCTGAGCTTGATGCTGGAGCGGTTGAAGGCCGCCGGTCTGGTGCGCTCGGGCGGGCGCCAGCGCACCGACTCCACCCACGTCCTGGCCTGTGTGCGCACGCTGAACCGGATCGAGTGCCTGGGCGAGGCCCTGCGCACGGCCCTGGAGGAGATCGCCGGCACCAGCCCCGGCTTCATCGTGCCGCTGCTGGGGCCCGGCTGGGACGAGCGCTACGGTCGCAAGGTCGAGACCAGCCGGCTCCTGCGCCGCAAGAACGCCTCCGCCGTCAAGCTCGCCGAGCAGATCGGTGCCGACGGGCAGAGTCTGATCACCGCCATCGACACGGACCCCGCCGCCGGGTGGATGAACGACCTGGCGCAGGTCAGGATCCTGCGCGAGTTGTGGGACCAGCACTTCGAGGCCACCGCCACCGGCCGGCTCCGCTACCGGGACACCAAGGAGCTTCCGCCCTCGGCCGAGCGCATCCGCTCACCCCACGACCCCGACGCCCGCTACAGCACCAAAGGCGCCGGCGCCGACGCCGTGGAATGGACCGGCTCCAAGTCCCACCTGACCGAGTCCTGCGACGAGGACTTACCGGGCCTGGTCACCGACGTCCACACCACCCGCGCCACCGAACCCGACGTCACAGCCCTCACCCCCATCCAGGACAAACTCATCGATCGGGACCTGAAACCCGGCGAGCACCTGCTCGACTCCGGCTACCCCAGCGGGCCGAACATCGGCGCCTCCCTGGAACGCGGCATCACCCTCATCGCACCCGTCACCGTTCAGACCGGCCGCGGCGCCCGGGCCGGCACCTTCACCGCGAAGGACTTCCCCGTCGACTGGCAGGCCGGCACCACCCGCTGCCCCGCCGGGGCCACCAGCATCTCCATGCGGCCGAAGAAGAACGGCCTGATCCGCGTCGCCTTCGCCCGCGCCGACTGCCGGCCCTGCCCCATCCGCGCCCAGTGCACCACCGCCGCCCCCCACCTCGGCCGGAGCCTGGAGATCCACCCCGAACCCATCCACACCGCCCGCATGCGGATGCAGACCGAACAGGACGCCCCTCAATGGCGCGAGGCCTACCGGGCCCGCGCCGGCATCGAAGCAACGGTCTCCCAAGCGGTCCGAGGCCCCGGACTGCGACGCTCACGCTACCGGGGCCTCGCCAAAACCCACCTCCAGAACGTCCTCACCGGCATCGCGATCAACATCCGCCGACTCGGCACCCACTTCGACACCACCACCCGGCCCAACCGCCGCCCCACCCGCATCCACACACTCTGCACCCAACACGCCATCCCAGCGGCGGCCTGACCAGATCAAATACTTCGCCAGCAGAGTCGC
>NZ_JBSFKQ010000137.1:0-1979 GCF_053598615.1 Kitasatospora sp. NPDC001095 | reverse complement strand
GGCCAGGTCGCCGGGGCCGCCCCGGGCGGTGGCGGTGGCCAGCTGCTCGGCCATCAACTCGTCGTAGACCGGCCGTTGGACACTGCGCAGGACACCGATCGGGGTGTGGTGGAGGGTGTCCGCGTCCGCGATCCGGGACAGCGCGAACGCCGTGGCCGGATTCGCGGCGTGCGCGTCGTGAACCAGCACCCGCGCCTCGTTGTCGGCCGTGACGGGGGCGGTGAACAGCTCGCCATCGTGGCCGCGGAAGACGCCGTTGGCCAGGTCGGTGCCGAAGCGGATCGGCCGGCCGTGTTCCAGGCGGATCAGTGCCTCGTCGCGGGTGCCCGGCTCCTTCAGCACCTCGAACGCGCCGTCGTTGAAGATGTTGCAGTTCTGGTAGATCTCCACCAGCGCGGTGCCCTCGTGGAGGGCGGCCTCCCGCAACACCGACTGCAGGTGCTGACGGTCCGAGTCGATCGTGCGGGCGACGAAGGTGGCCTCCGCGCCGATCGCCAGCGACAACGGGTTGAACGGCGCGTCCAGCGAGCCCATCGGCGTCGACTTCGTGACCTTGCCCAGCTCACTCGTCGGCGAGTACTGCCCCTTGGTAAGACCGTAGATCCGGTTGTTGAACAACAGGATCTTCAGATTCACGTTCCTGCGCAGCGCGTGGATGAGGTGGTTGCCGCCGATGGACAGGGCGTCGCCGTCGCCGGTGACCACCCAGACGCTGAGGTCCTGGCGTGAGGTGGCCAGTCCGGTGGCGATCGCCGGGGCGCGGCCGTGGATGGAGTGCACGCCGTAGGTGTTCATGTAGTACGGGAAGCGTGAGGAGCAGCCGATGCCGGAGACGAATACGGTGTTCTCGCGTCGGATGCCGAGTTCGGGCATGAAGGACTGGACGGCGGCGAGGATGGCGTAGTCGCCGCAGCCGGGGCACCAGCGTACTTCCTGGTCGGTTTTGAAGTCCCGGGCGTTTTGGGGTTGTTCGGTTTTGGGGACGAGGCGTAGGGAGGGGTAGGTGTGGTCGGTCACTGGTGGTCCTCCTCGTCCAGGGTGCCGATCGCGGCCCGGAGTACGTCCGCGAGTTGGGCGGCCTTGAAGGGCAGTCCGCGGACCTGGTTGTAGGACTCGGCGTCGACCAGGTACTTCGCGCGGAGCAGTAGGGCCAGTTGTCCGAGGTTCATCTCGGGCACGATGATCTTTTCGTAGCTGCGCAGGACGGTGCCGAGGTTGGCGGGGAAGGGGTTGAGGTTGCGTAGGTGGGCCTGGGCGATTTCGGCGCCGTCGGCGCGTACGCGGCGCACGGCGGCGGTGATCGGTCCGTAGGTGGAGCCCCAGCCGAGGACCAGGACGCGGGCGTCGCCGGAGGGGTCGTCGACCTCGACGGGGTTGACGGTGATGCCGTCGATCTTGGCCTGGCGGGTGCGGACCATGAAGTCGTGGTTGGCGGGGTCGTAGGAGATGTTGCCGGTGCCGTCCTGTTTCTCGATGCCGCCGATGCGGTGTTCCAGGCCGGGTGTGCCGGGTACGGCCCAGGGGCGGGCCAGGGTGTGGGGGTCGCGTAGGTAGGGCCAGAACGCGCCGTCCTCGCGGTTGGGTCCGGTTGCGAAGCGTGGGTCGATCTCGGGGAGTTCGTCGACGTCCGGGATGCGCCAGGGCTCGGAGCCGTTGGCGAGGTAGCCGTCCGAGAGGAGGAATACGGGGGTGCGGTAGGTGACCGCGATCCGGGCCGCCTCCAGCGCGGCGTCGAAGCATTCCGCGGGTGTGGCCGGGGCGACGATCGGCACCGGTGCCTCACCGTTGCGTCCGAACATCGCCTGCAGCAGGTCCGCCTGCTCCGTCTTCGTCGGCAACCCGGTGGACGGGCCGCCGCGCTGGATGTCCACCACCAGCAGCGGCAGTTCCAGCGACACCGCCAGGCCGATCGTCTCCGACTTCAGCGCCACACCCGGCCCCGACGTCGTCGTCACGCCGAGTGCGCCGCCGAACGCGGC
>NZ_JBSFKQ010000136.1:0-2050 GCF_053598615.1 Kitasatospora sp. NPDC001095 | reverse complement strand
AACTACGCCGCCGCCAACACCTACCTCGACGCCCTCGCACACCACCGCCACACCCAAGGACTCCCCGCCACCTCCCTCGCCTGGGGCCTGTGGGACCAGGCGAGTGGCATGGCGAGCGGTCTGGACGCGGTCGACCTCGCCCGTCTGGAGCGGCTGGGCATCGCACCGTTCAGTGCGGAGGAAGGGCTCGCCCTCTTCGACGCGGCACTCGGCACGGAGCACCCCGCGCTCGTACCGGCCCGGCTGGACCTGGCCGCGCTCCGTGCCCGGGCCGAGCACGTCCCGGCCGTGCTCCGCGGCTTCGTCCGCACCCCTGCGCGGCCGACGAAGCGCGACGAGGCGTCGCTGGGCCGAACGCTGGCCGGTCTCCCCGAGGATCAGCAGCGGGCCCGGCTGGCGGACCTCGTCCGTCGGGCAGCAGCCGGCGTACTCGGTTACGGCGAGGCCCAAGCCGTGGACGCGGCACGCGAGTTCAAGGCGCTGGGCTTCGATTCGCTGATGGCGGTCGAGCTCCGCAACCGTCTCAACACCGCCACCGGCCTGCGCCTGCCCGCCACGCTCGTCTTCGACCACCCCACGCCCTCCGCACTGGCCGACCACCTGCGCCGGCAGCTCGTCGGAACGTCGACGGCAGAACCGGTCAGCACCGCGACCGTCGTCGCGACGACCGACGACCCGATCGTCATCGTCGGCATGGCCTGCCGCTACCCCGGCGGAGTCACGTCACCCGAGGACCTCTGGCAGCTCGTCGCCAACGGAACCGACGCCATCGGCGACTTCCCCACCGACCGCGGCTGGAACCTCGACGACCTCTACGACCCCGACCCCGCCAAAGCCGGACACACCTACACCCACAAGGGCGGCTTCCTCCACGACGCCGCCGACTTCGATCCCGAGTTCTTCGGCCTGAGCCCGCGCGAGGCCCTGGCCACCGACCCCCAGCAGCGCCTCCTCCTGGAGACCGCCTGGGAAACCCTCGAACGCGCCGGAATCGACCCCACCGCGCTGCGCGGCAGCCAGACCGGCGTCTTCACCGGCGTCATGTACAACGACTACGCGTCCAGGCTCCACCACATGCCGGCCGAGCTGGAGGGCTATCTCACCAGTGGCAGCGCGGGCAGTGTGGCCTCGGGCCGGGTGGCCTACACCCTCGGTCTGGAAGGCCCGGCCGTCACCGTCGACACGGCCTGCTCCTCCTCGCTGGTGGCCCTGCACCTGGCCGCGCAGGCGCTGCGCAACGGTGAGTGCACGCTCGCGCTGGCGGGCGGCGTGACCGTCATGGCCACGCCCAAGACCTTCATCGAGTTCAGCCGCCAGCGCGGCCTGTCGGCGGACGGCCGCTGCAAGGCCTTCTCCGCCGACGCCGACGGCACCGGCTGGAGCGAGGGCGCGGGTCTCGTCCTCCTGGAGAAGCTCTCCGACGCGCGGCGCAACGGCCACCAGGTGCTGGCAGTGGTGAGTGGTTCGGCGATGAATCAGGACGGTGCGAGCAACGGTCTGACCGCGCCCAACGGTCCCGCGCAGGAACGCGTCATCCGGCAGGCGCTGGCCAGTGCCCGGCTGGAGCCCTCCGACGTGGACGTCGTCGAGGCCCACGGCACCGGCACCAAACTCGGCGACCCCATCGAAGCCCAGGCCATCCTCGCCACCTACGGACAGAACCGGCCCACCGACCGCCCCCTCCACCTCGGCTCACTCAAATCCAACATCGGCCACACCCAAGCAGCCGCAGGCGTCGCCGGCGTCATCAAAATGGTCATGGCCATGCACCACGGCGTGCTGCCGAAGACCCTGCACGTGGGCGAGCCCACCCCGCACGTCGACTGGTCGTCCGGGGCCGTCTCGCTGCTCACCGAGACGGCGCCGTGGAAGACGGACGCGAACCGCCCCCGCCGCGCCGCCGTCTCCTCCTTCGGCATCAGCGGCACCAACGCCCACCTCATCCTCGAACAACCGGCTCCGGGGCAGGAGGCGCGGCCCGTCCCGGACACGGCCGGCCCCACGTCCTGGGTGTTGTCCGCGAAGGGCGAGAACGCGCTACGGGACCAGG
>NZ_JBSFKQ010000135.1:0-2279 GCF_053598615.1 Kitasatospora sp. NPDC001095 | reverse complement strand
GGTGTGGTCGCGGACGTCGCGGACAAGATCGCCGTGATGTACGCGGGGCGGATCGTGGAGACCGCCCCGGTGCACGAGCTGTACGCGCGGCCCGCGCACCCGTACACCAGGGGACTGCTGGACTCGATCCCCCGGCTGGACCAGAAGGGCCAGGAGCTCTACGCCATCAAGGGTCTGCCGCCCAACCTGCTGCGCATCCCCAAGGGCTGTGCCTTCAACCCGCGGTGCCCGCGCGCCCGGGACGTCTGCCGGGTCGAGGTGCCGGAGCTGTTCCCGGTCACCGAGGAGGACGGGACACCGCTGGAGGGGCGCGGCAGCGCCTGCTTCTTCTGGAAGGAGACCCTCCATGACCACGACCGCTGACGGGGCCGGCGCACTGGGCGCGGCGCTGCCGGAGGGGGTCGTCTTCGCGCAGGAGGTGCCGCGCGGCGAGCCGATCCTCGAAGTCCGGGACCTGGTCAAGCACTTCCCGCTCACCCAGGGCGTCCTGTTCAGGAAACAGGTCGGCGCGGTGAAGGCGGTCGACGGGGTCAGCTTCGACCTGATGCAGGGCGAGACGCTCGGGGTCGTCGGCGAGTCCGGCTGCGGGAAGTCCACGCTGGCCAAGGTGCTGATGAACCTGGAGCCGGCCACCTCGGGATCGGTCCGCTACAAGGGGGAGGAGATCTCCCGGCTGTCCGGGGCGGGGCTGAGGGCCGTCCGGCGGAACATCCAGATGGTGTTCCAGGACCCGTACACCTCGCTCAACCCGCGCATGACGGTCGGCGACATCATCGGCGAGCCGTTCGAGATCCACCCCGAGGTGGCGCCCAGGGGCGACCGCCGTAAGGCCGTCCAGGACCTGCTGGACGTGGTCGGGCTCAACCCCGAGTACATCAACCGCTATCCGCACCAGTTCTCCGGCGGCCAGCGCCAACGCATCGGCATCGCCCGGGGGTTGGCGCTCAAGCCGGAGATCATCATCTGCGACGAGCCGGTCTCGGCGCTGGACGTCTCGGTGCAGGCGCAGGTGATCAACCTGCTGGAGCAGCTGCAGGGCGAGTTCAACCTGTCGTACATGTTCATCGCGCACGACCTCTCCATCGTCCGGCACATCTCCGACCGGGTCGGGGTGATGTACCTCGGGAAGGTGGTCGAGATCGGCAGCGACGCGGAGATCTACGACCACGCGACGCACCCGTACACCCAGGCGCTGCTCTCGGCGGTACCGGTGCCGGACCCGAGGGCGCGGGAGACGCGCGACCGGATCGTGCTCACCGGCGACGTGCCCTCGCCGGCCAACCCGCCGTCCGGCTGCCGGTTCCGGACCCGCTGCTGGAAGGCGCAGCAGCGGTGCGAGGTCGAGGAGCCGCCGCTGGCCGCGCCGTCCTGGCTGGACGGGGCGGCGCGGCACGACTCGGCGTGCCACTTCGCGGCGGAGCGGGGGGCCGGGCAGGCGGAGGCGGGGGCGGACGGGCAGGGCTCCGGCTGACCCGGGTCCGATGCCAGGGCGCGTCCCCGCCGGTGGGGGCGCGCCCTTTCCCGTGACGGAAAAGAGATCTGCCGCGGGCTCGCCAAGTGCGGCCCGTTCCTTGATAGTTGCTCTGCGCCCGGCGGTGGACGCGGGGACGCCGAGGAGGGCTGCGCTGATGGACGCGGTGGAGGTGATCGGCGGCGGTCGGGGGAGTCTGGAGCCCGGGACGCCGCTGCTGGAGGTCGACGACCTGCACGTGGAGTTCCACACCCGGGACGGCGTCGCCAAGGCCGTCAACGGGGTGAGCTACTCCGTCGCGGCGGGGGAGACGCTGGCGGTGCTGGGGGAGTCCGGTTCGGGCAAGTCGGTGACGGCGCAGGCGATCATGGGCATCCTGGACATGCCGCCGGGGCGGATCGCCTCGGGACGGATCCTGTTCCGCGGCGAGGACCTGCTGACCATGGGCGGCGATGCCCGACGGTCCATCCGGGGCCGGCGCATCGCGATGATCTTCCAGGACGCGCTGTCCGCGCTGAACCCGGTGCTCAGCGTGGGCTACCAGCTGGGCGAGATGTTCCGCTCGCACCGGGGCGTCTCCCGCAGGGAGGCCCGGGAGAAGGCCGTCGAGCTGATGGAGCGGGTCCGCATCCCGGCCGCGAAGCAGCGCGTCGGGGACTTCCCGCACCAGTTCTCCGGCGGCATGCGGCAGCGGATCATGATCGCGATGGCGTTGGCCCTGGAGCCGGACCTGATCATCGCGGACGAGCCCACCACGGCCCTGGACGTGACGGTGCAGGCGCAGGTGATGGACCTGCTGGCGGAGCTG
>NZ_JBSFKQ010000134.1:0-2370 GCF_053598615.1 Kitasatospora sp. NPDC001095 | reverse complement strand
CACCGAACGACGCCCGGACGCATCCACCGCGCCCACCGTCACCTGAACCTGCACACCACCCGACCCCGGAAGCACCAACGGCGCCTCCAGCGTCAACTCCTCCACCAGCGAGCAACCCACCTGGTCGCCGGCCCGCACCGCGAGCTCGACAAAGGCGGTCCCGGGCAGGATCACCGAACCCAGCACCACGTGATCGGCCAGCCACGGGTGCGACTCCACCGACAGTCGACCCGTGAACAAGAAGCCCTCCGCATCGGCGAGAGCCACCGCCGCACCCAACAGCGGGTGATCGGCCGCACCGAGGCCGGCGGACTGGACATCCTCGGTCAGAGCGGGGGCGTGGAGCCAGAACCACTCGCGGTCGAAGGCGTACGTCGGCAGGTCCGTGACGTGGGCGCCGGCCTTCGCGAAGAACCCTCGCCAGTCGACCTGGGCGCCCTGGACGTGCACGGTCACGAGGGCCGTCAGCGCGGCCTGTGCCTCGGGCCGCTCGGCGCGCAGCGCCGGTACGAAGACACCGCTGTCGACGCACTCCTGGCCCATGGCGGAGAGCACGCCGTCGGGGCCGAGCTCGACGAAGGTGGTGACGCCCTTGGCCTCCAGGGCCCGCATGCCGTCGGCGAAGCGGACCGCCTGGCGCACGTGCCGGACCCAGTACTCGGGCGAGCACAGCTCCTCAGCCGTGGCCGGCTCACCGGTCACGTTGGACACCACCGCGATCTGCGGCGCCGAGTAGGTCAGACCCTCCGCCACCCGGCGGAAGTCGTCCAGCATGCCGTCCATCAGCGGCGAGTGGAAGGCGTGCGAAACGCTCAGCCGCTTGGTCTTCTCGAACTGCCCGGCGATCGCCAAGACTTCGGCCTCGTCGCCGGAAATCACCACGGACGTCGGACCGTTGATCGCGGCGATGCTGACGTTCTCGCTGAGCAGGGGCAGGACGTCGGCCTCGGTGGCCTTGACCGCCACCATCGCGCCGCCCTCCGGCAGCGCCTGCATCAGGCGGCCACGGGCCGCCACCAGGGTGACGGCGTCATCGAGGGAGAGAACGCCCGCGACGTGCGCGGCCGCCAGCTCGCCGATCGAGTGGCCCACCAGGAAGTCCGGACGGACACCCCAGCTCTCGAAGAGGCGGAACAGCGCCACCTCGACGGCGAACAGCGCGACCTGCGTGAACTCGGTACGGGCGAGAACCGCAGCGTCCTCGCCGAACACCGCCTCCTTCAGCGGCAGTTCCACCCGCGAGCACACCGCGTCGAAGGCCTCCGCGAACACCGGGAACGCCTCGTACAGCTCACGCCCCATCCCGGGACGCTGGCTGCCCTGCCCCGTGAACAGGAACGCCAGCTTCCCGCCCGAGGCGGCACCCGTCACCAGCCCGGCAGCCGTTCCGCCCTCGGCCAGCGCCCGCAGGGCGGACGCGAGCCCGTCGCGGCTGTCCGCGACGACGCCGGCGCGGAGGTCCATCGTCGCGCGGGTGGTGGCCAGCGAGTAGGCGAGGTCGGTGACCCGCAGCTCGGGCTCGGCCTCGACCAGGGCGAGCAGTCGCTGCGCCTGACCGCGCAGAGCACCCTCACTCTTCGCGGAGAGCACCAGCGGCGCCTGACCGTCCTCCTCGTTCCCGGTACGAGCCGGACGCTTCTCCGCCGGGGCCTGCTCGATGATCGTGTGGGCGTTGGTGCCACTGATGCCGAAGGAGGAGACGGCCGCGCGACGCGGACGCCCGGTCTCCGGCCACGGCCGGGCCTTGGTCAGCAGCTCGACGGCGCCCGAGGCCCAGTCGATGTGCGGCGACGGCTCGTTGACGTGCAGGGTCTGCGGCAGCACGCCGTGCCGCATCGCCATCACCATCTTGATGATGCCGCCGACACCGGCCGCCGCCTGGGTGTGACCGATGTTGGACTTCAACGACCCCAGCCACAGCGGCTCTTCGTTCCGCTCCTGACCGTACGTGGCCAACAGGGCCTGGGCCTCGATCGGGTCACCGAGCACCGTGCCGGTGCCGTGCGCCTCAACCACGTCGATCTGGTCCGAGGTCAGTCGGGCACCGGCCAGCGCCTGGCGGATCACCCGCTGCTGGGACGGACCGTTGGGGGCGGTGAGGCCGTTACTCGCGCCGTCCTGGTTGATCGCGCTGCCGCGCACCACCGCGAGGACGCGGTGGCCGTTGCGCTCGGCGTCGGAGAGACGCTCCAGCAGGAGCATCCCGACGCCCTCGGACCAGCCCGTGCCGTCCGCCGCCGCCGCGAACGACTTGCAGCGACCGTCCATGGCCAGACCGCGCTGCTTGCTGAACTCGATGAACGCGCCCGGGGTGGACATCACCGTCACACCACCGGCCAGCGCCATCGTGCACTCGCCCTCACGCAGCGC
>NZ_JBSFKQ010000133.1:0-2490 GCF_053598615.1 Kitasatospora sp. NPDC001095 | reverse complement strand
GTCGTCCACGCCGCCGGCGTGCTCGACGACGCCGTGGTCGAGTCCCTGACCCCCGAACGTCTCGCCGCGGTCTGGGAGCCCAAGGCACGGGCGGCATGGAACCTGCACGAACTCACCCGGGGAAGGGACCTGACGGCATTCGTCCTCTTCTCCTCGGCGGCCGGGACGCTCGGCAGCCCCGGGCAGGCCAACTACGCCGCGGCCAACACCTTCCTCGACGCCCTCGCCGTGCACCGGCGTGCCCTCGGCCTGCCGGCGACCTCGCTGGCCTGGGGCTACTGGGCCGAGGCCAGCGGAATGACCGGGCACCTGACCGATGCCGACCAGGACCGGCTGACGCGAGCCGGGGTCGTGCCGCTGGCCACCGACCACGCCCTGTCGCTGTTCGACGCGGCCCTGGCCACGGACCGGGCCGCGCTGGTGCCGGTACGCCTCGACCTGTCCGTGATGGCGGGCTCCCCGGCGGCCCCGGCGGCCCTCAAGGGCCTCGTCTCCCGCAAGGCGGCCCGGCGCCCGGCGCGGCACGGCGCGATCGCCGACCGCCTGCGGTCGCTGCCGGAGGCCGAACGGCTGCGAGCCGCACTCGACCTGGTCACCGCCAACACCGCCGCCGTGCTCGGTCACCGCGAACCGGGGGCCGGATGGGACCGGCAGCCGTTCAAGGACCTCGGCTTCGACTCCCTGACCTCCGTCGAACTGCGCAACCGGCTCAACACCGCCACCGGCCTGCGCCTGCCCGCCACCGTCACCTTCGACCACCCCACCCCGCGGCAACTCGCCGAGCACCTGCTGAGCGGGATCCTCGGTGGGGATGTGGTGCCCGTGGCGCCGGTGGGTGGAGTGGGTGATGCCGCTGATCCGGTGGTGATCGTGGGCATGGGGTGCCGGTTGCCGGGTGGGGTGGGGTCTCCGGAGGACCTGTGGGGCCTGGTGTCGGGTGGAGTGGACGCGATCGGCGCGTTCCCGACTGACCGCGGGTGGGACGTCGAGGGGTTGTTCCATCCGGATGCGGATCACCCTGGGACGTCGTACACGCGGTCGGGTGGTTTCCTCGCGGACGCGGCGGGGTTCGATGCGGACTTCTTCGGGATCTCGCCGCGTGAGGCGTTGGCGATGGATCCGCAGCAGCGGGTGCTGCTGGAGACCGCGTGGGAGACCTTCGAGGACGCGGGGATCGATCCGACGTCGTTGCGGGGCAGCCGGACGGGCGTGTTCACCGGCATCTGGGCATCCGGCTACGGTGACCAGGCACCCGCCGACGCCGAGGGCTACCTCGGTACGGGCGCCGCGACCAGCGTGACCTCCGGCCGGATCGCCTACCTGCTGGGGCTGGAGGGTGCGGCGGTCTCGCTGGACACCGCCTGCTCGTCCTCGCTGGTGGCGATCCACCTGGCCGCGCAGGCGCTCCGCTCGGGGGAGTGCTCGCTCGCCCTGGCCGGCGGGGTGACCGTGATGGCGACCCCGCTGGGGTTCACGGAGTTCTCGCGCCAGCGCGGCCTGGCTCCCGACGGCAGGGTGAAGGCGTTCGCCGAGGCGGCCGATGGTACGGCCTGGGCCGAGGGCGCCGGCCTGGTGCTGCTGGAGCGCCTGTCCGACGCCCGCCGTAACGGCCACCGGGTGCTGGCGGTGGTGCGGGGTTCGGCGGTCAACCAGGACGGCACCTCCAACGGCCTCGGGGCGCCGAACGGTCCGTCGCAGGAGCGGGTGATCCGTCAGGCCCTCGCCAACGCCGGACTCTCGACGGCGGACGTGGACGCGGTGGAGGCGCACGGCACGGGGACCACCCTCGGTGACCCGATCGAGGCGCAGGCGCTGCTGGCGACGTACGGCCGGGACCGGGTGGAGCCTTTGTGGCTGGGGTCGGTGAAGTCCAACATCGGCCACACCCAGGCGGCGGCCGGCGTGGCCGGTGTGATCAAGATGGTGATGGCGATGCGGCACGGGCAGTTGCCGCCGACGCTGCATGTCGATGCGCCGACCTCGCACGTCGACTGGGAGTCCGGAAACATCCGACTGCTCACCGAGGCCCGGCCCTGGCCCGACAACGGCCACCTGCGTCGCGCGGGCATCTCGGCGTTCGGCATCAGCGGTACGAACGCGCATGTGGTGATCGAGGCGGCTGCCGAGGAGCCGGTCGGAGTTTCGACGGGGTCCGCGGGTGGGGTGGTGCCGTGGGTGTTGTCGGGGAAGTCGGAGGCGGCGTTGCGGGAGCAGGCGCGCCGGCTGAGCGCCTTCACCGTCGTACGTCCCGAGGTGAGCCCGGCTGCGGTCGGAGGCGCCCTGGCTGCCCGCACCGTGTTCGAGCACCGGGCCGTGGTGCTGAGCGGCGTGGAGGCGTTGGACGCCCTGGCCGAGGGCGGCACGGCGCCGGGTCTGGTCACCGGGACGGCCCGCCCGCTGGGTCGTTCGGTGTTCGTGTTCCCGGGGCAGGGTGCGCAGTGGGTGGGTATGGGTGGGGAGTTGTACGCCTCGGAGCCGGTGTTCCGGGAG
>NZ_JBSFKQ010000132.1:0-2591 GCF_053598615.1 Kitasatospora sp. NPDC001095 | reverse complement strand
GCCTCGGGCGCGGACGCGCTGCGGGTGCGGCTGGTGTCCGCCGGTACGGACGCGGTGTCGCTGACGCTCGCGGACGCCGAGGGGCAGCCGGTCGGGACCATCCGATCGCTGGCCCTGCGGCCGGTGGTGGCCGAGCAGTTGGCGGCGTCCGGTGGGCCGACCGACTCGCTGTTCGGCGTGGACTGGGCGGAGATCGCGCTCGGGGCCGGGTCAGCCGCCGACGTTCAGCTGTTCTCGTCACTGGCCGAGCTGGCCGGGGACGAGGTTCCCGAGGTCGTGGTCGTCGAGGCTCCGCAGGCGGGCGGCGGTGACGTGGCCGAGGCCGCGCACGCTGCCGGTGTGTGGGCCCTGGAGCTGGTGCGGGGCTGGCTGGCGGAGGAGCGCTTCGCCGCTTCGCGGCTCGCCGTGGTGACGCGTGGCGCCGTTGCTGCGGGTCTGGCGGAGTCGGTGGTCTGGGGTCTGGTGCGCTCGGCGCAGTCGGAGAACCCGGACCGGTTCCTGCTGGTGGACCTGGAGGCGGGCGCCGAACTGCCGTCGGGCGTCCTCTCCTGTGGTGAGCCGCAGGTGTCGGTGCGCGGGGGCGTGGCGTTCGCGCCTCGCCTGGTTCGCGTTGCCGCTTCCTCGGAGAGCAGCGTGTCGCTGGGCGAGGGTACGGTCCTCGTCACGGGTGGTACGGGTGGTCTGGGTTCGCTGGTGGCCCGGCACGTGGTCACGGCGCACGGGGTGCGGAGCCTGCTGCTGACCAGCCGTCGCGGCCCGGAAGCGCCTGGCGCTTCCGAACTGCGCGACGAGCTGGCCGGGTTGGGCGCGGAGGTGGATGTCGTCGCCTGCGACGTCACCGACCGCGCGGCCGTCGCCCGCATGCTGGAGGGTCGTTCGCTGTCGGCGGTGGTCCACACGGCCGGCGTCCTGGATGACGGTGTGGTGTCGTCGCTGACGCCGGAGCGGCTGTCGGCGGTACTGCGTCCGAAGGTCGACGCGGCTTGGCACCTGCACGAACTGACCGCCGGGATGGACCTGTCGGCGTTCGTCCTGTTCTCCTCCGCCTCCGGCGTCTTCGGCGCCGCGGGCCAGGGCAACTACGCCGCCGCGAACGCGTTCCTCGATGCTCTGGCGGCCCGCCGCCGGGCCGACGGCCTGCCGGGCACGTCGCTGGCCTGGGGCCTGTGGGCCGAGGACGGCGGCATGGCCACCAGCCTGTCCGAGGCCGACGTCCGTCGCCTGGCCCGGGCCGGCGTGGCGCCGCTGCGTTCGCAGGAGGGCCTGGGCCTGTTCGACGGCGCGCTCACCCTGGACCGCGCCCTGCTCGTCCCGATGCACCTGGACCCGGTGGCCATGACCGGCGCCGGCGAGGTCCCGCCCCTGCTGCGCGGACTCGTCCGTACGCCGCGCCGCCGGACCGCCGCCAGCGGCGGTTCCGCTGCCGCCGGTTCGCTGGCCGAGCGCCTGCTGGCCCTGCCGGTGGCGCGCCGCGACGAGGCCGTCCGCGAGGTGGTCCGCACCCAGGTGGCCGAGGTCCTGGGCCACGGTTCGGCGGAAGGGGTGGACCCGGCCCGCGCCTTCCGTGAGCTGGGCTTCGACTCCCTCACCGCCATCGAGCTGCGCAACCGCCTCAACGCGGCCACCGGCCTGCGCCTGCCGGCCACACTGGTCTTCGACTACCCGACGCCGTCCGCGCTCGCCGACTTCATCCGCGACGAACTCGTCGGCGAGGCCCCGGCGACTGCCGGCGTGCTGTCCACGACCGCCGTGGACGAGCCGATCGCGATCGTCGGCATGGCCTGCCGCTACCCGGGCGGGGTCGCCTCGCCCGAGGACCTGTGGCAGCTGGTGCACGGCGGCGGCGACGGCATCTCGCTCTTCCCGACCGACCGTGGCTGGGACCTCGACGCCCTGTTCGGCGCGGACGGCACCCAGCCCGGAGGCAGCCACACGCGGGAAGGCGGATTCCTGCACGGCGCCGCCGAGTTCGACGCCGGCTTCTTCGGCATCAGCCCCCGCGAGGCGCTCACCATGGACCCGCAGCAGCGCCTGCTGCTGGAGACGTCCTGGGAGGCCTTCGAGCGGGCCGGCATCGACCCGGCCGCTCTGCGCGGCAGCGCCACCGGCGTGTTCACGGGCGTGATGTACCACGACTACGCCTCGCTGCTGGAGTCGGTCCCGTCCGGCGCCGAGGGCTACCTGGGCACCGGCAACGCGGGCAGTGTCATCTCGGGCCGCCTGGCGTACACCTTCGGTCTTGAGGGCCCGGCGGTGACGGTCGACACCGCCTGCTCCTCCTCCCTGGTCGCCCTCCACCTGGCCGCCCAGGCCCTGCGCAACGGCGAGTGCACGATGGCCCTGGCGGGCGGTGTGACGGTGATGTCCACCCCGGCCGCGTTCATCGACTTCAGCCGCCAGGGCGGGCTCTCCTTCGACGGCCGCTGCAAGGCCTTCTCGGCCGACGCGGACGGTACCGGCTGGTCCGAGGGTGTCGGCATGCTCCTGCTGGAGCGCCTGTCCGACGCGCAGCGCAACGGCCACCAGGTTCTCGCGGTGGTCCGTGGCAGTGCGATCAACCAGGACGGTGCCAGCAACGGCCTGACCGCCCC
>NZ_JBSFKQ010000131.1:0-2674 GCF_053598615.1 Kitasatospora sp. NPDC001095 | reverse complement strand
GTCGTCCACGCCGCCGGCGTGCTCGACGACGCCGTGGTCGAGTCCCTGACCCCCGAACGTCTCGCCGCGGTCTGGGAGCCCAAGGCACGGGCGGCCTGGAACCTGCACGAACTCACCCGGGGAAGGGACCTGACGGCGTTCGTCCTCTTCTCCTCGGCGGCCGGGACGCTGGGCGCGGCAGGGCAGGCGAACTACGCCGCGGCGAACGCCTACCTCGACGGCCTGGCCGCGTACCGGCGTGCCCAGGGCCTGCCGGGGGTGTCGCTGGCCTGGGGCTACTGGGCCGAGGCCAGCGGGCTGACCGGGCAGATGTCCGAGGCCGACGGTGAACGCCTCGCCCGCGCGGGGCTGCTGCCGATGGCGACCGACTACGGACTCGGGCTGTTCGACGGGGGCCTGGACACCGCGCAACCGGCGGTGGTCGCGGCCCGACTCAAGGTGTCCGCACTGGGCGACCGGCCGGTGCTGCGCGCGCTGACACGCGCCCGCAAACCGGTGCGGACCACCGGACTGGCGGGCGAGCTGGGATCGCTCCCCGAGGCCCGGCAACGCGAGGTTCTGCTCGGCCTGGTCAGCGCCCACGCCTCGGCCGTGCTGGGCCGCAGCGACGAGATCGGTGGCGACCTGGCCTTCAAGGACCTGGGCTTCGACTCGCTGACCGGCGTGGAGCTGCGCAACCGACTGTCCACGGCGGTCGGGACCAGGCTGTCGGCGACGATGGTCTTCGACCACCCGACCCCGACCCGGCTGGCCGAATACCTGCGCGAGGTGGTCCTCGGCAGGGAGCGCCGGACGGTCGCGCCCGTGCCGGTGGGGGTTCCGGTGTCGGATGATCCGGTGGTCGTGGTGGGGCTGGGGGCCCGCTATCCGGGTGGGGTGGGGTCCGCCCAGGAGTTGTGGGATGTGGTGTCCGGTGGGGTGGACGCGGTGGGGGAGTTCCCATCGGATCGTGGGTGGGACGTGGGTCGTCTCTACGATCCGGCCGGTGGTCCGGGGAGGTCGTACACGCGGTCGGGTGGCTTTCTGGGGGATGCGGGTGGCTTCGACGCGGCGTTCTTCGGGATCTCGCCGCGGGAGGCGTTGGCGATGGATCCGCAGCAGCGGGTGCTGCTGGAGACGGTGTGGGAGACCTTCGAGGACGCGGGGATCGATCCGACGTCGCTGAGGGGCAGCCAGACGGGCGTCTTCACCGGCATCTGGGCATCCGGCTACGCGGGCGGAGTGGACCAGATCTCGCGCGACGCGGACGGCTACGTGGCCACCGGCACGGCGACGAGTGTGACCTCCGGGCGGGTGTCGTACCTGCTGGGGCTGGAGGGTCCGGCGGTGTCGGTGGACACGGCGTGCTCGTCGTCGCTGGTGGCGATCCACCTGGCGGCGCAGGCGCTGCGCTCGGGGGAGTGCTCACTGGCCCTGGCCGGCGGGGTGACGGTGATGGCGACACCCGCCGCCTTCATCGACTTCTCCCGTCAGCGGGGGCTTGCGGCCGACGGGCGGGTGAAGGCGTTCGCCGAGGCGGCCGATGGTACGGCGTGGGGTGAGGGTGCGGGTGTCGTGCTCCTGGAGCGGTTGTCGGACGCCCGTCGTCACGGTCACCGGGTGCTGGCGGTGGTGCGGGGTTCGGCGGTGAACCAGGACGGGGCGTCCAACGGGCTGACCGCGCCGAACGGTCCGTCGCAGGAGCGGGTGATCCGGCAGGCGCTGGCGAACGCCGGGCTGGAGGCGTCCGAGGTGGATGCGGTGGAGGCCCACGGCACCGGCACCACCCTCGGTGACCCGATCGAGGCGCAGGCGCTGCTGGCGACGTACGGCCGGGACCGGGTGGAGCCGTTGTGGCTGGGGTCGGTGAAGTCCAACATCGGCCACACCCAGGCGGCGGCCGGTGTGGCGGGTGTGATCAAGATGGTCATGGCGATGCGGCACGGGCAGTTGCCGCCGACGCTGCACGTCGATGCGCCGACCTCGCACGTTGACTGGTCGGCGGGCCAGGTCTCAGTGCTGACCGAGGCCCGGCCGTGGCCGGAGACGGGGCGTCCCCGCCGCGCCGGCGTGTCGGCGTTCGGCATCAGCGGTACCAACGCGCACGTGATCCTGGAGGCCCCGGCGCCGGAGCCGGCCGAGGAGACCTCGCCTGAGTCCCCCGCCGCTCCCGCAGCCGTCGTGCCAGTGCCGTGGCTGCTGTCGGCCAAGTCCGAGCAGGCGCTCCGGGCCCAGGCCCGCAGGCTGCAGGCGTACGCGGCCAAGGCCCCCGACGCGGACGGAATCGCCGCCGCGCTCGCCGCGCGGACCCGGTTCCCCCACCGGGCCATGGTGACCGGACCGGAGGCACTGGCGGCCCTGCTGCGCGGGGAGGCGCATCCCGGGCTGGTGACCGGCGATGCCCGCGACTCGGGCAGGTCGGCGTTCGTGTTCTCCGGTCAGGGTGGTCAGTGGGCGGGGATGGGTCGGGGCCTGTACCGCGAGTTCCCGGTGTTCGCGCGGGTGTTGGACGAGGTCTGCGAACTGCTGGAGCTGCCCGTGGAGGTGCTGTTCGAGGACGAGGAGGGGGTGTTGGGGCAGACGGTGTTCACCCAGGGTGCGGTGTTCGCGCTGGAGGTGGCGCTGTTCCGGCTGGTGGAGTGGCTGGGTGTGCGGCCGGACTTCGTGGTGGGGCACTCGGTGGGTGAGGTGGCGG
>NZ_JBSFKQ010000130.1:0-2782 GCF_053598615.1 Kitasatospora sp. NPDC001095 | reverse complement strand
ACGGCGATCTGCGGCGCCGAATAGGTCAGACCCTCCGCCACCCGGCGGAAGTCCGCCAACATGCCGTCCATCAGCGGCGAGTGGAAGGCGTGCGAGACATCGAGACGCTTGGTCTTCTCGAACTGAGCGGCGATCGCCAGAACTTCGGCCTCGTCACCGGAAATCACCACCGAGGAAGGCCCGTTGATCGCCGCGATGCTGACGCTGTCCGTGAGCAGCGGCAGCACCTCGGCCTCGGTCGCCTTGACCGCCACCATCGCGCCGCCCTCCGGCAGCGCCTGCATCAGCCGACCACGCGCCGCAACCAGGGTGACGGCGTCGTCCAGCGACAGGACACCGGCCACGTGCGCGGCCGCGATCTCACCGATCGAGTGGCCCACCAGGAAGTCCGGACGGACCCCCCAACTCTCCACCAGCCGGAACAGCGCGGTCTCCACCGCGAACAGCGCCAGCTGCGTGTACTCGGTGCGCGCGAGAACGTCCGCGTCCTCCCCGAACACCGCCTCCCGCAGCGGCAGTTCGACCCGCGCGCAGACCGCGTCGAAGGCGTCCGCGAACACCGGGTACGCCTCGTACAACTCACGCCCCATGCCAGGACGCTGGCTCCCCTGCCCCGTGAACAGGAACGCCGTCCGGCCTCGCGTCGCCGCGACACCGCGCACCACGTCGGCCGAGGCGTCGCCCTCGGCCAGCGCGCGCAGCGCGGCGGTGAGCGCCGTCCGGTCCTCGGCGAGCACCAGGGCCCGGTGCTCCAGGACGGCGCGGCCGCGCACCGCGGAGTAGCCCAGGTCGGCCAGGCCCAGCTCCGGCCGGCCCTCGACGTGGGCGAGCAGCGCCCGCGCCTGGGCCCGCAGGGCCTCCGCCGAGCGGCCCGAGACCGGCACGGGGACCTGTGCGGACACCCGCGCGGGCCGCCCGGCGCCTGGGGCGCCTTCCGTGCCCTCGGCGGCCTCGGCCGCCTCGGGGGCGGGGGCCTGCTCCAGGATGGTGTGGGCGTTGGTGCCGCTGATGCCGAAGGAGGAGACGGCCGCGCGGCGCGGGCGCCCGGTCTCCGGCCAGGGCCGGGCCTCGGTCAGCAGCTTGACCGCGCCCGAGGCCCAGTCGACGTGCGGGGTGGGCTCGTCCACGTGCAGGGTCTGCGGCATGAGCCCGTGCTGCAGGGCCATGACCAGCTTGATGATGCCGCCGACGCCGGCCGCGGCCTGGGAGTGGCCCAGGTTGGACTTGAGCGAGCCGAGCCAGAGCGGCTCGCCGTTCTCACCGCGCTCCTGGCCGTAGGTGGCGAGCAGGGCCTGGGCCTCGATCGGGTCGCCGAGCCGGGTGCCGGTGCCGTGCGCCTCGACCAGGTCGACCTGGTCGGCGGTCAGCCGGGCGCTGGCCAGGGCCTGGCGGATGACCCGCTGCTGCGCGGGGCCGTTGGGGGCGGTCAGGCCGTTGCTGGCACCGTCCTGGTTGACGGCGGAGCCGCGCACCACGGCGAGCACCGGGTGCCCGAGGCGCTGCGCGTCCGACAGTCGCTCGACGAGCAGCATGCCGACGCCCTCGGACCAGCCGGTGCCGTCGGCGCCGGCGGCGAAGGCCTTGCAGCGGCCGTCGGCGGACAGGCCCTGCTGGCGGCTGAAGGCGATGAAGGTGCCGGGGGTGGTCATGACGGTGACGCCGCCGACCAGGGCCATCGAGCAGTCGCCCTGGCGCAGGGCGTGGGCGGCGAGGTGCAGGGCGACCAGGGACGAGGAGCAGGCGGTGTCGATGGTGACCGCCGGGCCCTCGAGACCGAGGCTGTAGGCGATGCGGCCGGAGACCACGCTGGAGGCGTTCCCGGTCAGCAGGTGGCCCTCGAGGCCGGCCAGGCCGGCGTGCATGGTGGTGCCGTAGTTGGAGGAGGCCGCGCCGATGAAGACACCGGCCTGGCTGCCCTTCACCGAGGACGGGTCGATGCCGGCGCGCTCGAAGGTCTCCCAGGCGGTCTCCAGCAGGATCCGCTGCTGCGGGTCCATCGCGGTCGCCTCGCGCGGCGAGATGCCGAAGAAGCCGGCGTCGAACTCGCTGGCGTCGTACAGGAACCCGCCGTCGCGGCTGACGCTCTTGCCGGCCTTCTCCGGGTCCGGGTCGTAGAGCGCGTCGAAGTCCCAGCCGCGGTCGGTGGGCATGCCGGCGATCGCGTCCGTCCCGGTCGCGACCAGGTTCCACAGGTCTTCGGGGCTGCGCACGCCGCCGGGGTAGCGGCAGCTCATGGCGACGACGGCGAGCGGCTCGAGGTCCCGCTCCTCGACCTCGCGCAGCTGCCTGCGGGCCTGCCGCAGGTCCGCTGTGACGCGCTTCAGGTAGTCGAGGTACTTCTCTTCGTTCGAAGACGTGGTCATGTGCTTCGTCACCTCCAGGAGGCGGTCAGTGAGCTTGCGCCCAGGAGGTCAGGAGAGGCCGAGTTCCTTGTCGAGCAGGTCGAAGATGTCGTCGCCGGTGGCCGATTCGAGCTCCCGATCGGCGTCGCGGTCCGCAGCACTACCGTCCGTTGCACTGTGTGCGTCACTCCATTTCGACAGCAGGCTCTGCAGGCGCAGCGTGATCTTCGTGCGCTCGACGCCGTCGGTGGTCGTGGTGAGAAGCAGGGTTTCGAGCTTGTCCAGCTCGCTGAGCACGGGCAGCGGCGCGGCCACCGCGCCGGCGCCGTCGACGAGTTCGGCGACCAGGTGGTCCGCGAGCGCGGCGGGGTTCGGGTGGTCGAAGACCAGGGTGGCGGGCAGCCGCAGGCCGGTGGCCGTGTTGAGGCGGTTGCGCAGCT
>NZ_JBSFKQ010000129.1:0-2861 GCF_053598615.1 Kitasatospora sp. NPDC001095 | reverse complement strand
ACAGTGCCACGCGGCGCCCACGCCGAGGCAGCACCCTGCACCCGGACCAGCCGGCGCACGAACACACCGCTCGCCCGAACCGCGACCTGGTCCTCGTCGCCGAGGCCGGCGAGCACGGCGGCCAGTCGGCCCCGGGCCCGCTCGTCCAGCACCTCGGGCAGATCGACCAGACCGCCCCAGCCCTGCGGGTGCTCCAGGCCGACCACTCGACCCAGACCCCAGACCTGCGCCTGCGCCGCATCACGCAGCACATCCGCACGACCCGTCGACACGGCGCCGTTGGTCAGCAGCCAGAGCGGGGCCTCGACGCCCGCGTCGGCGAGCGCCTGAACCGTGACCAGCGTCGACAGCACGGTGTCCGCCACGACGACGGCACCGACCAGATCCTCGACCTCGGCCACGGCCAGGCCGATACGGGCGGCCAGCTCCTCCCGGTCCGGCACACCCGCGCCGATCTCCACCGGCAGAACAACGCCACCGTGCCCGGACAGCGCGGCAACCACACCCGCCGACTCGACACCGGCCGGGACCAGCACCAGCCAGGTCCCGCCCAGGACGGCCGGCTGCCCACCGACACCCGCAACCGGCTTCCACGTCACCCGGTAGCGCCAGCCCTCGGCCGCCGACTCCTCCTGCCGCCTGCGACGCCAGGACGACAGCGCGGGCAACAGCGCGTCCGCACTGTCCTCCCGACGCACATCGAGCGTCGACAGGAACGTGTCCAGATCCCCCGCGTCAACCGCATCCCAGAACCGCGCCTCGGCCGCACTCAGCGCGACCGCACCCTCCGACACGACCTCACGCTCGGCGGCCTGCGGCCAGTAACGCTGACGCTGGAAGGCATACGTCGGCAGCTCGACCCGGCGCACACCCGCACCAGCGAACACACCCCTCCAGTCCACAGCGACACCATGGACGTGAACAGTCGCAAGCGCCGTCAGCGCGGTCTGCGCCTCCGAACGCTCAGCACGCAGAGCCGGAGTGAACACACCCTGCTCCACGCACTCCTGGCCCATGGCCGACAGCACACCGTCCGGGCCAAGCTCCAGGTACGTGGTGACACCCTCGGCTTCGAGGGCCCGCATGCCGTCGGCGAAGCGGACCGCCCGGCGCACGTGCTGCACCCAGTACTCGGGCGAGCACAACTCCTCGGCGGCGGCCAGGGCGCCGGTCACATTGGACACCACCGCGATCTGCGGCGCCGAGTAGGTCAGGCCCTCCGCCACCTGGCGGAAGTCGTCCAACATCCCGTCCATCAAGGGCGAGTGGAAGGCATGCGAGACATGGAGACGCTTCGACTTCTCGAACTGGTCGGCGATGGCCAGGACTTCGGACTCATCGCCCGAAATCACCACGGAGGTCGGGCCGTTGACGGCGGCGATGCTCACGTTCTCGGTCAGCAGTGGCAGGACGTCGGCCTCGGAGGCCTTGACCGCCACCATCGCGCCGCCCTCGGGCAGCGCCTGCATCAGCCGGCCGCGAGCGGACACCAGCGCCACCGCGTCGTCCAGCGACAGCACACCCGCGACATGCGCGGCCGCCAGCTCACCGATCGAGTGGCCCACCAGGAAGTCCGGGCGCACCCCCCAGCTCTCGAACAGACGGAACAGCGCGGTCTCCACCGCGAACAGCGCCACCTGGGTGAACTCCGTACGGGCCAGAACGTCCGCGTCCTCCCCGAACACCGCCTCCCGCAGCGGCAGTTCGACCCTCGCGCAGACCGCGTCGAACGCGTCCGCGAACACCGGGAAGGCGTCGTACAGCTCACGCCCCATGCCCGGACGCTGGCTTCCCTGCCCCGTGAACAGGAACGCCGTCCGCCCGGCACCCGCCGTACCCGTGATCAGCCCGGCAGCGGAGCGACCCTCGGCCAACGCCGCCAGACCGCCCCGGAACGAGGCGAGGTCCTCCGCGACCACCGCGGCCCGGTGCTCCAGCGCGGCACGCGTGGTGGCCAGCGAGAAGCCGACCTCGGCCGGCGACAGGTCGCCGCCCTCGTCCAGCACGGCCAGCAGTCGGCTGGCCTGCGCCCGGAGCGCCTCCGGGCTGCCCGCCGACAGCACCCACGGCGCCACCGGACCGGCCTCGTCGGCCGGGGCCGCGGCCTGCGGCGCCTCGACCGCCGCCGGGGCCTGCTCGATGATGACGTGCGCGTTGGTGCCGCTCATGCCGAAGGACGACACGCCCGCCCGGCGCGGCGCGCCGGTCTCGGGCCACGGCCGGGCCTCCGTGAGCAGCTCGACCGCGCCCGAGGCCCAGTCGACCTCGGGGGTCGGCTCGTCCACGTGCAGGGTCTGCGGCAGCAGCCCCTCCCGCATCGCCATGACCATCTTGATGATCCCGGCGACGCCGGCGGCGGCCTGGGTGTGGCCGATGTTGGACTTCAACGATCCCAGCCAGAGCGGCTCTTCGGTGCGTTCCTGGCCGTAGGTGGCGAGCAGGGCCTGGGCCTCGATCGGGTCACCCAGTCGGGTGCCCGTGCCGTGCGCCTCGACCGCGTCCACCTCGCCGGCGGACAGCCCGGCGCTGGCCAGCGCCGCGCGGATGACCCGCTGCTGGGACGGACCGTTGGGGGCGGTCAGGCCGTTGCTGGCACCGTCCTGGTTGATCGCCGAACCGCGCACGACCGCGAGCACCGGGTGCCCGTTGCGCTGGGCGTCCGACAGGCGCTCCAGCAGCAGGACGCCCGCGCCCTCGCCCCAGCCGGTGCCGTCGGCGGCGGCGGCGAAGGCCTTGCAGCGGCCGTCCGTCGCCAGGCCGCGCTGCCGGCTGAACTCCACGAAGGTGCCCGGGGTGGACATCACGACCACACCACCGGCCAGCGCCATCGAGCACTCACCGCTGCGCAGCGCCTGCACGGC
>NZ_JBSFKQ010000128.1:0-2981 GCF_053598615.1 Kitasatospora sp. NPDC001095 | reverse complement strand
GCAGGTGCCGCACACCCCGCTCGGCCACCAGATGCCGGGCCACACGGCCCCCCAGCGTCCCCGTACCCCCGGTGATCAGCACGGTGCCGTCGGGGCCGATCGGCTGGGGAACGGTGAGAACGATCTTCCCCACGTGAGCGGCCCGGCTCATGAACCGGAAGGCGTCCCGCGCGCGGCGGACGTCCCAGGTGGTGAGCGGTGGCAGCCGCAGCTCGCCCGCACCGAGCAGCCGGACGGCCTCGGCCAGGATCTCCGCCAGCCGCTCAGGTCCCGCATCGGCCAGGTCGAAGGCCAGCACGCCGGGCCGGACGTCGGCCTTGCCCATCTCCACGAACCGGCCGCCCGGCACGAGCAGCCGCAGGGAGGCGTCCAGGAACTCGCCGGACAGCGAATTCAGGACGACGTCCATGGGCGGGAAGCTCTGCTCGAACTCCAGGGTGCGCGACGAGGCGATGTGGTCCTCGTCCAGCCCCAGGGCACGCAGGACGTGCCACTTGGCCGGGCCGGCGGTGGCGAACACCTCCGCCCCGAGCCGCCGGGCCAGCTGGATCGCCGCCATGCCGACACCACCGGTACCCGCGTGGATCAGCACCCGGTCACCGGCCTTCAGCCCGCCCAGGTCGCGCAGGCCGTACCACGCCGTCATGAACGCGATCGGCACGGTGGCGGCCTGGGTGAACGTCCACTCGTCGGGGATGCGCACCAGCACCCGGTGGTCGGCGACGGCCACCCGGCCGAAGGCGCCGGGAAGCAGCCCGGCGACCCGGTCACCCGGCCGCAGCCCGGTGACCTCGGCGCCGACCTCGGTGACGACGCCCGCGCCCTCGCTGCCGAGCAGCGCCGGGTCCGGGTAGACGCCGAGGGCGATCAGCACGTCCCGGAAGTTCAGGCCGGCCGCCCGCACGGCGACGCGCACCTCCAGGGGTCCGAGCGGGGCCTGCTCGTACGGCAGGAAGGCGAGGTCGTCCAGGCTGCCCGTGCCCGCCTGCGTCAGCCGTCCGTCGAACGCCTCTTCCGGTGCGCAGCGCACGAGCCGGGGCACGTAGACGGCCCCCCGGCGCACCGCCAGCTGGTCCTCGTCGCCCACCGACAGGCCGTCGGGCAGCTCGTCGGCGTCCACGAGCACGAACCGGCCGGGGTGCTCGGACTGCGCGGACCGGACCAGGCCCCATACGGCCGAGGCTTCCGGGTCGCTCACCGCGTCACCGGGAACGACGGCGACCGCGCCCCGCGTGCGCACCACGAGCCTTTCGCCGGGCCCGGCCAGGAAGCCCTGGACGGCCGCCAGCGCCTCGACGACCGAGCCGGGCGAGACGACGGCGTCGCCGAGCGCGCCTTCGCCGGGGGTCAGCGGAATCCAGTCGAGGGCGTACAGCGGGCCGCGTTCGGCCATCGGACGGGTGGTCAGCGCCTCGATGGTCGCCACGGGCTCGCCGGACCGGTCCGCCAGGTGGATGGCGTACGTGCCGGGGCGCACCACCGTCAGCCGTACGCGCGCCGAGGTCACACCGGTGCGGTGGACCGCGATCCCGCCCAGCGAGAACGGCAGCCGCACGTCGCCTTCCGTACCGGACAGCAGCGCCAGCGGTTGCAGGGCGGCGTCCAGCAGGGCCGGATGGACGGAGAACCGGGCCGCGTCCGGCACGGTGACCTCGACGAACACCTCATTGCCGCGGCGCCACACCGCCTGCACGGCCTGGAAGGCCGGCCCGTACTCGTAGCCCGCCGCGGCGAGCGTGTCGTAGAGCCCGGTGACCGGTTCCGCGCCGGCCGGCGGCCATTGCGTCAGTTCCCGCCCGACCACGGCCCGCCCGACCACAGGCTGCCCGCTCACCGTGCCGGTGGCGTGCCGCACCCAGCCGTCCGTGCGGGACCGGACGTCGACCGTGCGGCGGCCGGTCCCGTCCGGCTCGCCCACGACGACCTGCAGGTCCACCGCGCCGTCCGCGGGCAACACCAGCGGCGCCTCCAGGACCAGTTCCTCCACTGCCGCCCCGGCCGCGTGCACCACCAGTTCCACGAACGCCGTCGCGGGCAGCAGCACCGTCCCCAGGACGGAGTGGTCCGCGAGCCAGGGGTGGGTGGCCAGGGAGAGCCGACCCGTCAGGACCCGCTGCTCGCCCACCTCGACAGCGGCGCCGAGCAGGGGGTGGTCCACCGAGTCGAGCCCGGCCGCGGACACGTCTCCCGCGCCTCCGGCGAGCCAGAACCGCGTCCGCTGGAAGGGGTAGGTGGGCAGCGCCACCGGCTCCCCTCCGGGCAACGGCCACCGCACCGGCACACCCGCGACGAACAGCCGCGCCGCGGCGGCCAGGAACTCGGCCGGGGTGCCGTGGTCGCGACGCAGTGTCCCGGTCACCACACCCGCCTCGTGCTCCTCCAGCGCGGGCGTGAGCACCGGGTGCGGGCTGATCTCGACGAAGACGGGGTCGCTGCCCGAGGCGAGCAGCAGCCGGGTGGTCCGGTCGAACAGCACGGGTTCGCGGAGGTTGCGGTACCAGTAGTCGGCGTCGAGGGCGGAGGTGTCGATCTCCTCGCCGGTCACCGTCGAGTAGAACGGGATCACCGCCGGGTGCGGTGTGATGTCGGCGAGGTCGGTGAGCAGTTGCTCGCGGATCGCCTCGACCTGGACGGAGTGGGCGGCATAGTTCACCGGCAGGCGGCGGGCGCGGATGCCGTCGGCCTCACAGGACTTCAGCAGTTCGTCCAGCGCGTCCAGATCACCCGACACGACGACCGAACCGGGGGCGTTCACCACCGCCACCGTCAGCCGGCCGTCCCAGCGGGCCACGAACTCGGCCGCCTGCTCATGCCCCAGGCCGACCGACACCATCCCGCCCTGATCGGCCAACACCGCCAGCGCGCGGCTGCGCAGGGCGACCACCCTCGCGGCATCGTCCAAGGACAGCGCGCCGGCCACGTACGCCGCCGCGATCTCCCCCTGCGAATGCCCGACAACCGCATCGGGCTCCACACCATGG
>NZ_JBSFKQ010000127.1:0-3023 GCF_053598615.1 Kitasatospora sp. NPDC001095 | reverse complement strand
ACGGCGATCTGCGGCGCCGAATAGGTCAGACCCTCCGCCACCCGGCGGAAGTCCGCCAACATGCCGTCCATCAGCGGCGAGTGGAAGGCGTGCGAAACGCTCAGCCGCTTGGTCTTCTCGAACTGCGCGCCGATCGCCAGCACTTCGGCCTCGTCACCGGAAATCACCACCGAGGAGGGCCCGTTGATCGAGGCGATGCTGACGCTGTCCGTGAGCAGCGGCAGCACCTCGGCCTCGGTCGCCTTGACCGCCACCATCGCACCGCCCTCCGGCAGCGCCTGCATCAGCCGACCACGCGCCGCAACCAGGGTGACGGCGTCGTCCAGCGACAGCACACCGGCGACATGCGCGGCGGCGATCTCACCGATCGAGTGGCCGACCAGGACGTCAGGACACACGCCCCAGCTCTCGAAGAGGCGGAACAGCGCGGTCTCCACCGCGAACAGCGCGACCTGCGTGTACTCGGTACGGGCGAGAACGTCCGCGTCCTCCCCGAACACCGCCTCCTGCAGCGGCAGTTCGACCCGAGCGCAGACCGCGTCGAAGGCCTCGGCGAACACCGGGTACGCCTCGTACAACTCACGCCCCATGCCAGGACGCTGGCTCCCCTGCCCCGTGAACAGGAACGCCGTCCGCCCGGCACCCGCGACACCCTGCACCAGTCCGGCGGCGGTACCGCCCTCGGCCAGCGCCGCCAGACCACCCCGGAACGAGGCGAGGTCCTCCGCGACCACCGCGGCCCGGTGGGCCAGGCCGGCCCGCGTCGTACCGAGCGCATGGGCGAGGTCGCCGAGGTCCGACTCCTGGTCCAGGTGGGCGTCGGCGTGCTCCAGCAGCCGGGACGCCTGGTCGCGCAGTGCCCGCTCCGTGGCACCGGACAGCAGCAGCGGTCGCACGGCCGGTCCGGCCGGCCGCTCGGCCTCGGTCCCGGCCTCGGCCGGCTCGACCGTCGGGGCCTGCTCGATGACCGTGTGGGCGTTGGTCCCGCTGATGCCGAAGGAGGAGACGGCCGCGCGGCGCGGGCGTCCGGTCTCCGGCCAGGGCCGGGCCTCGGTCAGCAGCCGGACCTCACCGGAGGCCCAGTCGATGTGCGGCGAAGGCTCGTCCACGTGCAGGGTCTGCGGCAGCACACCCTCCCGCATCGCCATGACCATCTTGATGAGGCCTGCCACACCGGCGGCGGCCTGGGTGTGGCCCAGGTTGGACTTCACCGAGCCCAGCCACAGCGGCTCCCCGGTGCGTTCCTGCCCGTACGTCGCCAGCAGCGCCTGGGCCTCGATCGGGTCGCCCAGCACCGTGCCGGTGCCGTGCGCCTCGACGGCGTCGACCTCGGCGGCCGACAGTCGGGCATCGGCCAGCGCCTCGCGGATGACGCGCTGCTGCGACGGCCCGTTCGGGGCGGTGAGCCCGTTGCTGGCACCGTCCTGGTTGACGGCGCTGCCGCGCACGACGGCCAGCACCTGGTGGCCGTTGCGCTGCGCGTCGGACAACCGCTCCAGCACCAGCATGCCGACGCCCTCGCCCCAGCCCGTGCCGTCGGCCGAGGCCGCGAAGGCCTTGCACAGGCCGTCGGCGGCCAGGCCGCGCTGGCGGCTGAACTCGATGAAGGCGGTCGGGGTGGCCATCACGGTGGCGCCACCGGCCAGGGCGAGCGAGCACTCGCCGCTGCGCAGCGACTGCGCGGCCAGGTGCAGGGCGACCAGCGAGGCCGAGCAGGCCGTGTCCACCGTCACCGCCGGGCCCTCAAGACCGAAGGTGTAGGCGATGCGGCCCGACACGACGCTGCCGGCGTTGCCGATGCCGATGTACCCCTCGACGCTCTGCGGGTCCTGGAGCAGCAGCGCCGCGTAGTCCTGGCCGTTGGAGCCGATGA
Source organism: Kitasatospora sp. NPDC001095 (assembly GCF_053598615.1). Taxonomy (NCBI): domain Bacteria; kingdom Bacillati; phylum Actinomycetota; class Actinomycetes; order Kitasatosporales; family Streptomycetaceae; genus Kitasatospora; species Kitasatospora sp. NPDC001095. The sequence continues at coordinate 1,150 of NZ_JBSFKQ010000127.1, read as the reverse complement.
AGACGCCGGTCCGGCTGCCGCGCACCGAGGCCGGGTCGAGGCCGGCCCGCTCGAAGGCCTCCCAGGAGGTCTCCAGCAGGACGCGCTGCTGCGGGTCCATCGCCAGCGCCTCGCGCGGGCTGATGCCGAAGAAGTCGGCGTCGAACTCGGTGGCGCCGGAGAGGAATCCGGCCCGCAGGGCGTAGTGGGTGCCGGGCTGCTCGGGGTCCGGGTCGTAGAGCGCGTCGAGGTCCCAGCCCCGGTCTGTCGGGAAGGCGGTCATGCCGTCCCGGCCGTCCGTCACCAACTGCCAGAGGTCCTCCGGGGATTCGACCCCGCCAGGGAAGCGGCAGGCCATGGCGACGATCGCGATGGGCTCGTCCGCGGCGCCGGTACGGACCGCCGGCAGCGGCGCCGCGGCGCCGGTGCCGAGCAGTTCGTCGCCGAGGTGACGGGCGAGGGCCTGCGGGGTCGGGTGGTCGAAGACCAGGGTCGCGGGCAGCTTCAGGCCGGTCGCCGCGGCGAGCCGGTTGCGCAGTTCCACCGAGGTGAGCGAGCCGAAGCCGAGATCGCGGAAGGCGCGGTCCGCACCGACCGCGTCCGAGCCGTCGTGGCCGAGGACGGTGGCCGCCTCGGCGCGGACCAGGTCGATCAGCACCCGGGCCCGCTCCGCCTCGCCGAGGCCCGCCAGGCGGGCGGCGAAGGAGGAGTCGTCCGCCGGGGCGGTCGCCGAGGACAGCGCCCGGCGCACCTCGGGCAGGCCGGACAGCAGGGCGCCGGTCGGGGCGGCCGCGACGTAGCGCTCCCAGTCGACGTCGAGCACGACCCGGACGGCGGCCGGCCGGGCGACGGCCCGGGCCAGCGCCTCGACGGCGCGCTCGGGGGCCAGCGGCGCGATACCGGCGGTGCGCAGGCGCTGCTCGACGGCACCGCCGTCGGCGGCCATGCCGGAGCCCGCCCAGGGGCCCCAGGCGATGGAGGTGGCGGGCAGGCCGGCGGCCCGGCGCTGCTCGGCGAGCGCGTCCAGGAAGGCGTTGGCCGCCGCGTAGTTCCCCTGACCGGCGGACCCGAGGGCGCCGGCGGTGGAGGAGAAGAGGACGAAGGCGTCCAGGTCCAGCCCGGCCGTCAACTCGTGCAGAACGCGCGCCGACTCGGCCTTGGCCCGCAGCAC
>NZ_JBSFKQ010000126.1:0-3072 GCF_053598615.1 Kitasatospora sp. NPDC001095 | reverse complement strand
CCTCCGCCACCACCAGCCACTCACCGGACGGAACGGTCGCGGCGGCCTCCGGCAGGGGCTTCCACTCGACCCGGTAGCGCCAGCCGTCGACGGTGGACTCCGCGGTCCGGCGCCGACGCCACTCGGACAGCACCGGCAGCACCGTGCCGAGCGAGGAACGCAGGTCGTCGTCCCCGGAGTCCAGGGCGTCGGCCAGGGAGTGCACGTCCTCCTGCTCGACGGCGTCCCAGAACCAGCCGTCGGCCTGCTGGGTCGCACCGCCCGTACCGCCCGTACCGGCCGGCCCGGCCTCCGGCGCCGAAGAGCTCTGCAGCCAGTAGCTCTGCCGGTCGAACGCGTACGTGGGCAGCTCCACCCGCCGAGCACCGGTGTCCCGGCCCCGGACGGCCGTCCAGTCGACGGCCGCACCCCGCACATGCGCCAGGGCCGCCGCACCGACCACCGTCCGGGCCTCCGCGCGCCCTGCGCGCAGCGCCGGGGTGAACACGCCCTGCTCGACGCACTCCTGGCCCATGGCCGAGAGCACGCCGTCGGGGCCCAGCTCCAGGTACGTGGTCACGCCCTGGGCCTCCAGGGTCCGCATGCCGTCGGCGAAGCGGACCGCCTGGCGCACGTGGCGCACCCAGTACTCGGGCGAGCACAGCTCCTCGGCGCTCGCCGGGGCACCCGTCACGTTCGACACGACCGGGATGCGCGGCGCCGCGTAGGACAGGCCCTCCGCCACCCGGCGGAAGTCGTCCAGCATGCCGTCCATCAGCGGCGAGTGGAACGCGTGCGAGACGTTGAGACGCTTGGTCTTCTCGAACTTCCCGGCGATCGCCAGGACTTCGGCCTCGTCGCCCGAAATCACCACGGACGTCGGCCCGTTGATCGCCGCGATGCTGACGTTCTCGGTGAGCAGGGGCAGGACGTCGGCCTCGGTGGCCTTCACCGCGACCATCGCGCCGCCCTCGGGCAGCGCCTGCATCAGCCGGCCACGGGCCGCCACCAGGGTGACGGCGTCGTCCAGCGACAGCACGCCCGCGACGTGTGCGGCCGCCAGCTCGCCGATCGAGTGGCCGACCAGGAAGTCAGGGCGGACACCCCAGCTCTCCAGCAGGCGGAACAGCGCCACCTCGACGGCGAACAGCGCGAGCTGGGTGAACTCCGTCCGGGCGAGAACCGCGGCGTCCTCGCCGAACACGGCTTCGCGCAGCGGCAGTTCGACCCGCGCGCAGACCGCGTCGAAGGCCTCCGCGAACACCGGGTACGCCTCGTACAGCTCCCGGCCCATCCCCGGCCGCTGGCTCCCCTGCCCGGTGAACAGGAAGGCCAGCTTCCCGCCCTCGGACATGCCCTCCACCACGCGGGCGGAGCTCCGCCCGGCGGCCAGGGCGGTCAGACCGTCCGCGAACTCCGTACGGTCCCAGCCGATCACGACGGCCCGGTGCTCGAAGGTGCTGCGTCCGGTCGTCAGGGAGTGCGCGATGTCGGCGGCCCGCAGGTCGTCGTGCTCCTCCCAGTGGGCCAGCAGTCGCCGCGCCTGGTCGGCCAGGGCCTGCTCGCTGCGTGCCGACAGCACCCACGGCAGGACGGCGTCCGCCGCCTGCACGCGCTCCACCGGCTCGGCCGGGGTGCGGTCGGGCATGCCGACCTGCTCGATGATCGTGTGGGCGTTGGTCCCGCTGATGCCGAAGGAGGAGACGGCCGCGCGACGCGGGCGCCCGGTCTCCGGCCACGGCCGGGCCTCGGTCAGCAGTTCCACCGCGCCCGCCGACCAGTCGACCTTCGGCGAACGTTCGGTCACGTGCAGGGTCTTGGGCAGCACGCCAGCCCGGAGGGCCATCACCGTCTTGATGACGCCCGCCACGCCGGCCGCCGCCTGGGCGTGGCCGATGTTGGACTTCAGCGAGCCCAGCCAGAGCGGGCGGTCGCCGCTGCGCTCCTGGCCGTAGGTGGCCAGCAGCGCCTGGGCCTCGATCGGGTCGCCCAGCGCGGTCCCGGTGCCGTGCGCCTCGACCGCGTCGATCTCGGCGGCCGACAGCCCGGCGTTGGCCAGGGCCTGGCGGATCACCCGCTGCTGGGCGGGGCCGTTGGGGGCGGTGAGCCCGTTGCTGGCACCGTCCTGGTTGATCGCGCTGCCGCGCACCACCGCGAGCACCGGGTGCCCGTTGCGCTCGGCGTCCGACAGCCGCTCCAGCAGCAGCACGCCCGCGCCCTCGGCCCAGCCGGTGCCGTCGGCGTCCGCCGAGAAGGCCTTGCAGCGGCCGTCCGAGGCGAGACCGCCCTGGCGGCCCATCTCCAGGAACATGCTCGGGCCGGCCATCACCGTCACGCCGCCCGCGAGGGCCATCGTGCACTCGCCGCTGCGCAGCGCCTGGGCGGCCCAGTGCAGCGCGACCAGCGAGGACGAGCAGGCCGTGTCGACGGTGACCGCCGGGCCTTCAAGACCGAAGGTGTAGGCGAGTCGGCCGGAGGCCACCGAGGTGGCGTTGCCGGTCAGCAGGTGGCCCTGGAGGCCCGCCTGGTCGACGCCCTGCCCGGTCGCGTAGCCGTGCGAGGAGGCGCCGACGAAGACACCCGTCGGGCTGCCCTTCATCGAGGACGGGTCGATGCCCGCGCGCTCGAAGGCCTCCCAGGAGGTCTCCAGCAGCAGCCGCTGCTGCGGGTCCATGGCGAGCGCCTCACGCGGCGAGATCCCGAAGAACGCGGCGTCGAAGCGGTCCGCGTCGTACAGGAACCCGCCCTCGCGGGCCTGCTGGGTGCCGCTCTCGACGGCGGCCAGGGCGCTCAGGTCCCAGCCGCGGTCGGTCGGCAGCGCGCCGACCGCGTCGGTGCCGGAGAGCACCAGCTGCCACAGCTCCTCGGGGGTGCGGACACCGCCCGGGAAGCGGCAGGCCATGGCGACGATCGCGATCGGGTCCTCGTCCGCGCCCGCCGTCCGGACGGCCACCGCGACGGGCTTCGCCGCCGGCCGGGCGCCGAGGAGCTCGCCCAGCAGGTGGTCCGCGAGCGCGGCGGGGTTCGGGTGGTCGAAGACCAGGGTGGCGGGCAGCCGCAGGCCGGTGGCCGTGTTGAGGCGGTTGCGCAGCT
>NZ_JBSFKQ010000125.1:0-3174 GCF_053598615.1 Kitasatospora sp. NPDC001095 | reverse complement strand
GACGCCCTGGGCTTCGAGGGCGCGCATGCCGTCGGCGAAGCGGACGGCCTCGCGGACGTGGCGCACCCAGTACTCGGGCGAGCACAGCTCCTCGGGGGTGGCCAGGGCACCCGTGACGTTGGAGACGACCGGAATGCGCGGGGCGCTGTACGTCAGGCCCTCCGCGATCCGGCGGAAGTCCGCCAGCATGCCGTCCATCAGCGGCGAGTGGAAGGCGTGCGAAACGCTCAGCCGCTTGGTCTTCTCGAACTGCGCGGCGATCGCCAGCACTTCGGCCTCGTCGCCGGAAATCACCACGGAGGAGGGCCCGTTGATCGCGGCGATGCTGACGCTGTCCGTGAGCAGCGGCAGCACCTCGGCCTCGGCGGCCTTGACCGCCACCATCGCGCCGCCCTCCGGCAGCGCCTGCATCAGCCGGCCACGCGCCGCCACCAGGGTGACGGCGTCGTCCAGCGACAGGACACCGGCCACGTGCGCGGCCGCGATCTCACCGATCGAGTGGCCCACCAGGAAGTCCGGACGGACCCCCCAACTCTCCACCAGCCGGAACAGCGCGGTCTCCACCGCGAACAGCGCGACCTGCGTGTACTCGGTGCGGGCGAGAACGTCCGCATTCTCCCCGAACACGGCCTCCTGCAGCGGCAGTTCGACCCGAGCGCAGACGGCGTCGAAGGCCTCCGCGAACACCGGGTACGCCTCGTACAACTCACGCCCCATGCCGGGACGCTGGCTGCCCTGCCCCGTGAACAGGAACGCCAGCTTGCCGCCCGAGGCGGCACCCGTCACCAGCCCGGCGGCCGTACCGCCCTCGGCCAGCGCCCGCAGGGCGGATCCGAGCGCGTCGCGGCTGTCCGCCACCACGGCGGCGCGGTGCTCGAAGGCGGTCCGCCCGGTGGACAGCGCCCGCGCGGTGTCGGTCAGGCTCAGCCCGGGGTCGGCGTCCAGGTGGTCGAGCAGTCGGCGGGCCTGGGCGCGCAGCGCGGCGCCGGTCCGGGCGGACAGCACGACGGGCACCGCCCGGCCGTCCTCGCCGGAGTCCTCGTGCACCGCCTGTCCGGCGTCCGGCAGGGTGGCCGGGGCCTGTTCGACGATCACGTGCGCGTTGGTCCCGCTGACGCCGAAGGCGGACACGCCGAACCGTCGGGGTCGGCCGGGCTCCGGCCAGGGCCGGGCCTCGGTCAGCAGCTCGACGGCACCGGAGGTCCAGTCGACCTCGGGGGTCGGTTCGTCGACGTGCAGGGTTCGCGGCAGCACGCCCTCCCGCATCGCCATGACCATCTTGATGAGGCCCGCGACACCGGCGGCGGCCTGGGTGTGGCCCAGGTTGGACTTCACCGAACCGAGCCACAGCGGTTCCCCGGTGCGTTCCTGCCCGTACGTCGCCAGCAGCGCCTGGGCCTCGATCGGGTCGCCCAGCACCGTGCCGGTGCCGTGCGCCTCGACGGCGTCGACCTCGGCGGCCGACAGCCCGGCGCCGGCCAGCGCCGCGCGGATCACCCGCTGCTGCGACGGCCCGTTGGGGGCGGTCAGGCCGTTGCTGGCACCGTCCTGGTTGACGGCCGAGCCCCGCACCACCGCGAGCACCCGGTGCCCGTTGCGCTCGGCGTCGGAGAGGCGCTCCAGCACCAGCATGCCGACGCCCTCGCCCCAGCCCGTCCCGTCGGCCGAGGCGGCGAAGGCCTTGCAGCGGCCGTCCTCGGCGAGGCCGCGCTGGCGGCTGAACTCCACGAAGGCGGCCGGCGTCGACATGACGGCCACACCGCCGGCCAGGGCGAGCGAGCACTCGCCGTTGCGCAGCGCCTGCGCGGCCAGGTGGAGCGCGACCAGCGAGGAGGAGCAGGCGGTGTCCACCGTCACCGCCGGGCCCTCAAGGCCGAAGGAGTAGGAGAGGCGGCCGGACAGCACGCTTCCGGCGTTGCCGGTCATCAGGTAGCCCTCCAGGTCCTCGTCGGACTGCTGGAGGAGGGTCACGTAGTCGTTGCTGTTGGTACCGACGAAGACGCCGGTCCGGCTGCCGCGCAGGGACTGCGGGTCGAGGCCGGCCCGCTCGAAGGCCTCCCAGGAGGTCTCCAGCAGCAGGCGCTGCTGCGGGTCCATCGCGAGCGCCTCACGCGGCGGGATGCCGAAGAACGCGGCGTCGAACTCGCCCGCCTCGTGCAGGAATCCGCCCTCGCGGGCGTAGAAGGTGCCCTTGCGGTCCGGGTCCGGGTGGTAGAGCGCGTCGAGGTCCCAGCCACGGCCGGTGGGCAGGCCGGTGACGACGTCGCCCTCGGCGGCGATCAGCCGCCACAGGGCCTCGGGGCTGTCCACGCCGCCGGGGAAGCGGCAGGACATGGCCACGATCGCGACGGGGTCCTCGTCCGCCGCCGTCGCGGGGAGCTGCCCGGCCGTGCCGGACTCGGCGGTGTCGGGGAGGAGTTCGTCGGTGAGCCGGTCGGCGAGCGCCGCCGGGGTCGGGTGGTCGTAGACCAGGCTGGCGGGCAGCTTGAGGCCGGTGGCGGCGCTCAGGCGGTTGCGCAGTTCGACGGCGGTCAGCGAGTCGAAGCCCAGTTCCTTGAAGGCCCTGGTCTCGCCGACGGCGTCGGCGCCCGCGTGGCCGAGCACGGCCGCGACGTGTTCCCGGACCAGTTCCAGGGTCGCCGTCCGGGCCTCGGGCCGGGAGAGCCCGCGCAGCCGGTGCAGGGCCGAGGCGTCCTCGCCCCCGGCGGCGGTCGCGGTGCCCCGGGCCGGGGTGGCCGGGGCGGCCTCCGGAAGGTCCGCGAGCAGCGGGCTGGGCCGGGTCGCGGTGAAGCCGGGGACGAAGCGCTCCCAGTCGACGTCGACCACCGAGACCGCGCCGTGGCCCTGCGCCAGGCAGCGCTCCAGCGCGGCGAGCGCCTGCGCCGGCGGCATCGCCGGGACTCCGGTGCGGGCCAGCCGGGCCCGCACCGCCGCGTCGTCGGTGGCCATGCCGCCGCCGTCCCAGGCGCCCCAGGCGATGGAGGTGGCGGGCAGGCCGGCGGCCCGGCGCTGCTCGGCGAGCGCGTCCAGGTAGGCGTTGGCCGCCGCGTAGTTCCCCTGGCCGGGGGCGCCGAAGGTCCCGGCGGTGGAGGAGAAGAGGACGAAGGCGTCCAGGTCCAGCCCGGCCGTCAACTCGTGCAGAACGCGCGCCGACTCGGCCTTGGCCCGCAGCAC
>NZ_JBSFKQ010000124.1:0-3226 GCF_053598615.1 Kitasatospora sp. NPDC001095 | reverse complement strand
GCAGGTGCCGCACACCCCGCTCGGCCACCAGATGCCGGGCCACACGGCCCCCCAGCGTCCCCGTACCCCCGGTGATCAGCACGGTGCCGTCGGGGTCGACCGGCTGGGGGACGGTGAGGACGATCTTCCCCACGTGAGCGGCCCGGCTCATGAACCGGAACACGTCGACCGCGTCCCGGACCCCGCGGACGTCCAACGGCAGCGGTGCGAACCCGCCGTCCGTGAAGGCCCGTACGACGGCGTCCAGGATCTCGCCGAGCCGTTCCGGCCCCGCGTCGGCGATGTCGAACGCCCGGTAGACGATGTCGGGATGGTCGGCCGCGTCGCGGATGTCGGTCTTGCCCATCTCCACGAACCGGCCGCCCGGCACGAGCAGCCGCAGGGAGGCGTCGACGAACTCGCCGGACAGCGAGTCCAGGACGACGTCCATGGGCGGGAAGCTCTGCTCGAACTCCAGGGTGCGCGACGAGGCGATGTGGTCCTCGTCCAGTCCCAGGGCGCGCAGGGTGTGCCACTTGGCCGGGCCGGCGGTGGCGAACACCTCCGCCCCGAGCCGCCGGGCCAGCTGGATCGCCGCCATGCCGACACCACCGGTACCCGCGTGGATCAGCACCCGGTCACCGGCCTTCAGCCCGCCCAGGTCGCGCAGGCCGTACCAGGCGGTCAGGAACACGACGGGCACGGACGCGGCCCTGGCGAACGACCAGTCGTCGGGCATCCGGACCAGCAGCCGCTGGTCGGCGACGGTGACCGGGCCGAAGGCGCCGGGGACCAGGCCCATGACGCGGTCGCCGGGCCGGAACCGGGTGTCCGGGCCGGTTTCGAGGACGACGCCCGCGCCTTCGCCGCCCATCAGGGCCTCGCCGGGGTAGACGCCGAGGGCGATCAGCACGTCCCGGAAGTTGAGTCCGGCCGCCCGCATGGCGATCCGGACCTGCCCGTGCCCCAGCGGCTCCATGAGCTCCGGGCGGGGCACCAGCGCCAGATCGTCGATGCTGCCGGTGCCCGTGTCCTCCAGCCGCCAGGTCCCGTCGGGCGGGGTGAGGCTCGCGCCGACGCGGACCAGGCGGGGGACGCGCAACGTCCCCTGGCGTACCGCCAGTTCCGGCTCGTCCGTGCCGGCGATCAGCGCGGGGTCCCAGGTCGGGTCGGCGTCGACCAGGACGAACCGGTCGGGGTGCTCGGCCCGCGCGCCGCGGACCAGGCCCCAGACCATCGAGTGGTGGAGGCCGACCACGTCACCGGGCGCGGCGGCGACGGCGTTGCGGGTGACGACCGCCAGCCGCGTCGTCTCGCCCGCCAAGTGGTCCCGGATCACGGCGAGTACGCTCCGCGCGCTCTCGTACGCCGCCTCGACGGTGTCCGCCTCGGGCTCGGGCCCGGGCACCTCGTAGACGACCAGGTCCGCGAGGTCGCCGCCCGCCGATGCCGGTTCGAAGGCCGGCGATTCAAAGGGCAGCCAGTCGAGTGCGTACAGGCTGTCCGGGACGGCGCCGGCCTTCCGGACGGTCAGCGACGTGATGACCGCGACCGGGGCGCCGTCCGGATCGGCCACGGCCACGGTGTACGTGTCCGGCCCGGTGGCGGACAGGCGTACGCGCAGCGTCCGGTGGCCCGTGGGCCGTATCGCCACTCCGGTGAACGCGAACGGCAGGCCGGTGCGGTCGGTGAGGAACGTCATGGGGTGCAGTGCGGCGTCGAGCAGCGCGGGGTGCAGGGCGAACGGTTCCTCGGCGGGAAGCTCCACTTCGGCGTAGACGGTGTCGCCGACCCGCCAGGCCGCCGTGACGCCCTGGAACGCCGGCCCGTACTCGTAGCCGAGTACGGACAGCGAGTCGTAGAGCCCGTCGACGTCGAGGGGCTCACCGGCCTGCGGCCAGACCCAGGCGCTCAGCACCGGCTCCTCGCCCAGGGTCCCGGTGGCGTGCCGCACCCACTCGTCGCCGTCACGCGAGTACACCGTGAGCGGGTTGCGGCCGTCGTCCTCGGGGCCCACGACGACCTGGAGGTCCACCGCGGTGTCGTCGAGGACGAGCGGCGTCTCGAGCACCAGCTCCTCGACCGCGCGGCCGAGCCGGCCGGCCGCGTAGGCCGCCATCTCCGCGAACGCGGTGCCGGGCAGGAGGACGGAGCCCCGCACGGCGTGGTCGGCCAGCCACGGGTGGGTGGCGAGCGAGATCCGTCCGCTGAGCACCGCGCCGTCGGGCAGTTCCACGAACGTGCTGAGCAGGGGGTGGTCGCCCGACGCCGTCGGGACGGGCCGCAGCCAGTACGGCTGGCGCTGGAAGGCGTACGTCGGCAGGCTGACGGGCTCGGTGTCGTCCGGGAACCGCCAGTCGACCCGGACGCCATGGACGTGCAGACGGCCGAGCGAGGTGAGGAAGTCGGCCTGGTCACGCCGGAGCGTGCCGGTGACTAGGAGGTCGGAGCCGTGGTGGTGACCGGTCTCCTCGACGGCGGAGACCAGTACGGGGTGCGGGCTGACCTCGACGAAGACGGTGTGGCCGTGGTCGAGCAGCGCACGGGTGGTCCGGTCGAACAGCACGGGTTCGCGGAGGTTGCGGTACCAGTAGTCGGCGTCGAGGGCGGAGGTGTCGACCGGTTCTGCGGTGACGGTGGAGTAGAAGGGGACGTCCGCGGTCCTCGGCTCGATCCCGGCGAGGTCGGTGAGCAGTTGCTCGCGGATCGCCTCGACCTGGGCGGAGTGGGCGGCGTAGTTGACGGGCAGGCGGCGGGCGCGGATGCCGTCGGCCTCACAGACCGCCAGCAGTTCGTCCAGCACGTCCAGATCACCCGACACGACGACCGAACCGGGGGCGTTCACCACCGCCACCGTCAGCCGGCCGTCCCAGCGGGCCACCAACTCGGCCGCCTGCTCATGCCCCAGGCCGACCGACACCATCCCGCCCTGGTCGGCCAACACCGCCAGCGCGCGGCTGCGCAGGGCGACCACCTTCGCGGCATCGTCCAAGGACAGCGCGCCGGCCACGTACGCCGCCGCGATCTCCCCCTGCGAATGCCCGACAACCGCATCGGGCTCCACACCATGGACACGCCACAGCTCCGCCAGCGCCACCATCACCGCGAACAGGGCGGGCTGCACCACATCCACCCGCTCCAGCGAACCACCACCCGTCAGCACCTCCACCAACGACCAGTCCGTGTACGGCGCCAACGCCGCGTCACACGCGTCCACCACCTCCCGGAACACCGGCTCCGAGGCGTA
>NZ_JBSFKQ010000123.1:0-3392 GCF_053598615.1 Kitasatospora sp. NPDC001095 | reverse complement strand
GTGGTGTAGACGTCGATGCCCCAGTGTTGGGCGAGTTGGACGGCGGCCATGCCGACGCCGCCGGTGGCGGTGTGGACGAGGAGTCGCTGTCCGGGCTGTATGTCGGCCAGGTCCCGCAGGCCGTAGTACGCCGTCAGGAACACCACGGGCAGTACGGCGGCCTGGGTGAAGGTCAGGTTCTCGGGCATCGGCGCGGCCATCCGCTCGTCGGTGACCGCGAACGTCCCGGCGCTGCCGGGGAAGAGCCCGAAGGCGCGGTCGCCCGGCGCGAAGCGGGTGACGTCGGGGGCGACTTCGGTCACCACGCCGGCGGCCTCGCCGCCGATCAGTGCCTCGTCGCCCGGGTACATGCCCAGCGCGATCAGCACGTCGCGGAAGTTCACCCCGGCCGCCCGCACCGCGATCCGTATCTGACCGGCGCCCAGCGGCTCCCGGGAACACGGCAGCAGGGCCAGGTTCTCCAGAGTGCCCTTGGCGGTGACGTCCAGACGCCAGTCGTCGGCACCGGCGGGCAGGGCCAGCCCCGCCGTCCGGCCGCCGATCCGCACGAGGCGGGGGACGGAGGCCACACCGTCGCGCAGGGCGAACTGCGGCTCCCCGGAGGCCAGCACCGCCGCCAGCGCCGAACGGGACGCCTCGGTACGGTCGACGTCGACGATCTGCAGCCGTCCGGGGTGCTCGGTCTGGGCCGAGCGCAGCAGACCCCACAGCGCGGCCGCGGCCGGATCCCGTACCCGGTCGTCCGCCCCGGCCGCCACCGCGCCGCACGTCACGACGGCCAGGCGGGCGGCGGCGGACCGCTCGTCGGCCAGCCATTCCCGCACGGTCTCCAGCACCGCGGCGGTCGCCCGGTGCACCGCCCCGGGGACGTCCTCCCCGGGCGTCGCGGCGAACTGCGCCACGACGGCCGGGGCGTCCGCGGGGAGGTCGGCCAGGCTCGCGTAGCGGCCCGACCCGGCCGGGCCCGACGGATCGTCGCCGAGGATCGCCGGCGCCGGGGCGGACGCCCCGGCGGGAACGGGCAGGGGCGTCCAGTCGATGCCGAAGAGGCCGTCGCGCGTGGCCGGGGCGGCGGCGAGCTCGCCCGCCCCCACGGGCCGCACCGACAGGGCGCCGACGGACAGCAGCGGGGCCCCGGCCCCGTCGGAGACCGAGAGCGCCACGGTGTCGGGCGCGACCTGCGACAGCCGAACGCGCAACTCCTCGGCCCCCGCGGCGAACAGCCGCACGTCGCTCCACGCGAACGGCAGCTTGAAGCTCGCGGCCCCGCCCTCCTCCGGCAGCGCCTCCAGGGCCAGCACGTGCAACGCCGCGTCCAGCAGCGCGGGGTGAACGGTGAACAGCGCGTCGTCGTCACCCGAGCCCGTGCCCGTCGCGCCCTGCGGGAGCCGGACCTCGGCGTACAGGTCCTCGCCGTGCCGCCATGCCGAGCGAAGGCACTGGAACGCCGGGCCGTACGCGTAGCCGTGTCCGGCCAGGCGCTCGTAGAGACCGTCCGTGTCGATCGCCGTCGATCCGGCGGGCGGCCAGGAGGCGGCGGAGCCCGAGGCGTCCGTGACGGTGTCGAGCGGGGCGGGGGTGAGGGTTCCGCTGGCGTGCCGGATCCACTCGGCGCCTTCCTCCGTACGGGAGTACAGCTGCACGGGCCGCTTCCCGGACCCGTCCTGCGGGCCGACGGCGAGCTGGACGTCCGCGTCGGCGCCGTCCAGCCGCAGCGGGGCCTCCAGCGTCAGGCCCTCGACCACGGACAGGCCGAGCCGCGCTCCCGCCAGCAGCGCCAGCTCCACCATCGCGGTGCCGGGCAGCAGGGTCGCGCCCAGCACCGCGTGGTCGGCCAGCCACGGGAAGGCCGCCAGGGACAGCCGGCCCGTGAACAGGTGCCCCTGACCGTCGGCCAGTTCCACCGCCGCGCCCAGCAGCGGGTGCTCGGCCTCCGCCAGCCCCACCGCGCCCAGGTCTCGCCGCCCGGCCGGAGCCTCCAGCCAGTGGCGCTCACGCTGGAAGGCGTACGTCGGAAGGTCCACGGAGCCGCTGCCGGGGCCGAACACCGCCCGCCAGTCCACCTCCACGGCGCCCCGCACGTGCAGCTGCGCGAGAGCGGTCAGCGCGGCCTGCGGCTCGGCGAGGCCCTTGCGCAACGACGCGGCACACACGACCGTGGCCCCGGTACCCGTCCGGGCCAGCGCGGTGAGGGTCGAGTCCGGACCCAGCTCGACGAAGGCGGTGACACCCTCGGCCTCGAGCGTGCGCACCGCGGCGTGGAAGCGCACCGCCTCCCGCGCGTGAGCGGCCCAGTAGTCCGCGGAGGCCAGCTCCTCGGCCGTGGCCGGACGCCCCGTCAGCGTGGAGACGAGCGCGATCTTCGGAGCGCGGAAGTCGAGGCTCCGCGCGACGGCCCGGAAGTCGTCCAGCATCGCGTCCATGTGCGGCGAATGGAATGCGTGGCTGACCGTCAGCTCGCGTGTCTTGACGCCCAGTTCGCCGAGTCGTATGGCGATCGAGGCCACCGCGTCCGCGTCGCCGGAGACCACCGTCGACTCCGGGCCGTTCACCGCGGCGAGCGCGACCGAACCCTCCAGCCCGGCCAGCAACGGCAGCACCCGCTCCTCCGGTGCCTGGACCGCGAGCATCGCACCGCCGGACGGCAGCGCCTGCATCAGCCGGCCCCGCTCCACCACCAGACGCGCGGCGTCCCCGAGGGGGAGCACACCGGCCACGTACGCCGCCGTCAGCTCACCGACCGAGTGCCCGGCCACCACGTCCGGCCGCACCCCCCAGGACTCCCACAGCCGGAACAGCGCCGACTCGATCGCGAACAGGGCCGGCTGCGCGAACTCCGTCCGGTGGACGGTCTCGTCCGCCATCGCCTCGCGCAGCGGCACCCCCAAGGCGTCGAACGCGGCACACGCCTCGTCGAAGGCGGCGGCGAACGCGGGGAACGCGTCGTACAGCTCCCGCCCCATCCCCGGCCGCTGGCTGCCCTGGCCGGCGAAGAGGAAGGCCACCTTCCCCGGTGCGGACGCGACGCCCTCCACCGCGCCGGAGCCCGACGCCAGGGACGCCAGCCCGTCCAGCAGCGTCGCACGGTCGGCACCCAGCACCGCGGCGCGGTGCGGGAACTGCGTGCGCGTCCCCGCCAGGGCGCGACCGACCTCCGCGGCGGAGAGCTCCGGCAGCTCCGTCAGCCGCTCGTGCAGGCGCTCCGCCTGGGCGCGCAGTGCGGCCTCGTTGTGTCCGGAGAGCACCCAGGGGATGACGCCGGTGGGGGTGGGTTCCTCGTGGGTCTGTTCGGTTGGCGGGGTGGGTTGTTCGAGGATGAGGTGGGCGTTGGTGCCGCTGATGCCGAAGGAGGAGACGGCGGCGCGGCGGGGTCGATTGTCGGGGGTGGTCCA
>NZ_JBSFKQ010000122.1:0-3507 GCF_053598615.1 Kitasatospora sp. NPDC001095 | reverse complement strand
CCAACACCACCCCCCACACCCCCGAAACCAACACCACCTGGCCCCCCGCCACCGCCACCCCCATCGACCTCACCGACACCTACCACCACCTCACCCAACGCGGCTACACCTACGGCCCCGCCTTCCAAGGCCTCACCAAAGCCTGGCGCGACACCGACAACACCCTCCACGCCGAAATCACCCTCCCCACCGACCTCACCCCCGAAGGCCACACCCTCCACCCCGCCCTCCTCGACGCCACCCTCCACCCCCTCCTGATCGCCGGCATCGAGCGCGGCCTTCCGTTCACCTTCCGGGGTGTGACGCTGCACTCCGTCGGCGCCACCCGGCTCCGGCTCACGGCCCGCCCGTCCGACGACGGCACCGGAACCGTGCTGCGCCTCACCGATCCGACCGGCGCACCGGTCGCCGAGATCGACGCGCTGGTGATGCGCGAGGCCTCCGCCGGGCAGTTGCGCGACGCCGACCAGCGGCACCCGCTGTACACCGTCGCCTGGCAGCCCGCGGCCGCCGCGCTCGCCGAGGCGCCCGGCGGCCCCTGGGCCCTGATCGGCGATGCCGGAACGGCCGAGGCGCTCGCAGCCGTCCGGTACGAGGACGCAGCCGCCCTGCGCGCGGCCCTCGACGACGGGACGGCCGAGCCGCCCGAGGTCCTGGTGTACGCGCCGGGCCACCCCGGGGCGGACGGCACGGACGCCGGTGCCCTGTTCGAGGCGGCCCGCCGGGCCTCCCACGACGCTCTGACGACCGTCCAGGCGCTGCTCCAGGACGACCGGCTGGCCGAGACCCCGGTGCTGGTGCTGACCCGGCAGGCCGTGCCCGCCGGCGGCCCGACCGAGGCCGGGGTGCCGGCCGCGGCCCCGGTGTGGGGTCTGCTGCGGACCGTACAGTCGGAGTATCCGGGCCGGTTCACCCTGGTGGATCACGACGGCACGCCCGAGTCGCTGCGCGTCCTGCGCGCCGCTGCCGCCACCGGTGAGCCGCAGTCCGCGCTTCGGGCCGGTGTTCTCCAGGTGCCCCGGCTCGCCCGCGTCAACGCTCCGGCCGCGGCCGACTCCGGCCCGGTGCGGCTCGACCCCGAGGGCACGGTGCTGATCACGGGTGCCTTCGGACGGCTGGGTGCGCTGCTGGCCCGGCACCTGGTGACCGAGCACGGCGTCCGGCACCTCCTGCTCACCAGCCGCCGGGGCGCCGACGCCCCCGGCGCCGCCGAACTCATCACCGAACTCACCGACTCCGGCGCCGAGGTCCGGGCCGTCGCCTGCGACACCACCGACCGCGACGCCGTCGCCGCCCTCCTCACCGCCGTACCCACCGACCACCCCCTCACCGCCGTCATCCACACCGCCGGCGTCCTCGACGACGGCATCATCACCGCCCTCACCCCCGAACGCCTCGACACCGTCCTGCGTCCGAAGGTCCTGGCCGCGCTGCACCTCCACGAGCTGACAGCCGAACTCCCGCTGTCCGCCTTCGTCCTGTACTCCTCGGTCTCCGGTCTGATCGGCGCCGCCGGTCAGGCCAACTACGCCGCCGCCAACGCCTTCCTGGACGCCCTCGCCCACCACCGACACACCCTCGGCCTGCCAGCCACCTCCCTCGCCTGGGGCCTCTGGGGCCAGGGCGGCATGGGCGAGAAGCTCAGCGACGCCGACCTCGCGCGCATGGCCCGCGCGGGCGTCGCGGCGATGTCCGAGGACGAGGGGCTGGCGTTCCTCGACGCCACCCTCGGCCGCCCCGAGGCCCTGCTCGTCCCGGCCAGGCTCGACCTCGCCGCCGTCCGGGCGCGGTCCGACGCCGAATCCGTCCCGGCGCTGCTGCGCGGGCTGGTACGGACCGCCCCGCAGCGGGTCCGGGCCAGGGCCGCCCAGCCGGCGGGCAACGAGTTCGCCGAACGGCTGGCCGGACTGGACACGGCCGAACGCCTCGCCACCGCACTGGAGTTGGTTCGTGCGTCGGCGGCCTCCGTGCTCGGCCACAGCAGCGCGGACACGGTCGACGCCTCCGCCGGCTTCAAGGAGCTGGGCGTCGACTCGCTGAGCGCGGTCGAACTGCGCAACCGCATCAACTCGGCGACCGGGCTCCGGCTTTCGGCCACCCTGGTGTTCGACTACCCGACGCCCGGCGCCCTGGCCGAGCACCTGCAGGAGCAACTCGCCAAGGCCGCGGGCCTCGTCCAGGCACCCCGTCCGCGGACCACCCGAGCCGTCGGGTCCGGGACCGCCGACGACGCGGAGCCGATCGCCATCATCGGCATGGCCTGCCACTACCCGGGTGGCGTCACCACGCCCGAGGAACTGTGGCAGCTGGTCGACCAGGGCCGCGACGGGATCGGACCGTTCCCGTACGACCGCGGCTGGCCGGAAGACCTCCACGACCCGGACCCCGAGGCGGTCGGCAAGTCCATCACCGACCGGGGCGGATTCCTCTACCGAGCGGGCGAGTTCGACTCCGAGTTCTTCGGGATCAGCCCGCGCGAGGCCACCGCGATGGACCCGCAGCAGCGGCTGCTGCTGGAGACCGCCTGGGAGACCTTCGAGCGGGCCGGCATCGACCCGACCACCCTGCGCGGCAGCGACACCGGGGTCTTCGCCGGGGTGATGTACCACGACTACGCCCCGCCGGTGCAGCTCATGCCGAAGGAGCTGGAGGGCATCCTGCTGACCGGCAACACCGGCAGCGTCGTCTCCGGCCGGATCGCCTACAACTTCGGCCTCGAAGGCCCGGCAATCACGGTCGACACCGCCTGCTCCTCCTCGCTGGTCGCCCTGCACCTGGCCGCCCAGGCCCTGCGGGCCGGCGAGTGCTCGCTCGCCCTCGCGGGCGGCGCCACCGTCATGTCCACCCCGGGCACCTTCGTGGAGTTCAGCCGCCAGCGCGGGCTGTCCCCGGACGGGCGCTGCAAGGCGTTCTCCGACGAGGCGGACGGCACCGGCTGGAGCGAGGGCGTCGGCCTGCTGCTGGTCGAGCGCCTGTCGGACGCCCGCCGCAACGGCCACCCGGTGCTGGCGATCGTCCGGGGCACCGCCGTCAACCAGGACGGCGCCAGCAACGGCCTGACCGCGCCCAACGGCCCCAGCCAGGAACGCGTCATCCGGCAGGCCCTGGCGAACGCGCGGCTCGCACCGGAGGAGATCGACGCCGTCGAGGCTCACGGCACCGGCACCCGCCTCGGCGACCCCATCGAGGCCCAGGCGCTGCTGAACACCTACGGCGAGACACGCGATGCCGAACACCCGCTCTGGCTGGGTTCGTTGAAGTCCAACATCGGACACTCCCAGGCGGCGGCCGGCGTCGGTGGCGTGATCAAGATGGTCATGGCGATGCGGCACGGCGTCCTGCCGCGCACCCTGCACGCCGAACAGCCGACCAGCCACGTCGACTGGTCCGACGGAACCGTCCGACTGCTCACCGAGGCACGGCCCTGGGACGTCGAGGACGACCGTCCCCGCCGGGCCGCCGTCTCCTCGTTCGGCATCAGCGGCACCAACGCCCACCTCATCCTGG
>NZ_JBSFKQ010000121.1:0-3573 GCF_053598615.1 Kitasatospora sp. NPDC001095 | reverse complement strand
ACGCAGTTCGGTCGCGCCCGGGGCGTCCAGGCCGCGGCGGCTGGTCAGCACCAGACTCCGCACCCCGTGCGCCGTGACCAGGTGCCGGGCCACCAACGAACCCAGACCACCCGTACCACCCGTGACGAGAACCGGGCCCTCACCCAGCGACACGCTGCTCTCCGAGGAAGCGGCAACGCGCACCAGACGCGGCGCGAACGCCACACCCCCACGCACCGCCACCTGCGGCTCACCGGACTCCCCAACGCCCGACGGCAGCTCGGCACCCGCCTCCAGGTCCACCAGCACCAGCCGGTCCGGGTTCTCCGACTGCGCCGAGCGCACCAGACCCCAGACCACCGACTCCGCCAGACCCGCAACACCCGACGCCGCACCCACAGCGACAGCGCCACGCGTCACCACAACCAGCTTCGAAGCCGCGAACCGCTCCTCCGCCAACCAACCCCGCACCAGCTCCAGCGCACGGACCGCAGCCGCGTGCACCTCCTCGGCACCGGAACCATCCGCAGAACCGAACTCCACCGCCACCAGCGACGGCACGACCTCCACGGCATCCAACTCCGCGAGGTCACCCACCACGAGGACCTCTCCGGCAGCCTCACCAAACGCGATCTCCGCCCAGTCCACGCCGAACAGCGAGTCAGTCGACCCACCGGCCGCCGCCAACTGCTCGGCGACCACCGGCCGCAGAGCCAGCGAACCGACCGTGCCGACCGGCTGCCCCTCGGCGTCCGCGAGCGTCAGCGACACCGCGTCCGTACCGGCGGACACCAGCCGCACCCGCAGCGCGTCCGCGCCCGAGGCGACCAGCGACACATCGGACCACGCGAACGGCAGGTGCGCCTGGCCCTCGGCCCGGACGAACCCGCCCAGCCCCACAGCCTGCACCGCCGCGTCCAGCAGCGCCGGGTGCAGACCAAAGCCGGCCGCCTCCCCAGCGATCTCCTCCGGCAGCGCCACCTCGACGAACACCTCGCCGTCGCGGCGCCACGCCGACCGCAGACCCTGGAACGCCGGCCCGTACACCAGCCCGGCCTCCGCCAGACCCCGCGCGAACGCCTCCACATCCACGGCCTCGGCACCCGCCGGCGGCCACTCCACCAGACCCGCACCCTCAGCAGCCGACGCACCCTCCGCCAGCACACCCGAGACATGACGCGTCCAGAGGCCGTCCTCACCAACGCCCTCGGCCCGCGAGTGGACCGTCACCGAACGACGGCCCTCACCATCGGGCTCTCCGACCCGGACCTGGACCTGCACACCGCCCGACTCCGGAAGCACCAGCGGTGCTTCCAGCGTCAGCTCCTCCACCAGCGAGCAACCCACCTGGTCGCCGGCCCGCACCGCGAGCTCGACAAAGGCGGTCCCGGGCAGGATCACCGAACCCAGCACCGCGTGATCGGCCAGCCAGGCGTGCGACTGGAGCGAGAGCCGGCCGGTGAACAGCACACCGTCCGCATCGGCCAGCGACACCGCCGCACCCAACAGCGGGTGGTCCGCCGCACCCAGGCCGGCGGACTGCACGTCCCCGGTCGCGGCCGGAGAGTGGAGCCAGAACCACTCGCGGTCGAAGGCGTACGTCGGCAGGTCGACCCGACGGGCACCGGCCTCCGCGAAGAACCCCCCTCGCCAGTCGACCTGAGCGCCCTGGACGTGCGCGGTGACGAGGGCCGTCAGCGCGGTCTGCGCCTCGGGCCGCTCGGCGCGCAGCGCCGGGGTGAACACGCCCTGCTCGACGCACTCCTGGCCCATGGCCGAGAGCACGCCGTCCGGGCCGAGTTCGACGAAGGTGGTGACGCCCTGGGCCTCCAGGGCCCGCATGCCGTCGGCGAAGCGAACCGCCTGGCGGACATGCCGGACCCAGTACTCGGGCGAGCACAGCTCCTCCGCCGTGGCCGGCTCACCCGTCACGTTGGACACGACGGGGATGACCGGCTCTGCGTAGCTCAGGCCCTCGGCGACGGCCCGGAACTCCGCCAACATGCCGTCCATCAGCGGCGAGTGGAACGCGTGCGAGACCTTGAGCTTCTTGCTCTTCTCGAACCGACCGGCGATGGCGAGGACTTCGGCCTCGTCACCCGAAATCACCGCCGAGGTGGGCCCGTTGATCGCGGCGATGCTGACGTTCTCGGTGAGCAGCGGCAGGATCTCGGCCTCGGTGGCCTTGACCGCCACCATCGCGCCGCCCTCGGGCAGCGCCTGCATCAGGCGGCCACGGGCCGCCACCAGGGCGACGGCGTCATCGAGGGAGAGGACGCCCGCGACATGCGCGGCCGCGATCTCGCCGATCGAGTGGCCGACCAGGAAGTCCGGACGGACCCCCCAGCTCTCGAAGAGGCGGAACAGCGCCACCTCGACGGCGAACAGCGCGAGCTGGGTGAACTCCGTTCGGGCGAGAACCGCAGCGTCCTCGCCGAACACCGCCTCCTTCAGCGGCAGTTCGACCCGCGCGCAGACGGCGTCGAAGGCCTCCGCGAACACCGGGAACGCCTCGTACAGCTCACGCCCCATCCCGGGACGCTGGCTGCCCTGGCCGGTGAACAGGATCGCCAGCTTCCCGCCGACAGTCCCGGTCACCAGCCCGGCGGCCGTGCCGCCGTCGGCGAGTGCCGTGAGGGCTCGGATGACACTGTCGCGGCTGTCCGCGACGACGCCGGCGCGGAGGTCCATCGTCGCGCGGGTGGTGGCCAGCGAGTAGGCGAGGTCGGTGACCCGCAGCTCGGGCTCGGCCTCGACCAGGGCGAGCAGTCGCTGCGCCTGACCGCGCAGAGCACCCTCACTCTTCGCGGAGAGCACCAGCGGCGCCTGACCGTCCTCGGTCGACAGACGCTCCGAACGCTTCTCCACCGGAGCCTGCTCGATGATGGCGTGGGCGTTGGTGCCGCTGAAGCCGAAGGAGGAGACGGCCGCGCGACGCGGACGCCCGGTCTCCGGCCAGGGCCGGGCCTCGGTCAGCAGCTCGACGGCGCCCGAGGCCCAGTCGATGTGCGGCGACGGCTCGTTGACGTGCAGCGTCTGCGGCAGCACACCCTCCCGCATCGCCATCACCATCTTGATGATGCCGCCGACACCGGCCGCCGCCTGGGTGTGACCGATGTTGGACTTCAACGACCCCAGCCACAGCGGCTCTTCGGCACGCTCCTGACCGTAGGTGGCCAGCAGCGCCTGCGCCTCGATCGGGTCACCGAGCGTGGTGCCGGTACCGTGCGCCTCGACCGTGTCCACGTCGTTGGCCGTGAGGCGTGCGTTGGCGAGGGCCTGGCGGATGACGCGCTGCTGGGACGGGCCGTTGGGGGCGGTCAGGCCGTTGCTGGCACCGTCCTGGTTGATCGCACTGCCACGGACCACCGCGAGAACCTGGTGCCCGTTGCGCTGCGCGTCGGACAGGCGCTCCAGCAGGAGCATGCCCACACCCTCGGACCAGCCGGTACCGTCCGCGTCGGCCGAGAAGGCCTTGCAGCGGCCGTCCATGGCCAGCCCGCGCTGCTTGCTGAACTCGATGAACGCGCCCGGGGTGGACATCACCGTCACACCACCGGCCAGCGCCATCGTGCACTCGCCCTCACGCAGCGC
>NZ_JBSFKQ010000120.1:0-3608 GCF_053598615.1 Kitasatospora sp. NPDC001095 | reverse complement strand
ACATCCACGGCCTCGGCACCCGCCGGCGGCCACTCCACCAGACCCGCACCCTCAGCAGCCGACGCACCCTCCGCCAGCACACCCGAGACATGACGGACCCACTCCGACGAGCCCTCGGCCCGACCGTGCACAGCCACCGAACGACGCCCGGACGCATCCACCGCGCCCACCGTCACCTGAACCTGCACACCACCCGACCCCGGAAGCACCAACGGCGCCTCCAGCGTCAACTCCTCCACCAGCGAGCAACCCACCTGGTCACCCGCCCGCACCGCCAACTCCACGAACGCCGTACCCGGAACGATCACCGAACCCAGCACCACGTGATCGGCCAGCCACGGGTGCGACTCCACCGACAGACGACCCGTGAACAGGTAGCCCTCCGCATCGGCGAGAGCCACTGCCGCACCCAACAGCGGGTGGTCGGCCTCGCCGAGACCGGCGGCCGTCATGTCGCCGGCGAGCGACGGGACGTGGAGCCAGAAGCTCTCACGCTCGAACGCGTACGTCGGCAGGCCGACCCGCCGGGCACCGGCCCGGGAGGCCAGGCTGCTCCAGTCCGCGGCGGCACCGTGGGCGAACGCCGTCGCCAGCGCGGAGACCGCCGTTCGCGGCTCCGGTCGCTCGGCACGCAGCGCCGGCACGAACACCCCGCCGTCGACGCACTCCTGGCCCATGGCGGAGAGCACGCCGTCGGGGCCGAGCTCGACGAAGGTGGTGACACCCTTGGCTTCGAGGGCCCGCATGCCGTCGGCGAAGCGAACCGCCTGGCGCACGTGCCGGACCCAGTACTCGGGCGAGCACAGCTCCTCCGCCGTGGCCATGTCCCCGGTGACGTTGGAGACGACCGGGATGCGCGGGGCGCTGTACGTCAGCCCCTCGGCAACGGCCCGGAACTCCTCCAACATCCCGTCCATCAGCGGCGAGTGGAACGCGTGCGAGACGCTCAGCCGCTTGGTCTTCTCGAACTGCCCGGCGATCGCGAGGACTTCATCCTCGTCGCCGGAAATCACCACGGAGGAAGACCCGTTGATCGCCGCGATGCTCACCTGAGCGGTCAGCAGCGGCAGCACCGCCTCCTCCGAGGCCTTGATCGCCACCATCGCACCGCCCTCCGGCAGCGCCTGCATCAGCCGGCCACGAGCCGCCACCAGGGCGACGGCGTCGTCCAGCGACAGGACACCCGCGACGTGGGCGGCCGCCAGCTCACCGATCGAGTGGCCCACCAGGAAGTCCGGACGGACCCCCCAGCTCTCGAAGAGCCGGAATAGCGCCACCTCGACCGCGAACAGCGCGACCTGCGTGTACTCCGTACGGGCCAGGACCGCAGCGTCCTCGCCGAACACCGCCTCCTTCAGCGGCAGTTCCACCCGCGAGCACACCGCGTCGAAGGCCTCCGCGAACACCGGGAACGCCTCGTACAGCTCACGCCCCATCCCCGGACGCTGGCTGCCCTGCCCCGTGAACAGGAACGCCAGCTTCCCGCCGCCGGCCAGACCCTGGACCACCTGCGGGTCGGACTGGCCGTCGGCCAGTGCCCGCAGGCCGGCGACCAGGGCGTCCCGGTCCTCGCCGAGGACCACGGCCCGCTGCTCCAGGACCGTGCGGGTGGTCACCAGCGAGTGCGCGACGTCGGCGACCGGAAGCCGGTCGTCGGCCGTCACCAGCGCGTGCAGGCGCTCGGCCTGGCGCCGCAGGGAGTCCTCTCCCCGTGCGGTGACGACGAACGGCGTGACGGCGGCCGGGGCCGCGTCCGTCCCGGCGACGGCCGTGGCCGGACGCTTCTCCGCCGGGGCCTGCTCGATGATCGTGTGGGCGTTGGTGCCGCTGATGCCGAAGGAGGAGACGGCCGCGCGGCGCGGGCGTCCGGTCTCCGGCCACGGCCGGGCCTCGGTCAGCAGCTCGACCGCGCCCTGCGTCCAGTCGATGTGCGGGGACGGCTCGTCCACGTGCAGGGTCTGCGGCAGGACACCGGCGCGGATCGCCATCACCATCTTGATGACGCCCGCGACACCGGCGGCGGCCTGGGTGTGGCCCAGGTTGGACTTCAGCGACCCGAGCCAGAGCGGCTCTTCGGTGCGCTCCTGGCCGTAGGTGGCGAGCAGTGCCTGGGCCTCGATCGGGTCACCCAGCGAGGTGCCGGTGCCGTGCGCCTCGACCACGTCGATCTGGTCGGAGCTGAGGCGGGCGTTGGCGAGCGCCTGGCGGATGACCCGCTGCTGGGACGGACCGTTGGGGGCGGTCAGGCCGTTGCTGGCACCGTCCTGGTTGACGGCGCTGCCGCGCATGACCGCCAGCACCTGGTGGCCGTTGCGCTGCGCGTCGGACAGCCGCTCGACGAGCAGCATGCCGACGCCCTCGGACCAGCCGGTGCCGTCCGCCGCGGCGGCGAACGACTTGCAGCGCCCGTCGGCCGCCAGGCCGCGCTGCTTGCTGAACTCGATGAAGGTACCGGGGGTGGCCATCACGGTCACACCACCGGCGAGAGCCATGGTGCACTCGCCGTTGCGCAGGGCCTGGGCGGCCAGGTGGAGGGCGACCAACGAGGAGGAGCAGGCCGTGTCGACGGTGACCGCCGGGCCCTCAAGACCGAAGGTGTACGCCAGGCGGCCGGACAGCACGCTGCCCGCGTTGCCGGTGCCGAGGTAGCCCTCGATCTCCTCGGGGATGGTCTGCAGGCGCGCGGCGTAGTCGTGGTACATCACGCCTGCGAAGACGCCGGTGGCGCTGCCCTTCATCGAGGCCGGGTCGATGCCCGCGCGCTCGAACGCCTCCCAGGAGGTCTCCAGCAGCAGGCGCTGCTGCGGGTCCATGGCGAGCGCCTCGCGCGGCGAGATGCCGAAGAACACCGGGTCGAAGCGGTCCGCGTCGTGCAGGAAGCCGCCCTCGCGGGTGTACGTCGTGCCGGAGCGGAGGGACTCGGGGTCGTACAGGCCCTCGACGTCCCAACCGCGGTTGGTCGGGAAGAGCGAGATGCCGTCGCCGCCGCCGAGCACGAGCTGCCACAGGTCCTCGGGCGAGGCGACCCCGCCCGGGTAGCGGCAGGCCATGCCGACGATCGCGATCGGCTCGTCGTCCCCGCCCGCGGCCGTCTGGGCCTTCACGACCGCGGTGGCCGCGGCCGGTTCGAGGTGTCCGAGCAGTTCGGTGTGCAGGTGGTCGGCCAGGGCGGCGGGCGTCGGGTAGTCGAAGACCAGCGTGGCCGGCAGCCGCAGGCCGGTGGCCGCGTTGAGGCGGTTGCGCAGCTCGACGGCGGTCAGCGAGTCGAAGCCCAGCTCACGGAAGGCCCGGGCGGCGTCCACCGCGTCGGCGGACGGGTAGCCCAGCGCCGTGGCGGCGTTGCTGCGGACCAGGTCCAGCAGCGAACGGTGCTGCTCCTCGGCCGACAGGGTGCTCAACTGGCCCACCAACGTGGCGGCGGAGCCGCTGCTGACGTCCACCTTGCGGCGGCGCGGGGTACGGACGAGTCCGCGCAGCAGCGGCGGAACGTCGCCGGTGCCGACCGCCGTGGCGGGGTCGAGGTGCATGGGGACGACCAGGGCGCGCTCCAGGGTGAGCGCACCGTCGAACAGGGCCAGACCCTCCTGGGCGCGCAGCGGGGCGACGCC
>NZ_JBSFKQ010000119.1:0-3974 GCF_053598615.1 Kitasatospora sp. NPDC001095 | reverse complement strand
GCCACACGGTGGGCTCCGCGGAGTCGTCCGCGGCGGGCTGTCCGGCGGTTTCCTCCGGGAACTGTTCGATGACGACGTGCGCGTTGGTGCCGCTGATGCCGAACGCCGAGATGCCCGCGCGGCGGGGACGCCCCGTCTCCGGCCACGGCCGGGCCTCGGTCAGCAGGGAGACCCGGCCCGCCGACCAGTCGACGTGGGAGGTCGGCGCGTCCACGTGGAGGGTCCGCGGCAGTTGCCCGTGTCGCATCGCCATGACCATCTTGATCACACCCGCCACACCGGCGGCGGCTTGCGTGTGCCCGATGTTCGACTTCACCGACCCCAGCCACAACGGCTCCGCCCGGTCCCGGCCGTACGTCGCCAGCAGCGCCTGCGCCTCGATCGGGTCACCGAGCGTCGTCCCCGTGCCGTGGGCCTCCGCCGCGTCCACGTCCGCCGTCGACAATCCGGCGTTCGCCAACGCCTGCCGGATGACGCGTTCCTGGGACGGACCGTTCGGCGCCGCGAGCCCGTTGGACGCCCCGTCCTGGTTGACCGCCGAGCCCCGGACGACCGCCAGCACCCGGTGGCCGTTGCGGCGGGCATCCGACAGGCGTTCCAGCAGCACCAGGCCGGCGCCCTCACCCCAGGACGTACCATCGGCCGCCTCGGCGAACGCCTTCACCCTGCCGTCGACGGCGAGCCCCCGCTGCCGCGAGAACTCGACGAACCCCGCCGGCGTCGCCATCACCGTCACACCACCGGCCAGGGCCAGCGAGCACTCCCCCGCCCGCAGCGCCTGCGCCGCCAGGTGGATCGCCACCAGCGACGACGAGCACGCCGTGTCCACCGACACCGCCGGACCCTCCAGCCCCAACAGGTACGACACCCGCCCGGACGTGGCGCTGGTGGCCGTTCCGGTGGCGAGGAAACCTTCGAGGTCCGGCGGCGGCTGGTTGCCGTAGCCGGAGGACCACAGGCCGGTGAACACGGCTGTGCGGCTGCCGCCGAGTGTGGTCGGGTCGATGCCGGCGTACTCGAAGGTCTCCCAAGCGGTTTCCAGCAGCACCCGCTGCTGCGGGTCCATCGCCAGTGCCTCGCGCGGCGAGATGCCGAAGAACCCGGCGTCGAACCCGGCGCCGTCGGCGAGGAAGCCGCCCGATCGGCTGTAGGTCGTGCCCGGCCGGTCCGGGTCGGGGTCGTAGACGACGTCCCATCCACGGTCCGGCGGGAATTCGGTGATCGCGTCGGCACCGTCCGAGACGAGCCGCCACAGGTCGGCCGGGGACTCCACTCCGCCCGGGTAGCGGCAGCCCATGCCGATGATCGCGATCGGTTCGCGCGCGGCCTCCTCCATGTCGGCGAGGCGCTTGCTGAGCACTCCCAGGTCGGCCGTGGCGCGCTTGAGGTAAGTGCGCAGCTTCTCTTCGTCGGACATCGCTACTTCTCCTCAGCGTTTCGGGACTCGCCCGATCGGATGACCTCGGTCCTGCGGTGCGCATCGTCCAGAAGGCTGAACAGTTCGTCGTCGCTGGCCTCGTCGACACCGGCCGCCGAGCCGGTGCGTTTGGCGGTCCAGGCCGCGAGCAGTGCTTCGAGGCGGGCCGCGACGGTCTCGTAGTCGGCGTCGTCGGCTGCCGCGTCCAGGGTGGACTTGAGCTGGTCGAGTTCGGCGAGCAGGGGGTCGGGTTCGGTTTCGGTGCCGTGCAGCCGCGTGTGCACGAAGGCGGCGAGGCGGGTCGGTGTCGGGTGGTCGAAGACGAGCGTGGCGGGCAGGCGCAGGCCGGTGTCCGCGTCGAGCTGGTTGCGCAGTTCCACGGCGGTGAGCGAGTCGAACCCGATGTCGGTGAACGCCTGGTCGGGGTTGACCGCCTCCGGTGACGAGTGCCCCAGGACGAGGGCGACCTGGCCCACGACCAGGTGCAGCACGTCGGCCTGCGTCCACACGCGGTCGGCGGCCCGCCTGCGCCGGGGCCGTACCAGCTCCCGCAGCAGGGCGGGCGGGTCGCCGGCGCGGCGCAGCGCCGGCAGGTCGAACCTGACGGGCGCGAGGGTGGGGGTGCCCGCGGTCAGCGCGGCGTCGAACAGGGCCAGCGCGTCCGTCGTCGGCAGCGGCCGTACGCCGGCCCTGGCCAGGCGGTGCCGGTCGGTGGCGCTCAGACCTCCGGTCATGCCGCTGGTCTCCGCCCAGTAACCCCAGGCGAGCGACACGGCCGGCTGTCCCTGGGCGTGCCGGTGTGCGGCGAGGCCGTCGAGGTACGCGTTCGCCGCCGAGTAGTTCGCCTGGCCCGCACCGCCCAGCACACCGGCCGCCGACGAGAACAGCACGAACGCCTCCAGGTCCGAGGTCAGTTCGTGGAGGTGCCGCGCCGCGAGGGCCTTCGGCTCCCACACGCGCGCGAACTGCTGCGGGGTGAGGGATTCCACGACGGTGTCGGCCAGCGTGCCCGCGGTGTGGATCACCGAGGTGACCGGGTGTTCGGCGAGCAACCGCGCCACCGCCTCGCGGTCGGACACGTCGCACGCCACGATGTCGGCGGTCGCGCCCAGCGCGGCCAGGTCGGCGGTCAGCGCGGCCGCGCCGGGGGCGTCCGGGCCGCTCCGGCTGACCAGCAGCAGGTGCCGCACGCCGTGCCGCACGGCGAGGTGGCGGGCGATCGTGCCGCCCAGGGTGCCGGTGCCGCCGGTGACGAGCACCGTGCCCTCGGGGCTGAGCGGCGAGGGCAGCGGTCCGGTCCGCGCCCGTTCGAGGCGGGGGACGTGAACGGCGCCGGCGCGGATCGCGAGCTGGGGTTCGTCGCCGGCCAGCCGGACCCCGTCGCCGTCGTCACCGTCGACCAGCACGAACCGGCCGGGGTGCTCGGTGGCGGCCGACCGGACCAGGCCCCAGACGGCGGCGGCCTGCGGGTCGACGTCCTCACCGGGCCGGACCGGCACGGCGTTGCGCGTGGCGACCACCATGCGCGGGGTGTCCGTGGTGAGGAAGTCCTGGATCACCCGCAGGGTCTCGACGGGCGAGGTGGCGTGGTGGACCGGGATGTCCGGTTCGGTGGTCACCGCTTCCAGGACCGGCCACGCCACCTGGTACGGCACGTCCTGCGTGGTGGCCCCGGCCGGCCGGCGCAGGGTCAACGAGGCGATCTCGGCGATCGGCGCGCCCGACCGGTCGGCGAGGGCGATCGCGCAGGTGTCCTGGCCGGTCACGGTCAGCCGGACCCTGGCGTGCTCGGCGCCGCGCCGGCAGGAGATCCCGGCGAAGGAGAACGGCATCTTCGCCCGGTCGTCGGCGACGGTCACGGTCTGGATCGCGGCGTCGAGCAGGGCGGGGTGCAGGGCGAACCGGGTGTCGCCGGCGGGTACGGCCACCTCCGCGTAGAGGGTGTCGCCGTCGCGCCAGGCCGCTCGCAGACCTCGGAAGGCCGTGCCGTAGGCGAATCCGGCGTCGGCCAGGTTGTCGTAGAAGGCGTCGAGGTCGACGGCTTCGCCGTGCGGCGGCCACTGCCGTGCCCAGGGCTCCCGTGGTACGACGGGTACGGCGCCCAGCGTTCCGGTGGCGTGCCGCACCCACTCGCCGTCCGCGCGCGCGTGGATCGAGACGCTGCGCCGGCCCGCCCGGTCGGGGCCGACGGTCACGGACACCTGCACGCCGTCCGCGACCACCAGCGGTGTCTCCAGCGTCAGGTCCTCGACCGCCGGGCAGTCGACGTGTTCGCCGGCCCGGAGCGCCAGGTCCACGAACGCCGCGCCGGGCAGCAGGGGCGAGCCCGAGATGACGTGTTCGGTGAGCCACGGCTGCGCGGCGGTGGCGAGTTGTCCCGTCAGCACCACGCCGTTGTCGTCGGGGAGTTCCATGGCGTCCCGCAGCAGCGGGTGGTCGATCCGGCCGTCACCGGTCGGTGCCGGGGTGGTGGGCTGGAGCCAGTAGTGCTGGTGCTGGAAGGCGTACGAAGGCACACGTGCGCCCGGCGTTCCCGCCGTCGTGGTCGCGGGTGGCG
>NZ_JBSFKQ010000118.1:0-3983 GCF_053598615.1 Kitasatospora sp. NPDC001095 | reverse complement strand
CCCGTCATCACCCTCGACGCCCGACGCCGCGACAGCGCCAAGAGCGCCCTCATCACCCTCGTCGAACACGCCCTCCTCGCCCGACTCCGCTGAACGAGGGCCCGCGAGCACACGGGCGCGCGAACAACCGCACAGCCCCGACGGCCCGTCCCACGACGGGCCGTCGGGGCCACGACGCTTACCGGCCGGTGTCCTCCGGGGGCTCCGCGCAAGACCCGCGCATAAGCAGCGGATAACAGTTCGGTAGGCATTTTGTGATCAACAATGACTCAGTGTGGCGAATTGGCGTCGCTCAGCGCCTGGTGACCACTGTTTTGCTCCGTCATGTCGGTGATTGTCCGGATTGTGCCGACGCGGGTGCCGGGCTGCGGCTGTTTGTCCCCCATCCCTGCACGTGCTGAAATTCCAGCTACCCCTGGGTGTCTCCTGCGCCGGTCCGTCCGGCGGCGGGACAGGGCCCCGGGGTAGCGCTGGATTGATCCATGGCCGGCATTCGGCCGAGAGGTAGTTGTCGAGTGAGGCGTAAGCAGCAACCCGCCCCGCAGCGGCGCTCCGAGCCCCGCCAGAGCGAGCCGAACGGTACCCCGGGGGATCCGGCCGGATTCTCCGCGTTCACTCCCACCGAGGAACGCGCCCAGTCCCCCGTCCCGGCCGCCGAACCCCAGGCCTCGCCCACGGCGCCCCGCGGCAGCGGATCGTCGGGCGAGGGCAGTGGCGGCGGCTCCAGCCGGTACGACTTCCTCCGCCCGCGCAACTGGCGCGTGCCGACCCGTCTGATCGCGATCCTGCTGATCCCCGTGATCATCAGTCTCGTCTTCGGCGGCCTGCGAGTGAACACCTCGGTCGACGGCTACATCAAGGCCTCCCGCGCCGAGAAGACCGCCGAGCTGGCCAAGGCGGCGACCGAACTCGCCGAGGCGCTGGAGAACGAGCGCGACAAGACGCTCATACCCCTGATCACCAAGCAGGACCCGAACAACGAGGTGACCAAGCGGCGCAACGACACCGACGCCGCGCTGAAGGCGTACAACGCCGCCTACGCCGCCTCCGACAAGTCCGGTGAGCTCCCCCGCCGCCACGAGGCCTTCCAGACCCTGGTGGTCGACCTGCCGCACCTGCGGGCCAACGCGTACAACCCGGAGCTGTTCATCAGCGCCACCGCCAACGCCTACTCGGTGATGCTCGACCCGCTGCTGGCCTTCGACAACTCGGTCGGCATGGGCTCCGCCAACGCCACCAGCAAGGGCCGCGCGATCTACGCGATGTCGCTGGCCAAGGCCGCCGCCTCGACCCAGCGCGCGCTGATGCTCAACCTGCTGGTCGGCATCTCGGCGAACGCCACCACGCGCTACGAGAACCAGAACGTCATCCAGCAGATCCTGATCTCGGAGAAGCTGGAGCAGGTCTCCATCAACGAGTTCAACACCGGCAGCGCGCCCGAGGACGCCCAGAAGTACGCGGAGGCGCAGGTCGCCCAGTTCGCCGCGCAGGAGCGCTCGGCGTACAAGATGCCCAACGGCGCGGCGCCCACCATGCAGGCCCTGCTCCAGCTCGGCGCCTCGTACAGCCAGGCCGCCGCGGAGGGCCAGCTGAAGGGCAAGGCCGCCGCCGACGCCGCGTACGCCGAGGCGAAGAACGCCGGTCTGACCCCGGACAACTGGAACCAGGCCGCCAACACCCACATCCAGGCCCTGCGGAACACCGAAGTCGCGCTGCTGGACGACGTCCTCAACGACGCCCTCGCCCTGAAGGACAACGCGCTCTACGACGCCATCCTCAACACGGTCATCGTCGTCGCGGCGCTCGTCCTGGCCGGTCTGCTCACCGGCTACGTGGCCCGCTCGATGATTCTCGGCATGCGCACCCTGCGCAACGCCGCCCTGGAGATCGCCGACCACCGCCTGCCGGACCTGGTCGAGAAGCTCTCCAAGACCGACCCCGACCGGGTCGACACCTCGGTGACCCCGATCCCGCTGCACGGCAAGGACGAGATCGGCGAGGTCGCCCGGGCGTTCGACCAGGTCCACCAGCAGGCCGTGGCGCTCGCCGCCGAGCAGGCCCTGCTGCGAGGGAACGTCAACGCGATCTTCACCAACCTGTCGCGCCGCAGCCAGAGCCTGATCCAGCGCCAGCTGGCGCTGATCACCGACCTGGAGAACAACGAGGCCGACCCGGACCAGCTGGAGAACCTCTTCAAGCTGGACCACCTGGCCACCCGTATGCGCCGCAACGGTGAGAACCTGCTCGTCCTCGCGGGCGAGGAGGCCGGCCGCCGCTGGAACACCCCGGTCCCGCTGGTCGACGTGCTCCGCGCCGCCGCGTCCGAGGTGGAGCAGTACGAGCGCGTCGAGCTCTCCGGCATCCCGGAGGTCGACGTCGTCGGCGCCGCCGTGACCGACCTCGTCCACCTGCTCGCCGAGCTGCTGGAGAACGCCACCTCGTTCTCCAGCCCGCAGACCCGGGTGCTGGTCAACGCGACCCGCCTGCCGGACGGCCGGGTGCTGGTCGAGATCCACGACAAGGGCATCGGCCTCACCGCCGAGGACTTCGCGGAGATCAACGAGAAGCTGGCCGAGCCGCCCACGGTGGACGCCACCATCTCCCGCCGCATGGGCCTGTTCGTGGTCGGCCGGCTCTCCCAGCGGCACGACGTCCGCGTCCAGCTCCGCCCGTCCGGCGAGTCCGCCGGCACCACCTCGCTGGTCATGCTCCCGCCGTTCGTCACCCAGTCCGGTGCGGCGCCGGAGCCGGACGAGCAGTTCACCGTCTCCCGGATCTTCGCCGAGCAGGAGCCGACCGCCGAGTGGGCGCCGGAAGCCCCCGCCCGCAGCGCGGCCGAGCTCGGCTTCGACGACCACCTCACCGGCATCGGCAACGCCGGCTCCAGCGGGTTCAGCCCGGCCCTGGAGTCCGTCCAGCGCTCGCAGCGCCTCGACCAGGTCCGCCGCGCGGCCCTGGACAGCGCCCCGCACGCGCCGGTGGTGGACGCCGAGGTCGAGGAGGACTACCAGCAGGGCTACGACCAGTACGCCCCGCAGGGCTACGAGCAGCAGCAGGCCCAGGCCGACGACCAGTACGGCTACGACCAGGGCGGCTACCAGCAGGACGAGTACCACCAGCAGGACGAGTACGCCCAGGACGGCTACGACCAGTACGCCCCGCAGGGCTACGGGCAGCAGCAGGGCTACGCCGACGACCGGTACGGCTACGACCAGGGCGGCTACCAGCAGGACGAGTACGCCGACCAGTACGGCCGTCCGGCCGAGGAGTCCCCGGCCGGCCACCCGTACGCCCCGGAGCCGCCCGCGCTGCCCGCCGCCGAGCCGCCGCACACCACCCTGGCGTCCGGGCTGCCGCAGCGCCGCCCCGGCGAGCAGCTGGCCGGCGGTGGCCCCGCCTCCGCTCCGGCCGGCGGCAGCCCGTCCGGCGAGAGCCCGAACTGGTTCGCCGGCGCCAAAGACACCTCGGCGCCCACGGCCCAGCGCGGCCACGACGTGTCCGCGCTCGGCGGTTACGGCCCGACCGGCCCGACCGCCAGCACCGCCTGGCAGTCGCCGAACGACGGCGACTGGCAGCGGGCCGAGCAGCTGCGTGAGCCCGCCTCCGGCGGCACGACCGGTGCCGGTCTGCCGCGGCGCGTGCCCAAGCAGAACCTGGTGCCCGGCAACGCCAAGTCCACCCCGCAGGACGGGCCGCAGGTCTCCCGCAGCCCGGAGGAGGTCCGTGGCCGCCTCACCAACCTGCGCCGCGGTGTGGAGCAGGGCCGCAGCGCCGGTAACACCGGAAGCTTCCGGATCGACCCCGATCAGGTAGACCAGTCCGGCAACGGACAGAACCCGAGCACCGATCTCTTCGGCGGCTCGAACCACCAGGAGCGTTGAGTTGACTCAGATGAGCCAGGCCGCACAGAACCTGAACTGGCTGATCACCAATTTCGTGGACAACACCCCCGGGGTGTCCCACACCGTGGTGGTCTCCGCGGA
>NZ_JBSFKQ010000117.1:0-4094 GCF_053598615.1 Kitasatospora sp. NPDC001095 | reverse complement strand
GCCGTGCAGGCGCTGCGCAGCGGTGAGTGCTCGATGGCGCTGGCCGGTGGTGTGGTCGTGATGTCCACCCCGGGCACCTTCGTGGAGTTCAGCCGCCAGCGCGGCCTGGCCTCGGACGGCCGCTGCAAGGCCTTCGCCGCCGCCGCCGACGGCACCGGCTGGGGCGAGGGCGCCGGTGTGCTGCTGCTGGAGCGCCTCTCCGACGCCGAGCGCAACGGGCACCGCGTGCTGGCGGTCGTGCGTGGCTCGGCGATCAACCAGGACGGTGCGAGCAACGGCCTGACCGCCCCGAACGGCCCCGCCCAGCAGCGGGTCATCCGCGCGGCGCTGGCCGACGCCGGGCTGTCGGCCGATGAGGTCGACGCGGTCGAGGCGCACGGCACGGGCACCCGACTGGGTGACCCGATCGAGGCCCAGGCGCTGCTGGCGACCTACGGCCAGGAGCGCAGCGGGGACCCGCTGTGGCTCGGCTCCCTCAAGTCCAACATCGGCCACACCCAGGCCGCCTCCGGCGTCGGCGGCATCATCAAGATGGTCATGGCGATGCAGCACGGCGTGCTGCCGCAGACCCTGCACGTGGACGAGCCGACCCCCGAGGTCGACTGGGCCTCGGGCGCGGTCGAGCTGCTCACCGAGGCCCGGGACTGGCCGGAGCGCGGCCGTCCGCGTCGCGCGGCCGTCTCCTCCTTCGGCATGAGCGGCACCAACGCCCACACCATCATCGAGCAGGCGCCCGCGGCCTCCCCGGTCGCCCGGGAGATCGCCGACGAGGCCGGTCCGGTGGCGCCGTGGGTGCTGTCGGCGGGCAGTCCGGAGGCGCTCCGGGCGCAGGCCGGCCGACTGCTGGTCGTGCTGGACGAGGGCGGCGACCTGTCGCCGGCCGAGGTCGGCTTCTCGCTGGCCACCACGCGTGCCGCGCTGGAGCACCGGGCCGCGGTGACGGCCGGTGACGAGGCCGGTCTGCGCGAGGGCCTGGCGGCACTGGCCGAGGGCCGCTCCGCTGCCGGGCTGATCACGGGTACGGCGGGTGCCGGGCGGACGGCGTTCCTGTTCACGGGGCAGGGGAGCCAGCGTCCGGGCATGGGGCGTGAGCTGTACGACGCCTTCCCGGTGTTCGCGGACGCCTTCGACGCGGTCTGCGCACGGGCCGAACTGCCGCTGCGTGACGCCGTGTTCGGCGAGGACGCTGCGGTTCTCGCGCGCACCGAGTACACTCAGCCGGCGCTGTTCGCCATCGAGGTGGCGCTGTTCCGGCTCTTCGAGAGCTGGGGGGTGCGCCCGGACTTCCTGGTGGGCCACTCCATCGGTGAGATCGCGGCCGCGCACGTCGCGGGCGTCCTGTCGCTCGATGACGCCGTCGCCCTGGTGTCCGCTCGCGGCCGGCTGATGCAGGCGCTGCCCGAGGGCGGTGCGATGGTGGCGGTCAAGGCCTCCGAGGCCGACGTCCTGCCGCTGCTGACCGAGAACGTGAGCATCGCCGCCGTCAACGGCCCGACCTCCGTGGTGATTTCGGGCGATGAGTCCGAAGTCCTGGCCATCGCCGGCCAGTTCCAGAAGACCAAGCGGCTGCACGTCAGCCACGCGTTCCACTCGCCGCTGATGGACGGCATGCTGGCGGAGTTCCGGGCCGTCGCCGAGGGCCTGGACTACGCCGCGCCGACGATCCCGGTCGTGTCCAACGTGACCGGCGCCCTGGCCGCCGCCGAGGAGCTGTGCTCGCCCGAGTACTGGGTGCAGCACGTGCGCCGGGCGGTCCGCTTCGCCGACGGCATGCGGGCCCTCGAAGCCGAGGGTGTCACCACGTACCTGGAGCTTGGCCCGGACGGTGTGCTGTCGGCCATGGGCCAGGAGTGTGTCGAGCAGGGTGTGTTCACTCCGGCTCTGCGTGCTGAGCGCTCGGAGGCGCAGACCGCGCTGACGGCGCTTGCGACCGTTCACGTCCATGGTGTCGCTGTGGACTGGAGGGGTGTGTTCGCTGGTGCGGGTGTGCGCCGGGTCGAGCTGCCGACGTATGCCTTCCAGCGTCAGCGTTACTGGCCGCATGCCGCCGAGCGTGAGGTCGTGTCGGAGGGTGCGGTCGCGCTGAGTGCAGCCGAGGCGCGGTTCTGGGATGCGGTTGACGCGGGGGATCTGGACACGTTCCTGTCGACGCTCGATGTGCGTCGGGAGGACAGTGCGGACGCGCTGTTGCCCGCGCTGTCGTCCTGGCGTCGCAGGCGGCAGGAGGAGTCGGCGGCCGAGGGCTGGCGCTACCGGGTGACGTGGAAGCCGGTTGCGGGTGTCGGTGGGCAGCCGGCCGTCCTGGGTGGCACCTGGCTGGTGCTGGTCCCGGCTGGCGTCGAGTCGGCGGGTGTGGTTGCCGCGCTGTCCGGGCACGGTGGCGCTGTTCTGCCGGTGGAGATCGGCGCGGGTGTGCCGGACCGGGAGGAGCTGTCCGCTCGGATCGGTGTGGCCGTGGCCGAGGTCGAGGATCTGGCCGGTGCCGTCGTCGTGGCAGACACCGTGCTGTCGACGCTGGTCACGGTTCAGGCGCTCGCCGACGCGGGCGTCGAGGCCCCGCTCTGGCTGCTGACCGGGGGTGCGGTCACCATCGGCCGCGCCGACCGGATGCGCGACGCGTCCCAGGCGCAGGTCTGGGGTCTGGGCCGGGTGCTCGGCCTGGAGCACCCGCAGGGCTGGGGCGGTCTGGTCGACCTGCCCGAGGTGCTGGACGAGCGGGCCCAGGGCCGACTGGCCGCCGTGCTCGCCGGCCTCGGCGACGAGGACCAGCTCGCTGTGCGCGCGAACGGCGTGTTCGTACGCCGACTCGTCCGGGCCGAGCGTGCCGAAGGCACGGGCTGGAGCCCGCGCGGCACCGTCCTGGTCACCGGCGGCACCGGCGCCCTGGGCGCCCGCGTCGCCCGTTGGCTGGCGGGTGGCGGTGCGGAGCACGTGGTGCTCACCAGCCGCCGTGGCCTGGATGCCCCGGGCGCGGTGGAGCTGCGCGAGGAGCTGCGGAGCCTTGGCGCCGAGGTGACTGTCGCCGCGTGTGATGTCGCCGACCGTGCGGCCGTCGAGGCGCTGCTCGCCGAGCACGCCTTCACTGCCGTCGTCCACGCCGCCGGTGTGGACCGCGCGACCCCGCTGGGCACGACCACGGTGGAGGAGTTCGCCGAGGTCCTGGCCGCCAAGGTGGACGGTGCGGCGCACCTGGACGAGCTGTTCGGGGACACCGAGCTGGACGCCTTCGTCCTCTTCTCCTCCATCGCGGGTGTCTGGGGCAGTGGTGGGCAGTCCGCCTACGCTGCCGCCAACGCCTACCTGGACGCCCTGGCCGAGCGGCGCCGTTCGCGTGGCCTGGCTGCCACGGCGGTTTCCTGGGGTCCGTGGGCCGAGGGCGGTATGGCGGCCCAGGGCGACAACGAGACCCACCTGCGTCGGCGTGGTCTGCTGCCGATGGCTCCGGCTCCGGCGGTCGCCGCGCTGGCGCAGGCCGTGGACGGCAACGACGCGACGGTGACCGTCACGGACGTGGACTGGTCGCGGTTCGCCCCGGCCTTCACCGCCGCCCGCCCGCGCCCGCTGATCGCCGAACTCCCGGACGTGGTACGAGTGCTGGCCGAGACCGAGGCCGGCGGGACCGCTCCGGGCGGCCCGGCGAACGAGCTGCGGGACCGGCTGTCCGGCCGGTCGCAGGCCGAACGCGACCGCCTGCTGGTCGAGTTGGTCCGCGCCGAGGCCGCCGCCGTCCTGGGGCACGCCTCCGCCGGTGCGGTCGAGGCGGGTCGGGCGTTCAAGGAGCTGGGCTTCGACTCGCTGACCGCCGTCGAGCTGCGCAACCGTCTGAACGCCGCCACGGGTCTGCGGCTGCCCGCGACCCTGGTCTTCGACCACCCGACCGCCGCCGCGCTGGCGACCCACATCGGTGCCGAACTCCTGGGCACCGTAGGCACGGTGGACGACGTTCCGGTGCGTACGACGGCCGTGGACGACGAGCCGATCGCGATCGTCGCGATGGCCTGCCGCTACCCGGGCGGCGTCACCTCGCCCGAGGACCTGTGGCGACTGGTCGCCGAGGGCCGCGACGCCGTCGGCGGCATGCCGGCCGACCGCGG
>NZ_JBSFKQ010000116.1:0-4142 GCF_053598615.1 Kitasatospora sp. NPDC001095 | reverse complement strand
AGGGGGGACCCTGTGGGAGAGTAGGACGCCGCCGAACAATTCTTCTGAAAAGCCCCTGATCCATTCGGATCAGGGGCTTTTCGCATTTCCCGGAACCGGAGATCTATTCGTCGGCCCCGGCCCCGGCGGCGGGCCCGGAGCCGGACCTGGAGCCGGATTCCGTCCCGGACCGCGGCTTGTCGGCGGACGCCTGCCCCTGGGCCTGGGCAGACTGCCGGGCATCGGGCCGTGGCGTCCTCGGAGCCTGGGTTGCCTGGGTTGCCTGGGGGGCCTGCGACGCCTGGGTCGCCTGAGGGGCCTGAACCTGATCGGTGGGAGCAGCCGGGACGTCCGCTGTTCCCCAGGCGGGCCGGCTCAGCCACCTGTCCGCGCTGTTGGTGAGGCGGGTGACGCCCGTACCGTCGGCCTGCATGCTGTAGAGGTCGGTACCGGCGCCCGAGGGGGCCTGGGTGAAGACGATGGACTTGCCGTCGGGAGCGTAGGCGGCCGGACCGAAGAAGGCGTTGGAGGTCGCGGGGGTGAGGGCACCGACGGCGCTGCCGTCGGGGTGGATGGTGTAGATGGCGCCGCCGGGGGCGTTGTCGGGGCCGGCCGGGTAGGTGGTGAAGAGGATCCGGGTGCCGTCGGGGGACCAGTCCGCGCGCTCGCCGGCGCGCAGTTCCCAGGGGGTGAGCTGGCGCAGCCCGGTGCCGTCCGCGCTGACGACGTAGATGGCGCGGCTGTTGGCGGGCTGCCCGGTGGCGCTGGTGCGGTACTCGAAGGTGAGCTGCTTGCCGTCGGGGGACCAGCTGGGGTTGCTGACCGTGCCGGAGTAGGGCTTGTCGTTGGTGAGGAAGGTGAGCCGCTGGACGTCGGTGCCTTCGGGGCTCATCAGGTAGAGGTCCGAGTACTGGACCTGATGGCTGCCGGACGTGTCGAGGGCGCCCCAGGAGCGGCTGAAGGCGACCTGCTTGCCGTCCGGGGAGAAGGCGGGGGCGCGTTCGTCCTCGTTGGTGCAGTCGGCGGTGGCGCCGTCGCAGAGCTGGCTGATCTGGTGCTCGGGGCCGCCGGCGGTGGGGACGGTCCAGAGCCGGGCGGTGCCGGTGTGCGGGTCGGTGCGGTCGAAGGCGATGGTGGTGCCGTCGGGTGCCCAGTCCGGGTGGTCGTCGATGGCGCGGGCGGGCGGCTGGGTGACCTGGTGCTGGCCGGTGCCGTCGGGGGAGAGGGTGATGATCGCGCTGCTGGTGCGGGAGGAGTCGGTGTACGCGCGACTGGCGATCAGCCCGTTGTGCGCGGGGGCCGTGGGGACTCCGACGGCCGCGCCGACCACGCCGGGGGTCGCGGCGGGTGTCGGCTCGGTGGCGGCGGGGGTCTCCGGCCGGAGCTCCGAGAGCGGGATGTCGCCGGGTTCGGCGCCGCAGCCGGTGAGCAGGGTGCCCAGAAGCAGAAGGCCCGCACCGGCGCTTGCGCGGGTGCGGGCCCTGCCCGTGGGTGACTGCCGTGTGCCGGTGGTGATCCGTGCCATCTCCGCCTCCGAGCCTCTCGACCGCTCCGACGTGTGGCCCCCGCCGCGGATTCAGGACGAAGGCCCCTGAAAGGAGCTGTCACTGTGTCAGACGGGGGGCACCGGCGACCGGGCGACACGCGACGGACCGCTGCCGCTCGGCCACACGGAGTAGAAGGGTGGCGGGAGGGCGAGGCTTGACCCTTGGTGGTCAGCCCCTGGCGGTCAGCCCCGGGCGGCGCGGCGCTCGGCCTTGGCGAGGGCCTCCGCCTCGTCCTCGGCCTCGGCGACCTCCAGGGTGGGCGCGGTGCCGCCGAGCTGGGCGGGCAGCCACCAGCGGTCGTCCGGGCCGGAGGGCTTGCCAGGGTACTCGCGCTGGGCCTGGTCGAGCATCTCGCTCATGGCGGCGCGCAGCCGCCGGGTGACCATGACGGGCTTGTCGTCGGGCCCGAGGTGGATCGGTTCGCCGATCATGATGGTGACCGGGACGTGCCGCTTGGTGAGGGTCTTCGGGCGGCCCTTGGTCCAGAGCTGCTGGGTGCCCCAGAGCACGACGGGCAGCAGCGGGGTGCCGGAGTCGGCGGCCATCCGGGCGGCGCCGGTCTTGAACTTCTTCAGCATGAAGGAGCGGCTGATGGTCGCCTCGGGGAACACCCCGACCACCTCGCCGGCCTTGAGGGCGCGCACGGCGGCCTCGTACGCGGGCTGGCCGTCGGTGCGGTCCACCGGGATGTGCTTCATGCCGCGCATCAGCGGGCCGGAGATCCGGTGCTTGAAGACGTCGTCCTTGGCCATGAAGCGGGTCTTGCGCTTTCCGCCGCGGTACGCGCCGAGGCCTGCGAAGAGGAAGTCCAGGTAGCTGATGTGGTTGCTGACCAGTACCGCTCCCCCCTGGCGGGGATGTGTTCGGCGCCCACGATCTTGATCCGCACGTCGAGCGCGCGGAAGGCGGTGAGTGCGGCGCCGATCACCGGCGGGTACACGAACTCTGCCACGGTCAGTCCTGACTTCCACGGGCCGGAGCCCGGTTCGGCGGGTACCCGCTCCGTTGTGCGGGTGGTGCCGACCGGAGTACGGCACTCCGCGGCGGGTCACGGGTGATTCACGGAGATGATCCCCCGAACGAGTGCCTGCTGTCACCTGAGGCGTGCGGTCGAGCGAATATTCGGCGGTGTGATCTCCGTGATCAATTGCCACGGGAACTTTTCGCCCACCCGCGTCAGGTGCCGGCGGTGAGGCGCCCCTGGGCGCGCCGGACGAGGGGATAGAGCTCGCAGCCGACGCAGTAGCCGAACGCGGCGTTGCCGAGGGCGGCGGTGAGGGCGGCCGCGCCGGCCAGCACGCCGAGCCAGGTCACCTCGGTGCAGTAGCCGAGGGCGCCGACCGTGGCGAACACCATGAGGACGCCCTGGTCGAAGCGGAGCGTCCGGTCGTCCTCGGTCTCGGAGGGCGGTGCGAGTCGGGGGAGCACCAGCACCTGGAACAGCCGGACGTAGGGGGCCAGGCGCAGGCCGCCGAACGCGCCGAGGGCGAAGACGAGTGTCTGGGCGGCCAGGAGGGGGCAGCTGCCGGTGCAGAGGACGACGGTCAGGACGAACGCGCTGAGTGCTGCGGCTAAGCGGGGGCCGCGGGGGTCGGTCTGCAACGGGGGCTCCTGGAGGTCGCGACGGGCGGCGGCGAGCGGCAGCGCGGGGCGTCAGCGTGGTCGCCGGGCGGCGGCCCGGGCCCGGGTGGCGACGCGACGGCAGGCCGGCGGCGGCGTTGGGCGACGGTCGGAGTCCATCGGCCGATCGTACGTGGACCGGCCCCGGCGGTCGACCGCGTTTCGGGCGCCGCGGGCGCTGGCGCAGACTGGGGGGATGACCCGGCCGACGGCGTGCGTTGTCGTGCCTCGACGGCGGCCGGGCCCGGCCGCCGCGGGCCGGGAGCGACGGGAGGCCGAGGGTGAGCAGCGAGGACGGGGCGGTACGGCTGTCGGAGGCCGAGCTGGGCGGGCCGCTCGGCGTACGGGCGACGCTGGTGCAGTTCTCGACGGCCTTCTGCCAGCCCTGTCGGGCCACCCGGCGGGTGCTCTCCGAGGTGGCCGGGATGGTCGACGGGGTCGAGCACGTCGAGGTGGATGCCGAGGAGCGGTTGGAGCTGGTCCGGCGGCTGGAGGTCCGGCGGACGCCGACCGTCCTGGTGCTGGACGGGGAGGGCCGGGTGGTGCGGCGGGCGGCGGGGCAGCCGCGCCGGGTGGACGTGATCGCGGCGCTCGGCCGGGTGGTGTGAGCGTCGGGTGGTGTGAGAGTGCGGCGCGAGCCCGGTGTGAGCGATCCGGCCGCACTTGTTTCGCCCCGTCGGGTGGAGCGGGCCCCGGGCTGGGGCAGGATGGGCGCAGGCGGCGGAGTGGCCGCACGGCATAAGCTACTGGCCAGTAGTGACCACTGCGCTACCGGCGAGTATGCTGCCAGCAAGTTCCGGACCGGCACGGGAATCCGCTGCCCGGGGCGGGTGCGTGCCGTGTTCGCGCCCGCTCGCACCGCCGCAGCCGCCGGACGAGACCAGTACAGGAGACAAGGCCGTGAGCTTGAGGATCGTTGTCTGTGTGAAGTACGTGCCGGACGCGACGGGTGACCGTCGTTTCGCGGACGACCACACCACGGACCGGGAGGGTGTG
>NZ_JBSFKQ010000115.1:0-4145 GCF_053598615.1 Kitasatospora sp. NPDC001095 | reverse complement strand
TGTCCTGCTTGATGACCTGCAGGCCGAAGCCGGACTGGTCCTTGGCGTTGCCCGGGGCCGAGTTGCCGTAGTCGAACTTCCAGAAGTTCAGCCCCGGCCGTCACGGCGTCGGAACGCTCGGAGCCGTCGGAACGCTCAGGACTGTCGGGACGATCAGAGCTTCTGCCAGGCCGGCTTGGCCGCGTAGGTGTCGCGGAAGTAGTCGGCGAGCTTGAGGCGGGAGGCGGCGGCCTCGTCCACCACCACGGTGGCGTGCGGGTGCAGCTGGAGCGCGGAGGCGGGGACGGCCGCGGACAGCGGGCCCTCGACGGAGAGCGCGACGGCCTCGGCCTTGGCCTCGCCGGTGGCCAGCAGGACCAGGTGGCGGGCCTCCAGGATGGTGCCGATGCCCTGGGTGATGACGTGGTGCGGGACCTGGTCGATGCTGTCGAAGAAGCGGGCGTTGTCCTCGCGGGTCTGCCGGGTGAGGGTCTTGATCCGGGTCCGGGAGGAGAGCGAGGAGCAGGGCTCGTTGAAGCCGATGTGGCCGTCCGTGCCGATGCCGAGCAGCTGGAGGTCGACGCCGCCGGCCTCGGTCAGCGCGCGGTCGTAGGCGATGGCCGCCGCGGCGATGTCGGACGCGTTGCCGTCCGGGCCCAGGAAGGACTCCTCGGTCAGGCCGAGCGGCTCCACGACCTCGCGCAGCACCACCGAGCGGTAGGACTCCGGGTGGCCGGCGGGCAGGCCGACGTACTCGTCCAGCTGGCAGATGCGCGCCTCGGCGGCGTTCAGCCGGCCGTCGCGGACCCGCTCGGCCAGGGCCTGGTAGATCGGCAGCGGCGTCGAGCCGGTCGCCACGCCGAGCAGGGCGTCGGGCTTGTCGGTCAGCAGATCGGTGATCGCCGCGGCGATGAGTTCGCCGGCCGCACGGGCGTCAGGGACGATCACGATTTCCATACTGGGTCCACCGTTCTGAGGCGAGTCTGAGGTCTAGACCTCCGAGGTCTAGACCAGTTTGCCGTGTGGGGGTGCCCCAGGTCCACCCGGGGCCGGACCCGGGTGATCTTCCGACTGTCGCGCCTTCTGCCTGGTGGGAACGGTGGGGGCCGTTCGGCCGGGAGGGGAGGTCCCGGCCGAACGGCCCCGTTGGTCCTGCTGTTCACTGCTTCCCGCCCCCGGGCCGTCCGGACGGCTGCCCGGTCGTACGGACGGCGTGGTGGGGGTGGCGGGTGCGGTGCCTCGGTGGCCCCGCGGTCAGAACGGGTTGGTACAGGTGGTGCTCTGCTTGGTGACGTCCAGCGCGGGACCGGCGGTCGCGCAGATCACGCGCGGGGCGGTCGCGGTGACCCGCGGGGTGACCGCCTTGGCGGAGCCGAACTGCACGGTGGTCGCGGTGGCGACCGTCTCCCACGGGCTGCCCCAGGCGGACTGGGTGCGGACGTCCACCCGAACCATCGTCAACTGACCGGGGTCGGCGCTGACCTGGGCGACGCCCACGATGCCCTCGCCGTCGGCCTGGTGCGAGATGCAGGGCCGGTTGAGCACCGACGCGCAGACCGCGGCGTCGGTTCCGGTCGTGGTGGTGGCGGCTGTCGCCGGAGCCGCGGCCAGGGCGGTGATCCCTGCTGCCGCCAATGCCACAGCTGCGATCCGAGCGCGCATGATGCGAACCTCCTTGGAAATTAAGGGGATCTCACTCCTTGAGATGAGTCTTGCACACATCGTGGAGGCCGTGTGTGTGCGTTGCGTCACACTCATGGTGACCGTTCAACTACATCCTGCAACCATTCGGCATTCGTTCAGCGCACGGACAACTCCCGTCCTGACGGACGATCAGTTCGTGAGTCTCCTCGCCCGTCCGGGTGGCGGGTTTGCCTCCGGGGCGAATGGGGCGGATGTCGTCGAGCCGATCCCACGGAGGTGCCGCCTGGGCACGGTCATCGTGCAACTTCCCGCCCCGGGGCCCGAGATGGCGCCGCCGGGCGGAGCCCCCGCCCTGCTGCGGATGGGCCCGGGTGGGGCCGCCGCACCCTCGCCGTGGTCACCGTCGAGGACCCGGACCACCCCGCGCTGGACGGTGCCGTCGCCTTCGTGATGGAGTGTGCCGCCCGCAGCCTCCAGGACCTGCTCGCCGAGGCCGGGCCCGGTACGGCGGTGCCCGGCGCCGAGCGCATCCTGACCGAGGTCTGCGCCGGACCGACCCGCATGCACCGGGCCGGCTGGGTGCACGGGGACCCGAAACCGGCCAATGTCCCGCCGATGCCCGACGGCACCGCCAAGATCGCCGGCTTCGGCCTCACCGCCGAGCTGGAGGGCACCCGCGCCTGCGCCCCGCCGCTCGGCTCGCCCGACCACGTCCCGCTCGAGCGGTGGCCCGAGCACGCCGGAGCCCGCGGCGTCGCAGTGCGCCCCCGCGCCGGCGTCTGGGCCTTCGGCGTGATCGCCCACCAGCTGCTGACCGGCGGTCTCCCCGAACGGCTTCGGCAACATGTCGACAAAGCGCTTCGGCATCTTCATGACTACGGTGGGTGAGCGCCAAAACGGGATGAGTTATGCCACATCCATACGCATCCCGGCGCGGGCACCCGGGTGACGGGGCTGCGGTCTGGGATCCTCGGCGGCATGATCACGAAGCTCCGCGCCGTTACCGCGCAATGGACCGTCATCATTCCGGTGGTGTCGTTCCTCGTCCTTGCCCTGACCTGGCACGAGGAGCTGCCCGGCTGGGTGGTGGCGGTGGTCGCCTGCTTCCTGGTGGGCGCCGTGCTGTCCGCCGTGCACCACGCCGAGGTCATCGCGCACTGGTCGGGCGAGCCCTTCGGATCGCTCGTCCTGGCGGTGGCGGTCACCGTGATCGAGGTCGCGCTGATCGTGACGCTGATGGCCGACGGCGGGGCCAAGTCCTCCACCCTGGCCAGGGACACCGTCTTCGCCGCCGTGATGATCACCTGCAACGGCATCCTCGGACTGTCCATCGTGGTCGCCGCCGTCAAGTACCGGACCGCCGTCTTCAACGCCGAGGGCACCGGCGCCGCGCTCGCCTGCATCGCCACCCTCGCGACCCTCAGCCTCGTCCTGCCGACCTTCACCACCAGCTCGCCCGGCCCGCAGTTCTCGACCACCCAGCTCACCTTCGCGGCCACCGCCTCGCTGGTGGTCTACGGCCTGTTCGTGGCCACCCAGACCGTCCGGCACCGGGACTACTTCCTGCCCGTCACCCCCGAGGGCCGGGTGCTGGACGAGGAGGAGCACGCCTCCCCGCCCACCATCCGGGCCGCCGGCGTCAGCCTGCTGCTGCTGGCCGTCGCCCTGGTGTCGGTGGTGGGCCTGGCCAAGGGCGTGTCGCCGACCATCGAGAAGGCGGTGGACGATGCCGGCCTCCCGCACGCCGTGGTCGGCGTGGTGATCGCCATGATGGTGCTGCTGCCGGAGACCATCGCGGCGCTGCGCGCGGCCGTCCGCAACCGGGTGCAGACCAGCCTCAACCTCGCCCTCGGCTCGGCGCTCGCCAGCATCGGCCTGACCATCCCGGCGGTCGCGATCGCCTCCAGCTGGCTCCCCGGCCCGCTCGTCCTCGGCCTCGACCCGGCGCACATGGTGCTGCTGACCCTGACGATCGTGCTGCTCACCCTCACCGTCATCCCGCGCCGGGCGACCCCGCTCCAGGGCGCGGTGCACCTGGCGGTGCTGGCGGGGTACGTGGTGCTGGCGTTGAACCCGTGAGGGCCCGCCACCCGTAGTCCGGTACGCAAGCCCCTGGTCGTCCCCCGTGCGGCCAGGGGCTTCCGGCGTTCCCGGGGCCGGACCGGTCGCGCTCCGGCCGGGCGGGGTGCGGGTCGGGCGGAGCCAGGTGGGGCCGGTGGGGCTGGTAGGGCCGGTGGGGTTGGTGGGACTCGTGGTGAACCCGGGGAGGGACGGCGGCCGTGGTCTCG
Organism: Kitasatospora sp. NPDC001095; assembly: GCF_053598615.1. Lineage (NCBI taxonomy): Bacteria > Bacillati > Actinomycetota > Actinomycetes > Kitasatosporales > Streptomycetaceae > Kitasatospora > Kitasatospora sp. NPDC001095. The sequence goes on along the minus strand of NZ_JBSFKQ010000115.1, from coordinate 234 downwards.
AGTGAGGGCCCGGCCCGCCCCCGTGGCCGGGCCCCTCGTCGAACCCGGTGCGACCGCCGGTGAACCCCCGAGGGGGTGCGCACCGTGGAACGGCAGGGAGCCCCTGGTCCCGCAGCTGCTCGCGGGCCAGGGGCTCGGTGGCGCCGCCGGAGACGGCTTCGGCTTCTGCTGGCCGGCCGCCTTCCCGTCGGCCCGGATCGACCAGATCATGAGCAAGGGCGGGCTGGACCCGGT
>NZ_JBSFKQ010000114.1:0-4372 GCF_053598615.1 Kitasatospora sp. NPDC001095 | reverse complement strand
ACGGCGGCGAGGTCGGCGCCGTGGCCCTGCGTCTCCAGTAGCGCCAGTACTTCTTCTTCGGTGGCTTCCAGGGCGGCCATCGCGCCGTCGTTGCGCGCGGCCTGCATGTAGCAGCCCCGCGCGGCGACCAGGCTCACCGCGTCCTCCAGCGAGAACACCCCGGCCACGTGGGCGGCGGCGACCTCGCCGATCGAGTGGCCGATCAGGTAGTCGGGGACGATGCCCTGCTGCTCCAGCGTCCGGTAGAGGGCGGTCTGCAGGGTGAACAGCGCGGCCTGGGTGTACGCGGTCTGGTGCAGCACCTCCGAAGCCTCGCCGCCGCCCCACAGCACCTCGTGCAGCGGACGGTCGAGCAGCCGGTCGAAGCGGTCGCAGGCGTCGTCGAAGGCGGCGGCGAACGCCGGTACCGCCTCGTAGAGTTCGCGCCCCATGCCGGGGCGCTGGCTGCCCTGGCCGGTGAACAGGAACGCCGTCTTGCCCGGCCGGACCGTGCCGGTGACCAGACCCGGGGCCTCGGTGCCCTCGGCGAGCGCGCGCAGTCCGGCGAGCAGGCCCTCGCGGTCCTGGCCGAGGACGACGGCGCGGTGGTCGAAGCGGGTGCGGGCGGCCAGGGCGTGGGAGGCGGCGGTGGTGTCGGTGCCCGGCCGGCGCTCCAGGTGGGTGGCCAGGGCGCGGGCCTGGCCGCGCAGGGCCTCGGCCGACCTGGCGGACAACTGCCAGGGCAGGGCCTGGAGTTCGAGGGCGGCCGGAGCGGAGGCAGGCGGCTCCCCGGTGTTCGGCTCCGCGGCTTCCTCGACGGGCTGTTCGAGGATGACGTGGGCGTTGGTGCCGCTGATGCCGAAGGAGGAGACGGCGGCGCGGCGCGGCCGGCCGCCCTCGGTGCCCCACGGGCGGGCGTCGGTGAGCAGTCGGACGGTGCCGTCGGACCAGTCGACGTGGCTGGTGGGCTCGCTGACGTGCAGGGTGCGGGGGAGGGTCGCGTGCCGCATCGCCATGACCATCTTGATCACGCCGGCCACACCCGCGGCGGCCTGGGAGTGGCCGATGTTGGACTTGATCGAGCCGAGCCAGAGCGGGTGTTCGGCATCGCGGGCGCGGCCGTAGGTGTTCAGCAGGGCCTGCGCCTCGATGGGGTCGCCGAGCTTGGTGCCGGTGCCGTGGGCCTCGACGGCGTCCACCTGGTCGGCCGTCAGCCGGGCGTTGGCGAGGGCCTGGCGGATGACCCGCTCCTGGCTGGGCCCGTTGGGGGCGGTGAGCCGGCTGCTGGCGCCGTCCTGGTTGGTGGCGGTGCCGCGGATCAGGGCGAGGACCGGGTGGCCGTTGCGGCGGGCGTCGGACAGGCGCTCCAGGAGGAGCAGGCCCGCGCCCTCGCCCCAGCCCGTGCCGTCCGCGTCGTCCGAGAACGAACGGCACCGGCCGTCGGCGGACAGGCCCTGCTGGCGGCTGAACTCCACGAAGGTGTTGGGCGTGGACATCACCGTCACCCCGCCCGCGAGGGCGAGCGAGCACTCGCCCTGCCGCAGCGCCTGGGCGGCCAGGTGCAGGGCGATCAGCGAGGAGGAGCAGGCGGTGTCCACGGACACGGCCGGGCCCTCCAGGCCGAAGACGTACGCCAGCCGGCCGGACGCCACGCTGCCCAGGCTGCCACTGGCGAGGTAGCCCTCGTACTCCTCGGGGGCGGGCTTCAGCCGCGAGGCGTAGTCGTGGTACATCACCCCGGCGAAGACCCCGGTGTCGCTGCCGCGCAGGCTGGTCGGGTCGATGCCGGCCCGCTCGACGGCCTCCCACGCGGTCTCCAGCAGCAGCCGCTGCTGCGGGTCGGTGGCCAGCGCCTCGCGCGGACTGAGGCCGAAGAACTCCGGGTCGAACTCGGCGGCACCGTACAGGAACCCACCGTGCCGGGTGATCGACTTGCCGGTCGCGTGCGGGTCCGGGTCGTACAGGTCCTCCTCCCAGTCCCGGTCCTCGGGGAAGGTGCCGATGGCGTCCGTGCCGTCGGCGACCAGCTGCCACAGCTCCTCGGGCGTGGTGACCCCGCCCGGGTAGCGGCAGGCCATCCCGACGATCGCGATCGGCTCCTGCCGGGCGTCCTCGATCTCGGTCAGCCGCCGTCGGGCCTGCCGCAGATCGGTGGTGGCCCGCTTGAGGTACTCGCGGAGTTTCTCCTCGTTGTTCGCCGCTTGGTTGTTCGGCACGTCGTTGTTCGCCACGGAATCTACCTTCAGCTGGAAATGTCGGTCGGGAGCGGGACGGCGGGCGGGATCAGGCCAGGCCGAGCTCCTTGTCGAGGGCGTCGAACAGCTCGTCGTCGGTCGCCGCCGCCAGGTCGCCGTCCGGGTCCTCCCCGGCCGTCAGCCCGTGCCAGCCCTGCAACACGTGCTGGAGGCGCTGGGCGATCTCGGCCGCCTCCGGGACGACGCCGCCGGCGGCGTCCGCCGAGTGCTGCTTGAGCAGTGCCTCCAGCCGGTCGATCGCCTTCAACGGGCCCCCGGCGCCAGCTGGTTGCGCCGGGGCCAGTTCGGCGAGCAGGTGCCGGGCGACCGCCAGCGGGGTCGGGTGGTCGAAGACCACCGTGGTGGCCAGGCGCAGCCCGGTGACCTTGTTGATCCGGTTGCGGAACTCCACCGCCGTGAGCGAGTCGAACCCGAGGTCCAGCAGCCCGCGCTCCGCCTCGACCCGGTCCGGCGAGCCGTGCCCGAGGACGGCCGCCGCGTGCTCCCGCACCAGCTCCAGGAGCAGCGGCTCGCGCTCCTCCGTCGGGGCCGCGGCGAGCCGGTCGCGCAGGGACGGGCCGGTGGCGGCCACCGCGGTCGGGGCCGCCTTCGCGCGGGGCGGCCGCTGGGCGGTCCGAACCAGGCCGCGCAGGATCTCGGGGAGCGTGCCCGAGGCCGACCTGGCCTGGAGGGCCGAGCTGTCGAGGGCGACCGGGGCGAGCAGGGGGCTGCCGTGGCCGAGCGCCGCGTCGAACATCCGCAGCGCGTCCTCGGGCGCCATCGGGACGATCCCGGAGCGGCGAAGCCTGATCAGGTCGGCCTCGTTCAGCTTCTCGCCCATGCCGCCCTCGTCCCAGAGGCCCCAGGCGAGGGAGGTGGCGGGCAGGCCGAGGGTGTGTCGGTGGTGGGCGAGGGCGTCCAGGAAGGCGTTGGCGGCGGCGTAGTTGGCCTGGCCGGCGGTGCCGGTGAGGCCGCTGACGGAGGAGTACAGGACGAAGGCGGACAGCGGGAGGTGGGCTGTCAGCTCGTGGAGGTGCAGTGCGGCGTCGATCTTGGGGCGCAGGACGGTGTCGAGGCGTTCGGGGGTGAGGGCGGTGATGATGCCGTCGTCGAGGACGCCGGCGGTGTGGATGACGGCGGTGAGGGGGTGGTCGGTGGGTATGGCGGTGAGGAGGGCGGCGACGGCGTCGCGGTCGGTGGTGTCGCAGGCGACGGCCCGGACCTCGGCGCCGGAGTCGGTGAGTTCGGTGATGAGTTCGGCGGCGCCGGGGGCGTCGGCGCCCCGGCGGCTGGTGAGCAGGAGGTGGCGGACGCCGTGCTCGGTCACCAGGTGCCGGGCCAGCAGCGCACCGAGTTGACCGAAGGCACCGGTGATCAGGACGGTTCCGGCGGGAGCGAGGTCGATGGTGCCGGTGCCGGTGCCGGTGCCGGTGGCGGTCGTGCGGCCGAGGGTCGGGCTGTGGAGGGCGTCGTCGCGGACGGCGAGCTGGCTGCGACCGGAGGCGAGGGCATCGGGCAGCAGGCGGGCACTCTCGTGGACCGGGACCGCGGGATCGAGGTCGAGGACGGTGAACCGGCCGGGAGCCTCCGACTGCGCGGTCCGCAGCAGGCCCCAGACGGGCGAGTCCGCGAGGGCGGGGACCGCGGGGGCGGGACCGGCCGCGACGGCGCCCCGGGTGAGGACGACAAGGCGGGAGTCGGCGAGGCGTTCGTCGGACAGCCACTCCTGGAGGACGGCCAGGGCGGTGCGGGCGGAGTGGTGGGCGGCCCCGGGGAGGCCGTGCTCTGGGGTGGGCCAGGGGAGGAGCACGGTGGCGGGGGTACGTCCGGACGCGTCGGCCGCGGCACGGAGGGCGGTCAGGGTGGGGTGGATCTCGGTGATGCCGAGAGCGGACGCGATCGGGTCGGTGGTCCCGCCGACGAGGGCCCAGTCGGTGGTGCCGGTGCCGGTGCCGGTTCCGGTGTCGGTGGGGTGGATGGGCAGCTTCTGCCAGTCGACCGTGTAGAGCGGGTCGCGGTTCGAGCCGAGGGTGCTGGGATCGAAGGTGCGAAGGGTCAGGCCGGCGGTGAGGACGGGGGTGCCGGTGGGGTCGGTGATGGTGAGGTGGGTGGTGTCGGGGGTGGTGGGGGTGAGGGTGGCGTGGAGGGTGGTGGCGTTG
>NZ_JBSFKQ010000113.1:0-4576 GCF_053598615.1 Kitasatospora sp. NPDC001095 | reverse complement strand
GCCCAGGTCGAGGCGATCCGCGAGCAACTGCTCACCGACCTCGCCGGGATCGAGCCGAGGACCGCGGACGTCCCCTTCTACTCCACCGTCACCGCGGAACCGGTCGACACCTCCGCCCTCGACGCCGACTACTGGTACCGCAACCTCCGCGAACCCGTACGCTTCGACCTCGCCGTCGAAACCCTCACGCAGGACCGGCACGGCGTGTTCGTTGAGGTCAGCCCGCACCCCGTACTGGTGCCGGTGATGGAGGGCGTCGTGACCGGCACGCTGCGCCGCGGCAGCGGCCGGCAGGAATTCCACCTCGCCCTGGCGCGCCTGCACACGCAGGGCGTGGCCGTCGACTGGACGCCGGTCTTCCCCGGCGAGCCCCACCACGTCCCGCTGCCGACGTACGCCTTCCAGCACCGGCCGTACTGGTTGACGCCCACCGCCGCGAAGGGCGACGTGTCGGCGGCGGGACTGGACTCGGCCGGGCACCCGCTGCTCGGGGCCGTCGTCGAACTGGCCGGGGACCAGAGCGTCCTGCTCACGGGGCGGCTCTCGACGGCCACCCGGCCGTGGCTGGCCGACCACGTCGTCCTGGGCTCCGTGCTGCTGCCCGGCACCGTGTTCGTCGAACTCGCCATGCACGCCGGACGGCAGGCCGGCTGCGACGTCCTGGACGAACTGGTGCTGGAAGCTCCGATGATCCTGCCGGACGACGGTTCCGTGCCGGTCCAGGTCGTCGTCGGCGCACCGGACGGGACGGGCCGGCGCCCCGTCACCGTGCACTCCCGGACGGGCGGCACCTGGCTGCGGCACGCGACCGGCATGCTGGCGACCGGCGACCGCCCCCACCCGTACGACACCGGCGAGCCCTGGCAGCCGGCCGGTGAGCCCGTCGACCTGACCGACTTCTACGACACCCTCGCCGCCCAGGGCTACGAGTACGGGCCGGTGTTCGCGGGCGTACGCGAGATCCGGCGGCAGGGCGACGAGCTCTATGCCGAGGTGGCGCTGCCCGCCGACACCCGCGACCGCTTCGGTCTCCACCCCGCGCTGCTCGACGCCGCACTCCAGCCGCTGACCCTGCTGGCGGCCGGCCGCCTGCCGTTCTCCTTCGCCGGGGTGTCGATGCGGAAAGCCGGCTCCACGGCCCGGGTCCGCCTCACACCCACCGGCCCCGACACCTTCCGGGTCGCGCTCGCCGACGAGTCCGGGCCGCTGGCGGTGATCGACGCGTTGACCGTGCGTCACCGGCCGCCGGGCATCCCGGGCGCCGGGGCCAACCAGCTCTTCCGCCTCGACTGGGTGCCCGTCGAGAGCACCGGCGAACCCCCGGCCGTCCACCACGTCACGCCCCCGGCGGGAGACCCCGTGGCCGCCGCGCACACCGTCGCCGCCGAGACGCTGGGCGTGCTCCAGGACTTCCTGCGCGACGGGGACGGCCGGCTGGCCGTCGTGACCCGCGGGGCGGTCGGGCCGGACCCCGTCGACCTGTCGTCCAGCGTCGTCTGGGGCCTGGTCCGCGCGGCCCAGGCGGAACACCCCGACCGGTTCGTGCTCGTCGACACCGACGACCGCGTCCTCGTCGCGGGGGACGAACCCCAGCTGGTCGTCCGCGACGGCGCCGCCCGCGCCGCCCGCCTGGTACGGGCCGAAGCGGCCCCGGCACCCGGCCCGCTCGACCCGAACGGCACCGTGCTGATCACCGGGGGCACCGGAACACTGGGCCGCCTCGTCGCCCGGCACCTGCGCGACCGGCACGGCATCCGGCACCTGCTCCTGCTCAGCAGGACCGCGGCGGAGGTGGACTTCGACGCCGAGGTGGTGGCCTGCGACGTGGCCGACCGGGACGCGCTGGCGGCCGTCCTGGACTCGATCCCGGCCGAGCATCCGCTGACCGCGGTCGTCCACGCCGCCGGCGTGCTCGACGACGGCGTCGTCGAATCCCTCACGCCCGGCCGGATCGACCAGGTGCTGCGGCCCAAGGCCGACGCCGCCTGGCACCTGCACGAGCTGACGAAGGACCTCGGCCTGAGCGCGTTCGTGCTCTTCTCGTCCGCCGCAGGGGTGCTGGGCGGCCCGGGCCAGGCCAACTACGCCGCCGCGAACGCCTTCCTGGACGCCCTCGCCGTGCACCGGCGTGCCCTGGGTCTGCCCGGCGTATCGCTGGCCTGGGGACAGTGGGCCGAGGCCAGCGGGCTGACCGGACACCTCACCGACACCGACCTCAAGCGCCTCGCCCGCGCCGGCGTGCTGCCGATGCCCACGGACCAGGCGCTGGAACTGTTCGACCTGGCCCTGGGCGCCGCCGATCCCGTGCTGGTCCCCGCACACCTCGACCTGTCTGCGACGTCCACCCGCCCCCTCCTCAGCCGCCTCACCCGTACCAGGCCCGCCCGTCGCACGGACCGGCCGACCCTGGGCAGGGAACTGGCGGCTCTGCCCGAGACCAAGCAGCACAGCCGCGTCCTGGAACTGGTCACCGGCCAGACGGCGGCGGTCCTCGGCCACACCGACACCTCGGCCGTCAGCGCCGAGCGGGCCTTCAAGGACCTGGGCTTCGACTCGCTCACTGCGGTGGAACTGCGCAACCGCCTGTCCGCGGCCGCCGGGGTACGGCTGCCCGCGACGATGGTCTTCGACTACCCGACCCCCGACGCGCTGGCCGGTCACCTGCGGAACCTCCTGGTCGGCGCCCGCCGCCAGGCCCCTGCCTCACCCGTGCCGGTCGGGGTTCCGGTGTCGGATGATCCGGTGGTCGTGGTGGGGCTGGGGGCCCGCTATCCGGGTGGGGTGGGGTCCGCCCAGGAGTTGTGGGATGTGGTGTCCGGTGGGGTGGACGCGGTGGGGGAGTTCCCCTCGGATCGTGGGTGGGACGTGGGTCGTCTCTACGATCCGGCCGGTGGTCCGGGGAGGTCGTACACGCGGTGGGGCGGCTTCCTCGACGCCGCCGGAGACTTCGACGCGGCGTTCTTCGGGATCTCGCCGCGGGAGGCGTTGGCGATGGATCCGCAGCAGCGGGTGCTGCTGGAGACGGTGTGGGAGACCTTCGAGGACGCGGGGATCGATCCGACGTCGTTGCGGGGCAGCCGGACGGGCGTCTTCACGGGCATCTGGTCCTCGGGCTATGGCGCCGGGGCACAGCCGCCCGACCTGGAGGGCTACCTCTCGACGGGCACGGCGACGAGTGTGACCTCCGGGCGGGTGTCGTACCTGTTGGGGCTGGAGGGTCCGGCGGTGTCGGTGGACACGGCGTGCTCGTCGTCGCTGGTGGCGATCCACCTGGCGGCGCAGGCGCTGCGTTCGGGGGAGTGCTCGCTGGCCCTGGCCGGTGGGGTGACGGTGATGGCGACGCCGGCGGGGTTCGTCGAGTTCTCGCGGCAGCGGGGGCTTGCGGCCGACGGGCGGGTGAAGGCGTTCGCCGAGGCCGCCGATGGTACGGCGTGGGGTGAGGGTGCGGGTGTCGTGCTCCTGGAACGCCTGTCCGACGCCCGTCGTCACGGTCACCGGGTGCTGGCGGTGGTGCGGGGTTCGGCGGTGAACCAGGACGGGGCGTCCAACGGGCTGACCGCGCCGAACGGTCCGTCGCAGGAGCGGGTGATCCGGCAGGCGCTGGCGAACGCCGGGTTGGAGGCGTCCGAGGTGGATGCGGTGGAGGCGCACGGTACGGGGACGACGCTCGGTGACCCCATCGAGGCCCAGGCACTCCTGGCCGCCTATGGCCAGGGCCGGGTGGAGCCGTTGTGGCTGGGGTCGGTGAAGTCCAACATCGGCCACACCCAGGCGGCGGCCGGTGTGGCGGGTGTGATCAAGATGGTCATGGCGATGCGGCACGGTGAACTGCCGCGGACCCTCCACGTGGACACGCCGACCTCCCACGTCGACTGGGAGTCCGGGAGCGTCCGGCTGCTCACGGAGGCCCGGCCCTGGCCCGACAACGGCCACCTGCGTCGCGCGGGCGTGTCGGCGTTCGGCATCAGCGGTACCAACGCGCACGTGATCCTGGAAGCCCCGGCCCCGGCCGAGGAGACCTCGCCTGAGTCCCCTGCCGCTCCCACGCCCGCCCCTGTGGCCGCGGTGCCGATGCCGTGGCTGCTGTCGGCCAAGTCGGACGCGGCCCTGCGCGACCAGGCCCGCAGGCTGCGCGGGTTCCTCGCCGAGCACCCCGAGGTCACACCGGCCCAGGTGGCCGCGGACCTGGCCGCGCGGGCCCGGTTCCCGCACCGTGCCGTGCTGACGGACCCGGCCGGCCTGGACGCGCTGATCGACGGAAAACCCGGAATCGTCACGGGCACTGCCTCCCCGGGCAGGTCGGCGTTCGTGTTCTCCGGTCAGGGGGGCCAGTGGGCGGGGATGGGCCGGGGCTTGTACCGGTCGTTCCCGGTGTTCGCGCGGGCGTTGGACGAGGTCTGCGGGTTGTTGGGGTTGCCCGTGGAGGTGCTGTTCGAGGACGAGGAGGGGGTGTTGGGGCAGACGCTGTTCACCCAGGGCGGGGTGTTCGCGCTGGAGGTGGCGCTGTTCCGGCTGGTGGAGTGGCTGGGTGTGCGGCCGGACTTCGTGGTGGGGCACTCGGTGGGTGAGGTGGCGG
>NZ_JBSFKQ010000112.1:0-4652 GCF_053598615.1 Kitasatospora sp. NPDC001095 | reverse complement strand
CGCTGGCGGCTGAACTCGATGAAGGTGTTGGGCGTGGCCATGACGGTCACGCCGCCCGCCAGCGCGAGCGTGCACTCACCGTTGCGCAGCGCCTGCACGGCCAGGTGCAGGGCCACCAGCGAGGACGAGCACGCGGTGTCCACGGACACCGCCGGGCCCTGAAGGCCCAGGGTGTAGGCCACCCGGCCGGAGGCCACGCTGGCATAGCTGCCGTTCCGCAGGTAACCCTCCAGTTCCTCGGGCACCTTGCTCAGCCGTGAACCGTAGTCGTTGTACATGACGCCGGTGAAGACGCCGGTCTGGCTGCCGCGCAGCGCGGTGGGGTCGATTCCGGCGCGTTCGAGGGTTTCCCAGGCGGTCTCCAGGAGGAGGCGCTGCTGGGGGTCGGTGGCCAGGGCTTCGCGTGGGCTCAGGCCGAAGAACTCGGGATCGAAGTCGGCGGCGTCGTGGAGGAAGCCGCCCTTGTGGGTGTAGATGTGTCCGGCTTTGGCGGGGTCGGGGTCGTAGAGGTCGTCGAGGTTCCAGCCGCGGTCGGTGGGGAAGCCGCCGATGGCGTCGGTTCCGTTGGCGACGAGCTGCCAGAGGTCCTCGGGTGACGTGACTCCGCCGGGGTAGCGGCAGGCCATGCCGACGATGACGATCGGGTCGTCCGTCGTCGCGACGACGGCCGTGGTGGTGGTCGTTCCGGCCGTCGCGCTTCCAGTGATCCGTTCGCCCAGGTATCCGGCGAGCGCGGCGGGCGTGGGGTGGTCGAAGACGAGCGTGGCGGGCAGGCGCAGGCCGGTGGCGGTGTTGAGACGGTTGCGGAGCTCGACCGCCATCAGCGAATCGAAGCCCAGTGTCTTGAACGGCTGGTTCGCGGCGACGCCGTCGGCCTCGCCGTGGCCGAGCACGGTGGCCACTTGACGACGTGCGAAGTCGAGCAGCGCGCGGTCGCGCTCCTCCGCGGGGAGGCCGGCGAAGCGCTGTGCCCAGCCGCCGTCCCCGCGCTCGTCGTCCATCGCCTGCGCGGCGCGGCGCACGGGAGCCCTGACCAGGCCGCGGAAGACCGGTGGCACTCCGTCCGGGACGGCGCGAGAGCGCAGTCCGGCGAGGTCCAGCCGGGCCGGCACGAGCGTCGCTTCCACGCGTGCGAGCGCCGCGCCGAAGAGGGCGAGCCCTTCGTCCGAGGGCAGCGGTGCCACTCCCGCCCGTGCCATGCGCGCGATGTCCGCGCCGCCCAGGTGTCCGGTCATGCCGCTGGCCTCCTCCCACAGGCCCCAGGCCAGGGAGGTGGCGGGCAGCCCGTGGGCGCGGCGGTGGGCGGCGAGGCCGTCGAGGTAGGCGTTGGCGGCGGCGTAGTTGCCCTGTCCCGCGTACCCGATCGTGCCGACGACGGAGGAGAAGAGGACGAACGCGCTCAGGTCGCGGTCCCGCGTCAGCTCGTGGAGGTGCCACGCGGCGTCGGCCTTGGCGCCGAGCACGGTGGCCAGGCGTTCCGGCGTCAGGCTGTCGAAGGTGCCGTCGTCCAGCGTCCCCGCGGTGTGGACGACGGCGGTCAGGGGGTGTTCGTCGGGGACGGTGGCGAGCAGTGCGGCCAGGGCGTCGCGGTCGGCGACGTCGCAGGCGGTGATGGTGGTGTGGGCGCCGAGTGCGGTGAGTTCGGCTTGGAGTTCGGTTGCGCCGTTGGCGTCGGGGCCGCTCCTGCTGACGAGCAGGAGGTGGCGTGCGCCGTGCTCGGTGGCGAGGTGCCGGGCCAGCAGCGAGCCCAGGCCGCCCGTGCCGCCGGTGACGAGGACGGTGCCTTCGGGGTCGAGGCCCCGTCCACCGGCCTCGGCGCGGTCGGCACGCCCCAGGCGCGGTACACGGAACTCGCCGTTCCGTACGGCGAGTTGAGGTTCACCCGTGGCCAGCGCGGTCCGCAGGAGACCGGCGGCGGGCTCGGCCTCGTCCGCGTCAAGCAGGACGAGGCGCCCGGGCTGCTCGGACTGCGCCGTGCGCAGCAGACCCCAGACGGCCGCCGCGGGGAGGTCCGTGACGTCGTCGCCGTCCCGCGTGGCGACCGCGCCGCGCGTGGTGACGATCAGCCGCGCGTCGGCGAAGCGCTCGTCGGCCAGCCACTCCTGGACCGTACGCAGCACTTCTCCGAGGGTGGAGTGCAGGTCGCCGCCCGTGACGGGGAGCACCGCGTCCGAGCCCGCGCCGGCCGCGGCGAGCGCGACCGGCTCCGGGTGGGCGGCGCCGTCCGCCGCGGGAACGGCCAGTGGCGACCAGTCCAGCCGGTACAGCGACCGGCCGGGCCCGGACGTGCGGCTCGCGGCGGCCAGTTGCTCGACGGAGACGGGCCGCAGGGCCAGCAGTCCGGCCTCGGCGACCGGGGCTCCCGTCGGGTCGTAGGCCATGACGGACGTGGTGTCCCGGCCCGTCGGCGTGAACACCACCCGCAGTTCCCGGGCCCCCGTGGCGTGCAGCCGCAGGCCGTCCCAGGCGAAGGGCAGCAGCGGCCCGTCCTCTGCGTGGTCCCGTAGCACGACGGCGTGCAGGGCCGCGTCGAGCAGCGCCGGGTGGAGCCCGAAGGCTTCGGCTCCTTCCCGCTGTTCCTCCGCCAGCCGCACGTCGGCGAACAGCTCGCCGCCGCGCTGCCACAGGGCGCTCAGGCCCTGGAAGGCGGGGCCGTACTCGTAGCCCTGGGCGGCGAGGAGCTCGTAGCGCGCGGTCAGGTCGACGGGCGTGGCGCCCGCCGGGGGCCAGGCGCCGAGGGCCTCCGTGGCGGCCGGTTCGCCGAGGCCCAGGAAGGCGGTCGCGTGCCGGGTCCACTCCCCGTCGTTCGCGCCGAGGGCGTCGGCCGTGGGACGCGAGTACACGCGCAGCGGGCGCCGGCCCGAGGGGTCCGTCGCTCCCACGGCCAGCTGGAGCTGGATCTCGCCGTCTTCGGGGAGGATCAGCGGTGCTTCGAGCGTGAGGTCGTCGACTTGGTCGCACCCCGCCTCGTCCGCCGCGCGCAGGGCCAGTTCCACGAACGCGGTGCCGGGCAGGAGGACGGTGCCCGCCACGGCGTGATCGGCCAGCCACGGGTGGGCGCGCACCGACAGCCGGCCGGTGAGCAGCAGCCCGCCGTCATCGGCGAGGGAGACCAGGGCGCCCAGCAGCGGATGGTCCGCCGTGGCGAGTCCGGCACCCGCCATGTCTCCCGTCGCGGCCGGGGTCTCGATCCAGTACCGGCGGCGCTGGAACGCGTAGGTGGGCAGCTCCACCGGCCGCGCCGGCCCCGCGGTGCCGGGCACCGCGGCCCAGTCCACCTCGTGGCCGCCGACGAACACGGTGGCGAGGGAGGTCAGGAACTCGCGCCAGTCGCCCTTGTCGCGACGGAGCGAGCCGACGACCACGGTGGGGGCGTCCTGCCCGGTCTCCTCCGTGGCCGCTTCGAGGGTTTCCTGCACACCCACGGTCAGCACGGGGTGCGGGCTGCTCTCGACGAACGTCCGGTGGCCGTCGGCCGCCAGGGCCCGGATCGCCTTCTCGAACTGGACGGTGTTGCGGAGGTTGCGGTACCAGTAGTCGCCGTCCAGCGCCGTCGTGTCGACGGGCTCGCCGAGGAGCGTCGAGTAGAACGTCACGTCCGACGCGCGCGGCGTCACGTCTGCCAGCGCCTGGAGCACCGCGTCGCGGATCTCCTCCACGTGCGCGGAGTGCGAGGCGTAGTCCACCGCGATCGTCCTGGCCCGGATGCCCTCGTCCCTGCAGGACTCCACCAGCTCCGCGAGCGCGTCGGGATCACCGGACACCACCGTGACGGACGGCCCGTTGACCGCCGCGACCGAGAGCCGGCCGCCCCAGCGTTCCAGCCGGGCCTCCGTCTCCTGCGGCGACAGCGGTACGGAGCCCATGCCGCCCTTGCCCGCGAGTGCGCGGATCGCCTGGCTGCGCAGGGCGACCACCTTCGCCGCGTCGTCCAGCGACAGCGCGCCGGCGACGTACGCGGCGGCGATCTCGCCCTGCGAATGCCCGACCACGGCGGCGGGAACGATGCCCACGGAGCGCCACACCGCTGCCAGCGACACCATCACGGCGAACAGCGCGGGCTGCACCACGTCCACGCGCTCCAGCCCCGGAGCGCCGGGGGCGCGGCGCAGCACCTCGGTGAGCGACCAGTCCACGTACGGCGACAGGGCGCGCTCGCACGCGGCGATGCTGTCGGCGAACACGGCGTGGGAATCCAGCAGTTCCACCGCCATTCCGTCCCACTGCGAGCCCTGGCCGGGGAAGACGAGGACGGCCCTGTCGGCGCCTGCCGGGGCACCTCCGACCACGGCAGCCAGGGTGTCCCCGCTCGTCAGCCCGTCCAGACCGGCGAGCAGGCTCTCGTGGTCCTCGCCGAGGACCACGGCACGGTGGCCGAGGAGCGCCCGGCCGGTGACGAGGGCGTGGGCGACGTCGGCGGGGCGGGGGAGGGGCGCCGCGGCGAGGTGCTCGCGCAGCTGCCGCGCCTGGGCGCGCAGTGCGGCCTCGTTGTGTCCGGAGAGCACCCAGGGGATGACGCTCGTGGGGGTGGGTTCGTCGTGGGTCTGTTCGGTTGGTGGGGTGGGTTGTTCGAGGATGAGGTGGGCGTTGGTGCCGCTGATGCCGAAGGAGGAGACGGCGGCGCGGCGGGGTCGATTGTCGGGGGTGGTCCA
>NZ_JBSFKQ010000111.1:1599-2970 GCF_053598615.1 Kitasatospora sp. NPDC001095 | reverse complement strand
GTGCCGGCCTCACTTGAGGTAGCCCGGTTCGGGTTGTCGAGGGTGTGTGACTGGTCGTTGTTTGAGAACTGCACAGTGGACGCGAGCATCTGTGGCCAAGTTTTTAAGGGCGCACGGTGGATGCCTTGGCACCAGGAACCGATGAAGGACGTGGGAGGCCGCGATAGGCCCCGGGGAGCTGTCAACCGAGCTTTGATCCGGGGGTGTCCGAATGGGGAAACCCGGCAGTCGTCATGGGCTGTCACCCGCTGCTGAACACATAGGCAGTGTGGAGGGAACGCGGGGAAGTGAAACATCTCAGTACCCGCAGGAAGAGAAAACAACCGTGATTCCGGGAGTAGTGGCGAGCGAAACCGGATGAGGCTAAACCGGAATGGTGTGAGACCCGGCAGGGGTTGCCGTTTCGGGGTCGTGGGATTTTTCTTGATCGGTCTGCCGGCCGGTCGGCGAGTCAGAAACCGTATGGATAGTCGAAGGACATGCGAAAGGTCCGGCGTAGAGGGTAAGACCCCCGTAGGCGAAATCTGTACGGCTCGTTTGAAGAACTCCCAAGTAGCACGGGGCCCGAGAAATCCCGTGTGAATCTGGCGGGACCACCCGCTAAGCCTAAATATTCCCTGGTGACCGATAGCGGATAGTACCGTGAGGGAATGGTGAAAAGTACCGCGGGAGCGGAGTGAAATAGTACCTGAAACCGTGTGCCTACAAGCCGTGGGAGCGTCGTTCATCAGCTTGCTGGTGGGCCGTGACTGCGTGCCTTTTGAAGAATGAGCCTGCGAGTTTGCGGTGTGTAGCGAGGTTAACCCGTGTGGGGTAGCCGTAGCGAAAGCGAGTCCGAATAGGGCGGTTGAGTTGCATGCCCAAGACCCGAAGCGGAGTGATCTAGCCATGGGCAGGTTGAAGCGCGGGTAAGACCGTGTGGAGGACCGAACCCACCAGGGTTGAAAACCTGGGGGATGACCTGTGGTTAGGGGTGAAAGGCCAATCAAACTCCGTGATAGCTGGTTCTCCCCGAAATGCATTTAGGTGCAGCGTCACGTGTTTCTTGCCGGAGGTAGAGCACTGGATAGGCGATGGGCCTTACCGGGTTACTGACCTTAGCCAAACTCCGAATGCCGGTAAGTGAGAGCGTGGCAGTGAGACTGTGGGGGATAAGCTCCATGGTCGAGAGGGAAACAGCCCAGAACACCGACTAAGGTCCCTAAGCGTGTGCTAAGTGGGAAAGGATGTGGAGTCGCAGAGACAACCAGGAGGTTGGCTTAGAAGCAGCCACCCTTGAAAGAGTGCGTAATAGCTCACTGGTCAAGTGATTCCGCGCCGACAATGTAGCGGGGCTCAAGCACACCACCGAAGTCGTGTCATTGCAGCATG
>NZ_JBSFKQ010000111.1:0-1503 GCF_053598615.1 Kitasatospora sp. NPDC001095 | reverse complement strand
GCAGTAGGTGAGCGATGGGGTGACGCAGGAAGGTAGTCCAGCCCGGGCGGTGGTTGTCCCGGGGTAAGGGTGTAGGACGTGGGGTAGGCAAATCCGCCTCACATATAGTCTGAGACCTGATGCCGAGCCGATTGTGGTGAAGTGGATGATCCTATGCTGTCGAGAAAAGCCTCTAGCGAGTTTCATGGCGGCCCGTACCCCAAACCGACTCAGGTGGTCAGGTAGAGAATACCGAGGCGTTCGGGTGAACTATGGTTAAGGAACTCGGCAAAATGCCCCCGTAACTTCGGGAGAAGGGGGGCCATTCCTGGTGACGAGTCTTGCACTCTGAGCTGGGGGTGGCCGCAGAGACCAGCGAGAAGCGACTGTTTACTAAAAACACAGGTCCGTGCGAAGCCGTAAGGCGATGTATACGGACTGACGCCTGCCCGGTGCTGGAACGTTAAGGGGACCGGTTAGCTCTGATTCGTCGGGGCGAAGCTGAGAACTTAAGCGCCAGTAAACGGCGGTGGTAACTATAACCATCCTAAGGTAGCGAAATTCCTTGTCGGGTAAGTTCCGACCTGCACGAATGGCGTAACGACTTCTCGACTGTCTCAACCATAGGCCCGGTGAAATTGCATTACGAGTAAAGATGCTCGTTTCGCGCAGCAGGACGGAAAGACCCCGGGACCTTTACTATAGCTTGATATTGGTGTTCGGTTCGGCTTGTGTAGGATAGGTGGGAGACTGTGAAGCAGCAACGCCAGTTGTTGTGGAGTCGCCGTTGAAATACCACTCTGGTCGTGCTGGATGTCTAACCTGGGTCCGTGATCCGGATCAGGGACAGTGTCTGGTGGGTAGTTTAACTGGGGCGGTTGCCTCCTAAAGGGTAACGGAGGCGCCCAAAGGTTCCCTCAGCCTGGTTGGCAATCAGGTGTTGAGTGTAAGTGCACAAGGGAGCTTGACTGTGAGACTGACGGGTCGAGCAGGTACGAAAGTAGGGACTAGTGATCCGGCGGTGGCTTGTGGAAGCGCCGTCGCTCAACGGATAAAAGGTACCCCGGGGATAACAGGCTGATCTTCCCCAAGAGTCCATATCGACGGGATGGTTTGGCACCTCGATGTCGGCTCGTCGCATCCTGGGGCTGGAGTAGGTCCCAAGGGTTGGGCTGTTCGCCCATTAAAGCGGTACGCGAGCTGGGTTTAGAACGTCGTGAGACAGTTCGGTCCCTATCCGCTGTGCGCGTAGGAGTGTTGAGAAGGGCTGTCCCTAGTACGAGAGGACCGGGACGGACGAACCTCTGGTGTGCCAGTTGTTCTGCCAAGGGCATGGCTGGTTGGCTACGTTCGGGAGGGATAACCGCTGAAAGCATCTAAGCGGGAAGCCTGCTTCGAGATGAGCACTCCCACCTCCTTGAGAGGGTAAGGCTCCCAGTAGACGACTGGGTTGATAGGCCGGATATGGAAGCCCTGTGAGGGGTGGAGTTGACCGGTACTAATAGGCCGAGGGCTTGTCCTCAG
>NZ_JBSFKQ010000110.1:0-4986 GCF_053598615.1 Kitasatospora sp. NPDC001095 | reverse complement strand
CCGCGCTACCCGGCCGACCGGATCGCCTACATGCTGGACGACGCCTCGCCCGCGCTCGTCCTCACCAGCAAGGCGCTCCTCCGGGGCCGCCGCGCTGTCGCTCCGGAGATCGCCATCCGGCCTTCGGGGGACCTTCCCTTCCACGCCGCGAACATGACAGTCTGGGCGCCATGCGCACTCGTCTCCTCGCCGCCACCCTCACGGCACTCGCCGCGGTGAGCCTCGCTGCCTGCTCCAGCTCCGGATCGGGCTCAGGCTCGGGCTCGGACAAGGCCACCTCCGCGGCCGGCTCCCCCACCGCCGCCGCCTCGGCCGCCGCGCCGTCCGACGCCGCCACCACGCCCGCGGCCCCCGCGCCCGACTCGACCGCCCCCACGGCCGACGGCGCCACCGGCGCGCCCGCCCCCGACGGCGGCGCCTCGGGAGCCCCCGCACCGGCCAAGCCCGCGCCGCCCGCCGACGCCGGACTGCCCACCAAGCCGGGCACCGACCTGACGGCCAAGCTGGTCTCCGCCCTGGACGCGATCGACCCGGCGATCGTCGACGGCAAGCCGGACCAGGCCGTGGACCGGGCGCGCAACCAGTGCCAGTCGATCTACCAGTTCCCCAAGGACAAGCAGAAGTTGACCGAGCTGGCCAACCAGCGCTTCACCTCGGCCGCACACCCGCAGGGTTTCGGACCGGACACCGCCGCGAAGATCAACGAAGCGCTGCTCGCCACGCTCTGCCCGCCGGGCCGCTGATCCGGACGGCGGCCCCGCCCGCTGCCCGTCGACCCGGGGGTCCGCATGTCCACGGATCCCCGACACCATGAACCGCCCGGCGTCCTGAGCGCCGGGCCGCCGTGGCCGCGCCCCCTCGCCGGGTGCGCGGCCACGGCTTTCTCGTTTCCGGCGCCTCCCGTCGCCATCGGCCTCCCGACCGCCCCGGGCCGCCAGAGCGCCCCCTTCCTCCGCACGGACCGTCCGCTAACGAACTGTTAGGTCTCTTGACAGACCAGTGGTCTAGTCCAAACATAAGCATGTCGATCCGACCGGGATGCACTGTGGGGGTGTGACCACCGGCGGCTGAGGCACTGCCCTGCCATGCACCGCTCCACCCCCGCCCCGTACGGCGCACGCGTCCACACGCCGCCCGCGTCCGCGCGATTCGGTGGGCCTTCGCACGCCCGAACTCCCGAGCTCACGCACGCACTCCCGATGTCCGACCCGGTCCCGGGATCGCGGCCGACCCCACACGGCCGCCCCGCCAGGACCGGCCGCACCTCGCCAACGTCCTGCCCCACCACGTCTGTTGGAGGAATTCATGCGCCTTCGCCGAACAGTCCAGGCCGTGTTCACGGCCTGCGCCACGCTGGCAGCCTCGGCCGGCCTGGTCGCCGCCGGGACGAGCTCCGCCGAGGCCGCCACCCCGCTCCCCAGCCGGGTCTTCGCCCCCTACTTCGAGGCCTGGACCGGCCAGAGCCCGGCCCAGCTGGCCGCGCAGTCCGGCGCCAAGCACCTGACCATGGCGTTCCTCCAGACCGCCACCAAGGGCTCCTGCACGCCGTACTGGAACGGCGACTCCTCGATGCCGGTGTCCTCCGCCACCTTCGGCGCCGACATCGCGACCATCCGCGCCAACGGCGGGGACGTGATCCCGTCCTTCGGCGGCTACACCGCCGACAACACCGGCACCGAGCTGGCCGACAGCTGCACCGACGTCAACCAGATCGCGGCCGCCTTCGAGAACGTGATCACCACCTACGACGTCAGCCGGATCGACCTCGACATCGAGGACAACTCGCTGACCAACACCGCCGGGATCGACCGCCGCAACAAGGCGATCAAGATCGTGGAGGACTGGGCCGCCGCCAACGGCCGGACTATCCAGTTCTCCTACACGCTGCCCACCACCACCTCCGGGCTGGCCAGCAGCGGGCTCGCGGTACTGAAGAACGCGGTCAGCAACAACGCGCGGATCGATGTCGTCAACATGATGACCTTCGACTACTACGACAACGCCGCCCACGACATGGCGGCCGACACCCAGACCTCCGCGCAGGGCCTCTACAACCAGCTCGCCAAGCTCTACCCGTCCAAGACCCCGGCCCAGCTGTGGGGTTCGATCGGGATCACCGAGATGATCGGTGTCGACGACTTCGGCCCGGCCGAGACCTTCACCGTGGCCAACGCCACCACCGTGTACAACTGGGCCGTCTCCAAGGGCATCAACACGCTGTCGTTCTGGGCGCTCCAGCGCGACAACGGCGGCTGCCCGGGCACGGCCGGCAGTGACTCCTGCTCCGGGATCTCCCAGAACACCTGGGACTTCACCCACATCTTCGCGCCGTTCACCAGCGGCTCGACGGTGAACAACGACTTCTCGGTGTCGGTCAGCCCCAACTCGGCCACGGTCGCTGCCGGTTCGTCCACCTCGGCGACCGTCGCGACGGCCGTGACGGCGGGCTCGGCGCAGAGCGTCAACCTCACGGTCAGCGGCGCCCCGGCCGGCGTCACCGCCACCGTCACCCCTGGCAGCGTCACCGCCGGCAGCAGTGCCACGCTCAACATCAGCACCACCTCCTCGGTGGCGCCCGGGAGTTACCCGATCACCGTCACCGGCGCGGCGGCCTCCGGCAGCCACACGAGCACCTTCACCCTGATCGTCACCGGCACTCAGCCCGGCAACGACTTCTCGGTCGCGGTGAACCCGGCCTCCGGTACGGTCGCGGCCGGCTCGTCCACCTCCGCCACCATCGCGACGGCGGTCACCGCGGGCTCGGCGCAGAACCTCAACCTCACGATCACCACCGTTCCGGCCGCCGGCATCAACGCCACCGTCACCCCGGGCAGCGTCACCGCCGGCAACAGCGCCACGCTCAACATCTCCACCACCGCGGCCGCGAACCCGGGCTCCTACCCGCTGACCGTCACGGCCACCGGGGCCTCCGGCAGCCACAGCGCGACCTACACGCTGACCGTCACCGGGACCGGCCCGACGACCGGACTGGTCAACGGCGACCTGGAGAGCGGCAGCCTCGCCCCGTGGACCTGCCAGAGCGGCGGCGCCGTGGTCTCCACCCCGGTCCACTCCGGCAGCAAGGCGCTCCAGGCCGCGGCCACCGCCGCCCAGACCGGCGAGTGCTCGCAGACCGTCACGCTGAAGCCCAACACCAGCTACACCCTGAGCGGTTGGGTGCAGGGCAACTACGCCTACGTCGGCGTCAGCGGCGGTGCCACCGCCAGCGCCTGGGCCAACTCCGCCGGCTGGACCAAGCTGTCCGTCCCCTTCACCACCGGGGCCAACGGCACCGTCACCGTGTACCTGCACGGCTGGTACGGCCAGGGCAACGTGTACGGGGACGACTTCTCCATCGCCTGAGTCCGCTTCGGGTGGCGAGGACCACTGACGATTGACGGATGACGAACGACGGATGACAGCTGACAGATTTCAACATCTGTCAGCTGTCATCCGTTTCCCGTTGTCTGTTCGCTGTTTTCTGTTCGCCGTGTTCCGCTCGCCGTCAGCTGCCCGCCGTTCGCATCCGCTCCGGGCGGCACAGCGCCAGGTACGCCACCGTCGCCAGCACCCCACACACCAGGACCACCAGCGCCAGCAGCACCGCCGACGGCCGACCGCCGAGGCTGCTCAGCGGTGCGACCACCGCGCCGCACAGGAAGTTGCCCGTCCCGAGCAGCGCCGACGCCGTGCCCGCCACCTGCGGCTCGACCAGGCCGAGCGCCTGGGCGGCGGTGTTCGGCAGCAACACCCCCAGGCTGCCCATCATCACGAACAGCGGCGGACAGAAGCCGGCCAGTCCGAAGTCCCACACCGTCGTCAGCAGCACCAGCGCCACCCCGGCGGCGACCGCCGACGCGAGGCTGCCCAGCATCAGCGTCCGCTGCGTGAAGCGCGGCGCCAGCACCCGCCCGTTCAGCTGGGTCATCACCACGATCGCGAACGAGTTCAGCCCGAACAGCAGGCTGTAGGTCTGCGGCGAGACCTGGTACACGTTCTGGAGCACGGTCGACGACCCGCTGATGTAGCCGAACAGCGCCCCGAAGGCGAGGGAGCTGGTCAGCGCCAGCCCGAGGAACGGCAGGTTGCGCAGCAGCCGCCCCATCGTCCGCAGGGCCGCGCCCACCCCGCCGCGGTCCCGGGTCTCCGGCGGCAGCGTCTCGCGCAGCACGCCGAACGAGACCAGGGCGAGCAGCAGCCCGAGCGCCGTGAGCACGCCGAAGGTGCCGCGCCACGAGGTGAACCGCATCAGCTGTGCGCCGATGATCGGGGCGAGGATCGGCGCCAGCCCCGATATCAGGGCGATCGAGGCGAGGAAGCGCAGCAGGGCGACGCCCTGGAAGCGGTCCCGGGAGACGGCGCGCCCGATCACCAGTCCTGCGGAGCCGGCCGCGCCCTGGACGAACCGGCCGGCGATCAGCACCGACAGGTTCGGCGCGAACACGCACACCAGGCTCGACAGGGTGTAGAGGACGAGCCCCGCGAGCAGCGGAGTGCGGCGCCCGAAGCGGTCGCTGAGCGGCCCGAAGAGCAGCTGCCCGGCGGCGACCCCGAGCATCGAGAAGGTCAGGGTGAGCTGGACGGCGGCCGGCTGGGCGACCAGGTCGTCGGCGATGGCGGGCAGGCCCGGCAGGTAGAGGTCGGTGGTGAGCGGGCCGAGCGCGGTGAGTCCGCCGAGGACCGCGATCACGGCCCAGCCGGGACGGGCCTGGCCGGTGACGGGTGCGGCGGCGGATGCGGGGGTGGGTGTGGTGGCGGCAGCGGTCGACGTGTCGTCGGTGGGGCCGACGGTCGGGCCGGGCATGGTGCTCCTTACGGACGGGTGACGTGGGGTTCGTTCGCGCTCCGTCCTATCGCAGCCCGGTCGGGTTCCGACAGCGGGGGTGCGCACTGAGCTTCCTGCCGACCGCGAGCCGGGCAAGTTCGAGCTGACCGTCAGAGTCGTGGAGAGCGCGGACGGCGGCCTGGAGATGTGGGGCGAGTACA
>NZ_JBSFKQ010000109.1:0-5126 GCF_053598615.1 Kitasatospora sp. NPDC001095 | reverse complement strand
CAGCGTCTTCGTCGAGCTGGGCCCCGACGGCGTGCTCTCGGCCATGGGCCAGGAGTGCGTCGAGCAGGGCGTGTTCACCCCGGCGCTGCGCGCCGGCCGCCCGGAGCAGCGGGCGCTGCTGACGGCGCTGGCCACCGCGCACGTGAACGGTGCCGCGGTGGACTGGTCGCCGGCCTTCGACGGCACCGGTGCGAGCCGCGTCGAGCTGCCCACCTACGCCTTCCAGCGGCAGCGCTACTGGCTCGACCTGCCGAACGACGCCGCCGAGGCGGCCTTCGAGCCGGTGGACGGCACGGACTCCGCGTTCTGGGCGGCCGTCGAGAGCGGTGACCTCGCCGCCGTGGCGATGACGCTGTCCGTGGACGGCGGCGACGAGCTGGTGCAGTCCTCCCTGAGCACCCTGCTGCCCGCTCTCTCCACCTGGCGCGAGCAGCGCAGGAACCGGACCACGGTGGACGGTTGGCAGTACCACGTCACCTGGCAGCCGGTCGACGGTGAGCAGGCGGCCGCCCCGGCGGGCACCTGGCTGCTCGCCGTTCCGGCCGGCCTGGACGAGGCCACCGCCACCGCCGTCGCCGAGACGCTCACCGCGAGCGGCGCCGAGGTGCGCCGCGTCGAGATCGAGGCGGGCGCCGACCGGGCGGGCCTGGCAGAGCTGCTGGCCGGGATCGCCGCCGAGGGCACCGAGGTGTCCGGCGTGCTGTCCCTGCTCGCCCTCGCCGAGCAGCCGGACGCCGGCCAGCCGGTGCTGTCCGTCGGCTTCACCGCGACCATCGCGCTGGTGCAGGCGTTGGGTGACGCGGGTGTGGGTGCGCCGTTGTGGTTGGCGTCGCGGGGTGCGGTGTCGGTCGGTCGTGCCGATCGGGTGAGCAGTGCGGTGCAGGCGCAGGTCTGGGGTCTGGGCCGGGTGGTGGCGCTGGAGGCGCCGGAGCGTTGGGGTGGTCTGGTCGACCTGCCCGAGGTGTTGGATGCCCGGGCGCGGGGTCGGTTGGCCGCTGTGCTGGCGGGTGTGGACGGTGAGGACCAGGTCGCGGTGCGCGCCTCGGGCGTGTTCGTGCGTCGTCTGGTGCGGGCCGGTCGTTCGGGTGAGGCGGCCGCTTTGTGGTCGCCGCGTGGCACGGTGCTGGTCACGGGCGGTACGGGCGCCCTGGGTGCGCGGGTGGCGCGCTGGCTGGCGGACAACGGGGTCGGGCACCTGGTGCTGACCAGCCGTCGGGGCCTGGACGCCCCGGGTGCGGTCGAACTGCGTGAGGAGCTCGTCGCGTCGGGTGTCGAGGTGACCGTCGTCGCGTGTGACGTCGCCGACCGTGCGGCCGTCGAGGCGCTGCTCGCCGAGCACGAGTTCACCGCCGTCGTCCACACCGCCGGTCTGACCGGTTCGGCCGTGCTCGCCGTCACCGACGCCGCCGAGACCGCCGAGCTGATGGCCGCGAAGGTGGCCGGTGCCGCGCACCTGGACGAGCTGCTCGGCGACACCGAGCTGGACGCCTTCGTCCTCTTCTCCTCCATCGCGGGTGTCTGGGGCAGTGGCGGGCAGTCCGCCTACGCGGCCGCCAACGCCTACCTCGACGCCCTGGCCGAGCAGCGCCGCGGCCGCGGCCTCGCCGCCACCGCCGTCGCCTGGGGCCCCTGGGCCGACGGCGGCATGGTCGACGGCGAGGGCGAGCAGCAGCTGCGCCGCCGCGGCCTGCCGCCGCTCGCCCCCGAACTGGCGCTGGCCGCCCTCGGCCGCGCCCTCTCCGAGGGCGACGCCACGCTGACCGTCGCCGACGTCGACTGGGCGCGCTTCGCCCCGGCCTTCACCGCCGGCCGCAACCGCCCGCTGATCGCCGACCTTTCCGAGGTCCGGGCGCTGCTCGACGCCGAGCAGGCGCCCGCGCAGACCACCGACCAGGCCGGCCGGCTGCGCGAGCGGATCGCCCCGCTCGCCGCCGCCGAGCAGGTGCAGCTGCTGACCGGGCTCGTCCGGGGCCACGTCGCCACGGTGCTCGGCCACGCCGACTCCGCCGAGATCGAGTCCGGCCGCGCCTTCAAGGACCTCGGCTTCGACTCGCTGACCGCCGTCGAGCTGCGCAACCTGCTGACCGCCGGCACCGGTCTCTCCCTCCCGGCCACCCTGGTCTTCGACTACCCGACCCCCGAGGTCCTGGCCGCCCACCTGCGGACCCGCCTGCTCGGCGAGCAGTCCGCCGCCGTGCCCGCCGCCGCGACCCCGCGGACCGACGACGAGCCGATCGCCATCGTCGGCATGGCCTGCCGCTACCCCGGCGGCGTCAGCTCGCCCGAGGACCTGTGGCGGATCGTCGCCGACGGCATCGACGGCATCGGCACCTTCCCCGAGGACCGCGGCTGGGACCTCGACGCCCTCTACCACCCGGACCCGGCACACCAGGGCACCTCCTACTCGCGCGAGGGCGGCTTCCTCCCCGGCGTCGGCCGCTTCGACGCGGGCTTCTTCGGCATCTCGCCGCGCGAGGCGCTGGCGATGGACCCGCAGCAGCGGCTGCTGCTGGAGACCTCCTGGGAGGCCTTCGAGCGCGCCGGCATCGACCCGGCAACCCTGAAGGGCAGCCAGGCCGGCGTGTTCGTCGGCTCCAACGGTCAGGACTACGGCGCCCTCCTGATGAGCACCGCCGAGGCGACCGAGGGCTACCTGGCCACCGGCAACGCCGCCGCCGTCGTCTCCGGGCGCCTGGCCTACACCTTCGGTCTCGAGGGCCCGGCGGTCACCGTCGACACCGCGTGCTCCTCCTCCCTGGTCGCCCTCCACCTGGCCGTCCAGTCGCTGCGCAACGGCGAGTGCACGATGGCCCTGGCCGGCGGTGTCACCGTCATGTCCACCCCCGCCGCCTTCGTGGAGTTCAGCCGCCAGCGCGGCCTGGCCGTCGACGGGCGCTGCAAGTCCTTCGCGGGCGCCGCGGACGGCACCGGCTGGGGTGAGGGCGTCGGCGTGCTGCTGGTCGAGCGGCTGTCGGACGCGCAGCGCCTCGGGCACCCGGTGCTGGCGGTCGTCCGTGGTTCGGCGATCAACCAGGACGGTGCCAGCAACGGCCTGACCGCCCCCAACGGCCCCGCGCAGCAGCGCGTCATCCGCCAGGCGCTGGCCGGCGCCGGCCTGACGGCCGACCAGGTCGACGCCGTCGAGGCGCACGGCACCGGCACCGTGCTCGGCGACCCGATCGAGGCCCAGGCCCTGCTCGCCACCTACGGCCAGGAGCGCAGCGGCGACCGCCCGCTCTGGCTGGGCTCGCTGAAGTCCAACATCGGCCACACCCAGGCCGCCTCCGGCGTCGGCGGCGTGATCAAGATGGTCATGGCGATCCGCGCCGGCGTGCTCCCGAAGACCCTGCACGTCGACGAGCCGTCCCCGCACATCGACTGGACCTCCGGCGCCGTCGAGCTGCTGACGGAGTCGCGGGACTGGCCCGAGACCGGCGAACCCCGCCGGGCCGGCGTCTCCTCCTTCGGCGTCTCCGGCACCAACGCCCACGTCCTCATCGAGCAGGCCCCGGCGGACACCGACGCGCCGGCCCGCGAGGCCGTTCCGGCCCCGGCCGCCGACCTGCCGGTCGTCCTGTCGGGCCGCACCCCCGACGCCCTGCGCGCCCAGGCCCGCCGCCTGGCCGCCCACCTGCGCACCCGGTCGGACGTGCCGGCCGCCGACCTCGCGTACTCGCTCGCGACCTCCCGGGCCGCCTTCGAGCACCGGGCGGCCGTCGTCGTGGACGGCCCGGCCGAGCTGCTGGCCGCCGTCGAGGCACTGGCCGAGGGCGGCACGGCCGCCGGGCTGGTGACGGGTGCCGCCTCGGGCGGCAAGCTGGCGTTCCTGTTCACGGGGCAGGGGAGCCAGCGTCCGGGCATGGGGCGTGAACTGTACGACGCCTTCCCGGTGTTCGCGGACGCCTTCGACGCCGTCTGCGCGCGGGTCGAACTGCCGCTGCGGGAAGTCGTGTTCGGCGAGGACGCGGACGTTCTCGCGCGCACCGAGTACACGCAGGTCGCGCTGTTCGCGGTGGAGACCGCACTGTTCCGCCTCTTCGAGAGCTGGGGCGTGCGCCCCGACGTCCTGGTCGGCCACTCGATCGGTGAGATCGCGGCCGCGCATGTCGCCGGGGTGCTGTCGCTGGACGACGCCGTCACCCTGGTCGCGGCGCGTGGCCGGCTGATGCAGGCGCTGCCGAAGGGCGGCGCGATGGTGGCGGTCAAGGCGACCGAGGCCGAGGTGCTGCCGCTGCTCACGGACAACGTCAGCATTGCCGCCATCAACGGGCCTTCCTCCGTGGTGATTTCCGGTGGCGAGGCCGAAGTGCTGGCGATCGCCGGGAAGTTCGGGAAGACCAAGCGGCTGAGCGTCTCGCACGCCTTCCACTCGCCGCTGATGGACGGCATGTTGGAGGAGTTCCGGGCCGTCGCCGAGGGCCTGGACTACGCCGAGCCGGTCATCCCGGTGGTGTCCAACGTGACCGGTTCGGTCGCCACCGCCGAGGAGCTGTGCTCGCCCGAGTACTGGGTGCGCCACGTGCGCCAGGCGGTCCGCTTCGCCGACGGCATGCGGACCCTGGAGGCCCAGGGCGTCAGCACCTTCGTCGAGCTGGGCCCGGACGGTGTCCTCACCGCCATGGCCCAGGAGTGCCTGACCGGCGCCGCGGCCTTCGCCGCCGCCCTGCGCACCGGACGGGGCGAGGCGCAGACCGCGCTGACCGCCCTGGCCGCCGCCCACGTCCACGGCTCGGCCGTCGACTGGAGCGCCGTCTTCGCCGGCACCGGCGCCGTGCGCGTCGACCTGCCGACGTACGCCTTCCAGCAGGAGACCTACTGGCCCGACCTCAGCCACGTGGCGCGTCCGGCCCTCGACGGGCCCGCCGGGGACGTCTTCGACAGCGCGGTCTTCTGGGAGGCCGTGGAACGCGAGGACCTCGGCGCGCTGGCCGAGGCCCTGGAGGTGGACGACGCCGAGCAGGGCGTCCGCACCTCCCTCGGCACGGTGCTGCCCGCGCTCTCCTCCTGGCGGCGTCGCCGCCGTGAGCGCCACACCGTCGACGGCTGGCGCTACCGGGTCGAGTGGAAGCCCCTGCCGGAGGCCGCCGCGACCGTTCCGTCCGGTGAGTGGCTGGTGGTGGCGGAGG
>NZ_JBSFKQ010000108.1:0-5223 GCF_053598615.1 Kitasatospora sp. NPDC001095 | reverse complement strand
GTGTTCGGCGAGGACGCTGACGTCCTGGCGCGGACGGAGTTCACCCAGCTCGCGCTGTTCGCCGTCGAGGTGGCGCTGTTCCGGCTCTTCGAGAGTTGGGGCGTGCGCCCCGACGTCCTGGTGGGCCACTCGATCGGTGAGCTGGCGGCCGCGCACGTCGCGGGCGTCCTCTCCCTCGACGACGCCGCCGCGCTGGTGGCGGCCCGTGGCCGGCTGATGCAGGCGCTGCCCGAGGGTGGCGCGATGGTCGCGGTGAAGGCCGCCGAGGCCGAGGTGCTGCCGCTGCTCACCGGCAACGTCAGCATCGCCGCGATCAACGGCCCGACGTCCGTGGTGATTTCGGGCGACGAGTCCGAAGTCCTGGCGATCGCCGGGAAGTTCGAGAAGACCAAGCGCCTCAACGTCTCCCACGCCTTCCACTCCCCGCTGATGGACGGCATGATGGACGACTTCCGCGAGGTGGCCGAGCGCCTGACGTACAGCGCCCCGCGCATCCCGGTGGTCTCCAACGTCACCGGCACCCTGGCCACCGCCGAGGAGCTGTGCGAGCCCGAGTACTGGGTGCGCCACGTCCGCGAGGCCGTCCGCTTCGCCGACGGCATGCGGGCCCTGGAGGCCCAGGGCGTCACCACGTACCTGGAGCTGGGCCCCGACGGTGTCCTCACCGCGATGGCCCAGGACTTCCTCGCGGACGGCGTGTTCGTGCCTGCGCTGCGCGCCGGCCGGCCCGAGGCGCGGACCGCGCTGACCGCCCTGGCCACCGCCCACGCCCACGGCGCGTCCGTCGACTGGCCGGCGCTGTTCGCCGGCACCGGCGCCCGCCGCGCCGACCTGCCCACCTACCCCTTCCAGCGGGAGCACTTCTGGCTCCACCCGCCGGCCGTCCCGTTCGGCAGCCCGGTCGCCCTGGGCCAGAGCCCGGTGGGCCACCCGCTGCTCGGCGCCGCGGTGTCCGTGGCGGACGCGGACGGGGTGCTGTTCACCGGCCGGCTCTCGCTGCACTCGCACCCGTGGCTGGCCGACCACGCGGTGGCCGGCACGGTGATCCTGCCCGGGACGGCCTTCGTCGAACTGGCCCTGCGGGCCGGTGACCAGGTCGGCTGCGCGCTGCTGGACGAGCTGACGCTGGAGGCCCCGCTGGTGCTCCCGGCGTCCGGCGGCGTGCAGGTCCAGGTCCGGGCCGGCGCGGCCGACGGTGCGGGCCGCCGCCCGGTGACCGTCCACGCGCGGGCCGAGAGCGCCGGCGAGGACGGCCCCTGGACTCGCCACGCCTCGGGCACGCTCTCGGCGGCGCTGCCGGCCGCCCCGGCCGGGGACGTCGAGGGCAGCTGGCCCCCGGCCGGCGCCGAGGCGCTGGACGTGGACGGTCTGTACGCCGGGATGGCGGCCGCCGGCTTCGGGTACGGCCCGGCGTTCCGCGGCCTGCGGGCGGCCTGGCGGCACGGCGACGAGGTGCTCGCCGAGGTCGCGCTGCCCGAGCCGGTGCGGGGCGACGCCCGCGCCTTCGGCCTGCATCCGGCCCTGTTGGACGCCGCCGTGCAGGCGGTGGGCCTCGGCGGGTTCGTCGCGGCCGACGGCGGGGCCCACCTGCCCTTCGCCTGGACCGGCATCGCCCTGCACGCCACCGGCGCGGACGCGCTGCGCGTGCGGCTGGCGGCGGCCGGCCAGGACACGGTGGCGCTGAGCCTCGCCACCGCCGACGGCCGGCCGGTCGGCTCGGTCGAGTCGCTGGCCCTGCGCCCGCTCGGGGCCGGCGCCCTGACGGCCGGCGACGGCGCCGACGCGCTGTTCGCCGTCGACTGGACGGCGCTGCCCGCCGCCGACGGCCCGGCCGGTGCGTCCTGGGCCGTCGCCGGCCAGGATCCGCTGGGCCTGCTGGCGGACCTGCCCACCGTCGTCGACGGGCTCGACGTCCACGCCGGTCTGCCGGACCTGCTGGCGGACCTGGACTCCGGCGCCGAGGCTCCCGCGACCGTCCTGGTCCCGTGGGCCACCGAGCCCGCCGCCGACCTGCGTACGGCGGCCCGCGACGCCGCCTGCTTCGCCCTGACGCTGGCCCAGGCCTGGCTGGCCGAGGAGCGGTTCGCCGCCTCCCGGCTGGTCCTGGTGACCCGGGGCGCCGTCGCGCTCCCGGGCGAGGCCCTCGCGGACCCCGCCGCGGCCGCCCTGTGGGGCCTGCTGCGCTCGGCCCAGTCCGAGCACCCGGGCCGCCTGGTGCTGCTGGACCTCGACCCGGCGGACGGCCCGGACGCCGTCACCGCCCTGCCGGGCGCGCTGGCGAGCGGCGAGCCCCAGCTGGCGCTGCGGGCCGGCCGGGCCCACGCGCCCCGGCTGGCCCGGGCGGCGGGCGGCACCGACCTCCCGGCCCTGGACCCGGCGGGCACCGTCCTGGTGACGGGTGCCACCGGCTCGCTCGGCGCCCTGGTGGCCCGTCACCTGGTGACCCGGTACGGCGTGCGGCACCTGCTGCTGCTCAGCCGCCGCGGCCCGGTGGCCGAGGGCTGGCCGGAGCTGGCCGGGGAACTCGTCGGGCTGGGCGCCGAGGCGACCATGGTCGCCTGCGACGCGGCCGACCGCGAGGCGCTGGGCGAGGTGCTCGCGGCCGTCCCGGCGCAGCACCCGCTGACCGCCGTGGTGCACACCGCCGGTGTGCTCGACGACGGCGTGGTCGCCGCCCTCACCCCCGACCGGGTCGACGCGGTGTTCCGTCCGAAGGTCGACGCGGCGCTCAACCTGCACGAGCTGACTGCCGGCCAGGACCTCGCCGCCTTCGTGCTGTTCTCCTCGGCGGCCGGCACCTTCGGCAACGCCGGCCAGGGCAACTACGCGGCGGCCAACGCCTTCCTGGACGCGCTCGCCGCGCACCGCCGCGCCGGGGGCCTCCCGGCGACCTCGCTGGCCTGGGGCCTGTGGGCGCAGCAGTCCGGGACGCCCGGCACCGGCGGCATGGCGGGCGAGCTGCAGGACGGCGACGCCCGGCGCCTGTCGCGCTCCGGCGTCGACGCCCTCACCGCCGAGCAGGGCCTCGCCCTGTTCGACCGGGCGCTGTCCGCCGAGCGGGCGGTCCTGGTGCCGATCCGGCTCGACCTCGGCGCCCTGCGGGCCGGGGCGCAGGCCGGGCTGCCGCACCTGCTGCGCGGCCTGGTGCGCGTCCCCGTCCGCCGCGGTGCGGCCGCAGGTGCCGACCCGTCCGGCTCCGAACTGGCCCGCCTGCTGGCGCCGTTGGCGCCGGAGCAGCGGACGGCGCGGCTGCTGTCGGAGGTCCGCGACCAGGCGTCGGCCGTTCTCGGCCACAGCTCGGCCGAGGCCGTGGAACCCGCGACCTCCTTCACCCGGCTGGGCTTCGACTCGCTGACCGCCGTCGAGCTGCGCAACCGGCTCGGTGCGCTGACCGGCCTGCGGCTGCCCGCCGGCCTGGTCTTCGACCACCCGACACCGGCGGCCCTGGCCGCCTACCTGGCCGAGGAGCTGTTCGACGGCGCCCGGGCCGACCGGACGCTCCCCGCGCCGGTGACGCCGGCCGGCGGCGACGAGCCGATCGCCATCGTCGGCATGGCCTGCCGCTACCCCGGCGGGGTGCGGACCCCCGAGGAGCTGTGGGCCCTGGTCGCCGGCGGTCGGGACGCCGTCACCCCGTTCCCGGCCGACCGCGGCTGGGACCTCGACGGCCTGCACGACGACGACCCGGACCAGCAGGGCACCAGCTACGCCCGCGAGGGCGGGTTCCTGCACGACGCGGCCGAGTTCGACCCGGCGTTCTTCGGCATCTCGCCGCGCGAGGCGATGGCCATGGACCCGCAGCAGCGGCTGCTGCTGGAGACCTCCTGGGAGGCCTTCGAACGCGCGGGCATCGACCCCGGCACGCTGCGCGGCAGCGCCACCGGCGTGTTCGCCGGCGTGATGTACCACGACTACCTCAGCCGGCTTCCGGCCCTGCCCGCCGGCGTCGAGGGCTACCTCGGCACCGGCGGCTCCGGCAGCGTCGCCTCGGGCCGGGTGTCGTACACCTTCGGTCTCGAGGGCCCGGCGGTGACCGTGGACACCGCCTGCTCCTCCTCTCTGGTCGCCCTGCACCTCGCCGCCCAGGCCCTGCGCAACGGCGAGTGCGAGCTGGCGCTGGCCGGCGGTGTGACGGTGATGTCCACCCCCGGCCCGTTCGTCGAGTTCAGCCGCCAGCGGGGCCTCGCCGCCGACGGCCGCTGCAAGGCCTTCTCGGCCGACGCGGACGGCACCGGCTGGGCCGAGGGCGCGGGCATGCTGCTGCTGGAGAAGCTGTCGGACGCCCGCCGCAACGGCCACCCCGTGCTCGCCGTGGTCCGCGGCTCCGCCGTCAACCAGGACGGCGCCAGCAACGGCCTGACCGCCCCCAACGGCCCCTCCCAGCGCCGCGTCATCCGCCAGGCCCTGGCCGCCGCCCGGCTGACCGCCGCCGAGGTGGACGCCGTCGAGGCGCACGGCACCGGCACCACCCTCGGCGACCCGATCGAGGCCGACGCGCTGCTCGCCACCTACGGGCAGGAGCGCGGCGAGAACGGCGAGCCGATGTGGCTGGGCTCGCTCAAGTCCAACATCGGCCACGCCCAGGCGGCGGCCGGTGTCGGCGGCATCATCAAGATGGTGATGGCGATGCGGGAGGGGGTGCTGCCGCAGACGCTGCACGTGGACGAGCCGTCGCCGCACATCGACTGGACCGCGGGCGCGGTCGAGCTGCTCACCGAGGCCCGGCCGTGGCCGGAGACCGGACGCCCGCGCCGCGCGGCCGTCTCCTCCTTCGGCATCAGCGGCACCAACGCCCACGTCGTGGTCGAGCAGGCGCCGGCCGCGCCCGAGACCGAGGCCCGCATCATGCCCCCGGCGCTCCCGTGGGTGCTCTCCGGCCGGGACGAGACCGCGCTGCGCGAGCAGGCGGTCCGGCTCCTCGGCCGGCTGGGTGCGGCCCGGACCGGCGTCGAGCCGGTCGATGTCGCGTACGCGCTGGCCACCGGCCGCGCCGTGCACAAGCACCGGGCCGTGGTCGTCGGCCGTGACGGCGACGAACTCCTGGCCGGTGTCAGGGCGTTGGCGCGCGGTGAGGCGGCGGCCGGGGTGGTCGCGGGGGAGGCCGGCGGGAAGCTGGCGTTCCTGTTCACCGGGCAGGGCAGCCAGCGTCCCGGGATGGGCCGGGAGCTGTACGAGGCCTACCCGGTGTTCGCCGAGGCCTTCGACGCCGTGTGCGCCAAGGTC
>NZ_JBSFKQ010000107.1:0-5659 GCF_053598615.1 Kitasatospora sp. NPDC001095 | reverse complement strand
TCCACCTCACCAGCCGAACCGGCCCCAACGCCAACGGCGCCACCGAACTCGAAGCCGAACTCACCGCACTCGGCGCCCACATCACCATCACCGCCTGCGACATCGCCGACCCCGACGCCCTGACCACACTGCTCACCACCATCCCCACCGAACACCCCCTCACCGCCGTCATCCACACCGCCGGCACCCTCGACGACGCGATCCTCGAGAACCTCACGCCCGAGCGCCTGCGGCAGGTCCTGCTGCCCAAGGTGGACGCGGCCTGGAACCTGCACGAACTCACCCGCACGACGGACCTGTCCGCGTTCGTGCTCTTCTCCTCGATCGCCGGCACCCTCGGCAACGCCGGGCAGGCCAACTACGCCGCGGGCAACACCTTCCTCGACGCCCTCGCCCAGCACCGCCGCGCCCAGGGGCTGCCCGGCACCTCCCTCGCCTGGGGCCTGTGGGACCAGGCGAGCGGTATGACGAACACCCTGGACGAGGCCGACCGTGCGCGGATCGGCCGGACCGGCGTCGCCCCCATGGCACCGGAGGAGGCCCTGAAGCTGCTGGACGCGGCGCTCGGCTCAGGGCGGGCCGTGGTGGTCCCGGCGCTCCTGGACCTGGCCGCGCTGCGCCGCCAGTCGGACGCGGACACACTGCCGGTGCTGCTGAGTTCCCTGGTGCGACCGCGGCTGCCCCGCACCGCCGCCCGCCGTACCGGGGCCGACGAGCGCTCGCCGCTCACGGGGCTCGCCGGGCTCACCGCCTCCGAACGAAAGCGGGCCGTGCTGGACCTGGTACGTGCGCAGGCCGCCATCGTGCTCGGGCACTCCGCGCCCGAGTCCATCGACGTCGACCGCCCGTTCAACGAGATCGGCTTCGACTCGCTGACCTCGGTCGAGCTGCGCAACCGGCTGGTCGCGGCGACGGGCCTGAGCCTGTCGGCGACCCTGGCCTTCGACCACCCCACCCCCGCCGCCCTCTCCGGACACGTGCTGGAACTGCTCGATGGCCGTACGCCGGAGGCCGCCGCCCCCGGGCCCGTCGCACCGGCGGCTGCCGGGGCCTCGGACGAGCCGATCGCGGTGGTGGCGATGAGCTGCCGCTACCCGGGCGGTGTCACCTCCCCCGAGGACCTGTGGCGGCTGGTGGCCGACGGCACCGACGCCATCGGGGAGTTCCCCGCCGACCGCGGCTGGGACGTCAAGGGCCTCTACCACCCCGAGATCGGCACACCGGGCAGGACCTACACCCGGCACGGCGGCTTCCTCCACGACGCGCCCCTGTTCGACGCCGAGTTCTTCGGCATCAGCCCGCGCGAGGCCACCGCCATGGACCCGCAGCAGCGACTGCTGCTGGAGACCGCCTGGGAGGCCTTCGAACGCGCCGGACTCGACCCCGCCGCGCTGCGCGGCAGCGACACCGGGGTGTTCGCGGGAACCAGCTCGCAGGACTACACGGCGCTACTGGACGCGGCGCCCGAGGAGGCCGGCGGCTACCGGCTGACCGGCAGCTCGGCGAGCATCATCTCCGGCCGCGTCGCCTACACCTTCGGGCTGGAGGGTCCGGCGGTCAGCGTCGACACCGCCTGCTCGTCGTCGCTGGTGGCCATCCACCTCGCGGCGCAGGCGCTGCGCCGGGGCGAGTGCTCGCTCGCGCTGGCCGGCGGCGCGTCCGTCCTGGCCACACCGACGCTCTTCGTCGAGTTCAGCCGCCAGCGCGGGCTGTCCCCCGACGGCCGCTGCAAGGCCTTCTCCGCCGACGCGGACGGCACCAGCTGGGGCGAGGGCGTGGGGCTGGTCCTCCTGGAGCGGCTCTCCGACGCGCTCCGCAACGGCCGCCGGATCCTGGGGGTGATCCGCGGCAGCGCGGTCAACCAGGACGGCGCCAGCAACGGTCTGACCGCGCCCAACGGCCCGTCCCAGGAGCGGGTGATCCGCCAGGCCCTCGCCGACGCCCGCCTCGCCCCCGCCGACGTGGACGCCGTCGAGGCGCACGGCACCGGAACCACCCTGGGCGACCCCATCGAGGCCCAGGCCATCCTCGCCACCTACGGGCAGGAGCACACCCGGGAACTGCCGGTGCACCTGGGGTCGGTGAAGTCCAACATCGGCCACACCCAGGCCGCCGCCGGTGTCGCGGGCGTCATCAAGATGGTCATGGCGATGCGGCACGGTGTCCTCCCGCCGACCCTGCACGCCGACGAGCCCACCCCGCACGCCGACTGGGGCACCGGCGCCGTCCGCCTGGTCACCGGGACCACGCCCTGGCCCGGGACCGGCCGGCCCCGCCGCGCCGCGGTCTCCTCGTTCGGCATGAGCGGCACCAACGCGCACCTGGTTCTGGAGGCGGCCCCGGAGCCGGAGGCCCCGGTGGACCCGGCTCCGCGGGACTCCGGTGACGCGGTGGTGCCGTGGTTGCTGAGCGGGCGTTCCGCCGAGGCACTGCGGGAGCAGGCACGGCGGTTGCTGGCCTGGACCGACGCGACCCCGGGCACCGGGGTCCGGGACATCGCCCACGCCCTGGCCACGAACCGTGCCACCTTCGAGCACCGCGCGGTGCTCGTCGGGGCGGACCGGGAGGAGCTGCGCACCGCCCTCGACGCCCTCGCCCAGGGCGCACCCTCGCCGCGGCTGACGCAGGGCGCGGCCGGGACCGGCCACCGGACGGTCTTCGTCTTCCCCGGCCAGGGCTCCCAGTGGGAGGGAATGGCCCTGGAGTTGCTGGAGACCTCGGAGGTCTTCCGGGAGCGGATGCGCGAGTGTGCCGAGGCGCTCGCCCCGCACACCGGCTGGGACCTCCTCGCCCTCCTGCACGGCAGGCCGGGCGCGCCCGCCATGGACACCGCCGACACCATCCAGCCCGCCCTGTTCGCGGTGATGGTCTCGCTGGCGGCCCTGTGGCGCTCGTACGGCGTCGAACCGGCCGCGGTCATCGGCCACTCCCAGGGCGAGATCGCCGCGGCGTGCGTCGCGGGCGCGCTCTCCCTGGAGGACGCGGCCCTGGTGGTCGCCCTGCGCAGCCGGGCACTCGACGCCCTGCGCGGCCGCGGCGGCATGCTGTCCGTGCCCCTGCCGCACGGCGAGGTGGCGGACCTGCTCGGGCGCTGGGAGGGCCGGCTGTCCGTCGCGGCCGTCAACAGCCCCCGCTCGACGGTGGTCTCCGGTGACACCGGGGCCCTGGAGGAACTGCACGCGCACTGCACCGCCGAGGGCGTGCGCAGCAAGGTGATCCCCGTCGACTACGCCTCGCACTGCGCCCAGGTCGAGGCCGTCCGGGACCGGCTGGCCGAGGTGCTGGCCCCCGTCTCCCCGCGCTCCGCCGAGGTTCCCTTCTATTCCACCGTCACCGGCGGCCTCGTCGACACCGCGACGCTGGACGCCGGGTACTGGTACCGCAACCTCCGCCGGACCGTCCGGTTCGAGGAGACCGTCGGCGTCCTCGCGGCGGCCGGGCACCACGCCTTCGTCGAGGTCAGCCCCCACCCGGTGCTGACCACGAGCCTCCAGGAGACGCTGGAGGAGCTGGACCTCCGGCAGGGCGCCGTGGTCGTCGGCACCCTGCGCCGTGGCGAGGGCGGCCAGGCCCGGATGCTCACCGCGCTGGCCGCGGCACACACCCAGGGCCTGGCCGTGGACTGGTCCCCGGCCCTGCCGGACGCCCCGCGGAACGGCGTGGACCTGCCGACCTACTCCTTCCAGCGGCGCCGCCACTGGCTGGACGTGGCACCGTCGCAGGCGGACCCCGCGCAGCTGGGGCTGCGGCCGACCGGCCACCCGCTGCTGGGCGCCGCCCTGCCGCTGGCCGGCAGCGAGGGCCTCGTCGTCACCGGCAGCCTGTCCCGGCGGACCCGGCCCTGGCTGGCCGACCACACGGTGACCGGCACCACCCTGCTGCCGGGTACCGCCTTCGTGGAGCTGGCCCTGCACGCCGCCGGCGAGGCGGGCTGCACCCGCATCGAGGAACTGACCGTGCTGGCACCGCTGCCGCTGCCGGAGGAGACGGTGCACCTCCAGGTGACCGTCGACCCGCCGGACGAGACGGGGCTGCGGTCCTTCCACGTCCACTCCCGGCCCGGCGACGCCGACGTGGACCTCCCCTGGATCCGGAACGCCACCGGCACCCTGGGCGCGGCGGCACGGCCCGCCCGGGAGCACGACCTCACCGCCTGGCCGCCCGCCGGGGCGACCCCGGTGGACCTCGGCGGGCACTACGACGGTCTGGCCGCCCTGGGGTACGAGTACGGACCGGCCTTCCAGGGGCTGGAGGCCGTCTGGCGATCGGGCGAGGACCTGTACGCCGAAGTCCGTCCGGCGGAGGAGCAGTCGGCGGAGGCGGGGTCCTTCGGCCTGCATCCGGCGCTGCTGGACGCCGCCCTGCACGCCCTCGGTGTGGACGGCTCCCGGGCCGAGGAGGGCGTCGTGCGGCTCCCGTTCGCCTGGAGCGGTGTGCAGCTGTACGCCCGGGGCGCCGGGTCGCTGCGGGTCCGGCTCTCGCCCGCGGGCACCGACGCGGTGGCCCTGACCGTGGCCGACGCCACCGGGCAGCCGGTGGCATCGGTGGAGTCGCTGGTCCTGCGGCCGGTCGCCCCCGGACAGTTGTCGGCGGACGCGCGGTCCGATGCGATGTTCCTCGTCGAGTGGACCGCCGTGCCGGAGCCGGACCGGGACGACGCGCCGTGGGCGGTGCTCGGGTCGCCCGCCCTGGCCGCGGCCCTCGACGCCGCGCCGTACGCGGACCTGCGGTCCCTGGCCCTGGAGGGCGAGGTGCCCCCGGTGGTGGTCGTCCAGTACCGCACGGAGTCCTGGGACGACCTCGCCGGGGCGACGCGGGAGGCGACGGTGCGGGCCCTGGGCCTGGTCCGGGCGTGGCTGGCCGACGAGCGGTTCGCCTCGTCACGGCTGGTCGTCCTCACCCGGGGCGCGGTGGCCGCCGGGGAAGGCGACCGGGTCCGCGACCCCGCGCACGCCGCGGTGTGGGGTCTGCTGAGGACGGCGCAGTCGGAGAACCCGGGGCGCTTCGTGCTCGTCGACCTCGACGACCGGGACGACTCGTACGGAAAGGTCCGGGCGGCGTCGGCCACCGGCGAACCGCAGCTCGCCGTCCGCGACGGCGCGCTGCGTGCCGCCCGGCTCGTGCGCCCGAGGCCGGCCGACGGTCTGACGCTGCCGGCGGGGCCCTGGCGGCTGCGGAGCCTGGGCACCGGCACGCTGGACGGCCTCGCCGCGACGGCGTGTCCTCAGGAGCCGCTGGGTCCGGGGCAGGTGCGGATCGCGGTGCGGGCGGCCGGGGTGAACTTCCGCGACGTGCTGATCGCGCTGGGCATGTACCCGGGCGACGAGGCACTGATCGGCGGCGAGGCCGCCGGCGTGGTGACCGAAGTCGCCCCCGACGTCACCCGCTTCGCACCGGGCGACCGGGTGTTCGGGCTGTTCCCCGGGGCCATCGCGACCTTCGCCGACACCGACCACCGCATGGTCGCCCGTATGCCCGACGGGTGGACGTTCGCCGAGGCGGCCGTGCTTCCGGTCGTGTTCCTGACGGCGTACTACGGCCTGCGGGACCTCGCCGACATACAACCCGGACAGCGACTCCTCGTCCACACCGCCACCGGCGGCGTCGGCATGGCCGCCGTCCAACTCGCCCAACACTGGGGCATCGACGTCTACACCAC
>NZ_JBSFKQ010000106.1:0-5771 GCF_053598615.1 Kitasatospora sp. NPDC001095 | reverse complement strand
GAGACATGACGGACCCACTCCGACGAGCCCTCGGCCCGACCGTGCACAGCCACCGAACGACGCCCGGACGCATCCACCGCGCCCACCGTCACCTGAACCTGCACACCACCCGACCCCGGAAGCACCAACGGCGCCTCCAGCGTCAGCTCCTCCACCAGCGAGCAACCCACCTGGTCGCCCGCGCGGACGGCGAGCTCCACGAACGCCGTGCCCGGAACGATCACCGAACCCAGCACCGCGTGATCGGCCAGCCACGGGTGCGACTCCACCGACAGACGACCCGTGAACAGGAAACCCTCCGCGTCGGCCAGCGACACGCCGGCCCCCAACAGCGGGTGATCGGCCGCGCCCAGGCCCAGCGAGGCGACCTCGCCCAGCCAGCCCGAGGCCACCGTCGGCCAGTAGCGCTCACGCTGGAACGCGTACGTCGGCAGCTCGACCGGGGGAAGCGCCACCTCCGCCGTCCAGGCCACCGGGACGCCGTGGACGTGCAGGCTCGCCAGGCACTCCGCGACACCGGCCCGCTCGTCCCGGCCGTTCCGGAGCGCCGGAACGAACACGCCCTGCTCGACGCACTCCTGGCCCATGGCCGAGAGCACGCCGTCGGGGCCCAGCTCCAGGTACGTGGTGACGCCCTGGGCCTCCAGAGTGCGCATCCCGTCAGCGAAGCGAACCGCCTGACGCACGTGCCGGACCCAGTACTCGGGCGAGCACAGCTCCTCGGCCGTCGCGACCGCACCCGTCACGTTGGAGACCACGGCGATCTGCGGCGCCACGTAGGTCAGGCCCTCCGCCACCCGGCGGAAGTCCGCCAGCATGCCGTCCATCAGCGGCGAGTGGAAGGCGTGCGAGACATTGAGCCGCTTCGTCTTCTCGAACTGCCCTGCGATCGCCAGCACTTCGGACTCATCCCCGGAAATCACCACGGAGGAGGGCCCGTTGACGGCCGCGATGCTCACCTGGGCGGTCAGCAGCGGCAGGATCTCGGCCTCGGTGGCCTTGACCGCCACCATCGCACCGCCCTCGGGCAGCGCCTGCATCAGCCGGCCACGAGCCGCGACCAGCGCAACGGCGTCGTCCAGCGACAGCACACCGGCCACGTGCGCGGCCGCGATCTCACCGATCGAGTGGCCGACCAGGAAGTCCGGACGGACCCCCCAGCTCTCCACCAGCCGGTACAGCGCGGTCTCGATCGCGAACAGCGCGACCTGCGTGAACTCCGTACGGGCCAGAACCGCGGAGTCCTCCCCGAACACCGCCTCCTTCAGTGGCAGTTCCACCCGCGAACACACCGCGTCGAAGGCCTCCGCGAACACCGGATAGGCGGCATACAGCTCGCGCCCCATCCCCGGCCGCTGGCTGCCCTGCCCCGTGAACAGGAACGCCGTCCGTCCGTCGCCGGCCACGCCCCGCGCCACGCCCGCCAGCGGGCGGTCCGCCGCGAGGGCGTCCAGCGCCGCGAGCAGTGCGTCGCGGTCGCCGTGGCCGGTCACCGCGGCGCGGTGCTCGTGGTGGCTGCGGGTGGTGGCGAGGGCGAAGGCCGTTGCTTCCAGGGGGAGTTCGGGGTGCTCCGCCAGGTGGGCGCGGAGGCGTCCGGCCTGGGCGGCGAGGGCGTCCGCGCTCCGGCCCGACAGCAGCAGCGGGAGCGGGGCGGCGGTGCCCGGGGTCCCGGCGGGCGCCTGCGCCGGCTCGGCGGTCGGCGCGGGTGCCTGCTCCAGGATGACGTGGGCGTTGGTGCCGCTCATGCCGAAGGAGGAGACGCCGGCCCGGCGCGGTTCGCCGGTCTCCGGCCAGTCGCGCGACTCCGTCAGCAGCTCGACGGCGCCGGCCGACCAGTCCACGTGCGGGGACGGCTGGTCAACGTGGAGGGTCTGCGGCAGCACGCCGTGCTGCATGGCGAGCACCATCTTGATGACGCCCGCGACGCCGGCGGCGGCCTGGGTGTGCCCGATGTTGGACTTCACCGAGCCGAGCCACAGCGGCCGGTCGGCGGCGGCGCGGCCGCGGCCGTAAGTGGCGAGCAGGGCCTGGGCCTCGATCGGGTCACCCAGCGAGGTGCCGGTGCCGTGCGCCTCGACGGCGTCGACCTGGGCGGGGGTGAGCCGGGCGCCGGCCAGGGCCTGGCGGATGACGCGCTGCTGGGCGGGGCCGTTGGGGGCGGTGAGGCCGTTGCTGGCGCCGTCCTGGTTGATCGCCGAGCCGCGCACGACGGCGAGCACCGGGTGGCCGTTGCGGCGGGCGTCGGAGAGCCGCTCGACGAGCAGCATCGCGACGCCCTCGGACCAGTTGGTCCCGTCGGCGGCGGCCGCGAAGGGCTTGCAGCGGCCGTCCTCGGCGAGGCCGCGCTGGCGGCTGAACTCCAGGAAGGCACCGGGCGTCGACATGATGGCGACGCCGCCGGCCAGGGCGAGCGTGCACTCGCCGTTGCGCAGCGACTGGACGGCCAGGTGGAGGGCGACCAGGGAGGAGGAGCAGGCGGTGTCGACGGTGACGGCCGGGCCCTCCAGGCCCAGGGTGTAGGAGATGCGGCCGGAGACCACGCTGGCCGCGTTGCCGGTGCCGAGGTGGCCCTCGAAACCCTCCTGGGAGATCAGCAGCAGGTTGGTGTAGTCCTGCATGTTGGTGCCGGCGAAGACGCCGACCCGGGTGCCGCGCAGGGCGGCGGGGTCGAGGCCGGCCCGCTCGATGGTCTCCCAGGAGGTCTCCAGCAGCAGGCGCTGCTGCGGGTCCATGGCGAGGGCCTCGCGCGGCGAGATGCCGAAGAACGCCGGGTCGAACTCGGCGGCGCCGTGGATGAAGCCACCCTCGCGGACGTAGCTGGTGCCCTGCCGGTCGGGGTCCGGGTCGTACAGCGCGTCCAGGTCCCAGCCGCGGTCGGCCGGGAACGGCGTGATCGCGTCGCGGCCGTCCCGCAGCAGGTGCCAGAGCGTCTCGGGCGAGTCGACGCCGCCGGGGAACCGGCAGCCCATCGCGACGATGGCGATCGGCTCGGTGGAGGCCGACTCGGCCTCGCGCAGCCGCTCCCGGGTGTCCGCCAGGTCGGCGGTGACCTTCTTGAGGTAGCCCAGCAGCTTCTCTTCAGCGACCATCGCTGGCCAACTCCTTCTGGTGATCCGGCAGTCCGGTGGTGCTCTGTCGAATGCCGGTCACGACATCCCCAACTCGTTGTCGATGAACGCGAAGACCTCGTCCGCGGTCGCCTCGTCCAGCTTCTGCGCGGTGGTGGCGGCGGTCGGCGCGTCGCGCCGGTCGCTCCAGCGGGCCAGGACGGCCTGCAGGCGGGCGACCACCTCCTCGCCGGTGTCCTCGTCGGGCAGCGGCTGCGCGAGCGCGGCCTCCAGCCGGGCGAGGGTGTCCAGCAGCGGTTCGTCTCCGGACCGCGGGTCGGCGAGCAGCTGCGGGTGCAGGTGCTCGGCCAGGGCCGTGGGCGTCGGGTAGTCGAAGACCACGGTGGCGGGCAGCCGCAGGCCGGTGAGGCCGTTCAGGCGGTTGCGCAGTTCGACCGCGGTCAGCGAGTCGAAGCCCAGCTCCCGGAAGGCCCGGGCCGTCCCGACACCGTCGGTGCCGGTGTGGCCGAGCACCGCCGCCGCCTCGGTCCGTACCGCGTCGACCAGCAGGCGCCTGCGCTCGGCCTCCGGGGCCTCGGTGAGGCGCTCCACCAGGACCGGCCGCCCGGAGGCGCCGGTGCGCGGGCCGCTCTGCGGGCCGTCGTCGGCGAGGGCCGCGGCGACCTCGGGCAGGTCGGCGATCAGCGGGCGGGCCCGGCCGGCGGTGAACGCCGGGGCGAAGCGCGCCCAGTCCACGTCGGCGACGGTCACCGCGGTCTCGCCGAGGCCGAGTGCCCGGTCGAGCGCCGCGACGGCCAACTCCGGTGCCATCGCCGGGAGCCCGCGGCGGGCGAGGTGTCCCTCGGCCTCGCCCTCGGCCATCCCGCCGCCGGCCCACGGGCCCCAGGAGACGGCCGTGGCGGCCAGGCCGCGCGAGCGGCGCTGCTCGGCCAGGGCGTCCAGGAAGGCGTTGGCGGCCGCGTACGAGCCCTGGGTTCCGCTGCCCCAGATGCCGGCGATGGACGAGAACAGCACGAACGCGTCCAGCGGGGTGTCGCCGAGCAGCTCGTCCAGGTGGACGGCGCCGCCGACCTTGGCCGCCAGCACCTCGGCCAGCTGGTCCGCGGTGATCTCGGCCAGCGGTACGGCCAGGTCCAGGCCGGCCGCGTGGACCACGGCGTCGACGGGGTGCTCGGCGAGCAGCCCGGCGACGGCCGCGCGGTCGGCCACGTCGCAGGCCGCGAGGGTGACCCGGGCGCCGAGCCCGGTCAGCTCGGCGGCCAGCTCCGCGGCCCCGGCGGCCTGCGCTCCGCGCCGGCTGGTGAGCACCAGGTGCTCGGCGCCGGCCCGCGCCAGCCAGCGGGCGACCTGCCCGCCGAGGGCGCCGGTGCCGCCGGTGATCAGCACGGTGCCGCGCGGCATCCACGGGGCCGGCGCCTCGGCCGCCCCGAGCGGACGGCTGTGCACCAGCCGGCGGACCAGCGCGCCGGAGGACCGCAGGGCGATCTGGTCCTCCCCGTCGGCGCCGGCGAGGACCGCCGCCAGGTGCTGCCGCGCCCGGTCGTCGAGCGTCTCGGGCAGGTCCAGCAGACCGCCCCAGCGCTGCGGCTGCTCCAGCCCGACGACCCGGCCGAGGCCCCAGACCTGGGCCTGGACGGCGTTGCGCAGCCGGTCCGTCGGAGCGGTGGAGACCGCGCCGCTGGTGATCAGCCAGAGCGGTGCGCCGATTCCGGCGTCGCCCAGCGCCTGCACCAGGGCCAGGGTGCCGGACAGGCCGGCCGACAGGCCCGGGTGCTCGGCGTTCGAGCGCCCGGTCAGCGCGAGCAGGGAGAGCACGCCCGCGATGGGGGCCTCCGTACCGCCGGCGGCCTCGCGCAGCTCGCCGGCCAGGGCCGTGCGGTCCGCGGTCGCCGGGTCGACGGTGATCCGCGCGACCCGGGCGCCGTGCCCGGCCAGCAGGTCCGCCAGGTCGCCGGCCGGCCGCTCGCCGGCCCGGTCGGCGGGCTCGAC
This sequence comes from Kitasatospora sp. NPDC001095, assembly GCF_053598615.1. Lineage (NCBI taxonomy): Bacteria > Bacillati > Actinomycetota > Actinomycetes > Kitasatosporales > Streptomycetaceae > Kitasatospora > Kitasatospora sp. NPDC001095. The sequence goes on along the minus strand of NZ_JBSFKQ010000106.1, from coordinate 714 downwards.
GACCAGCCAGCGGCCGGCCAGGGACGGGGTGCCGTCCTGGTCGCCGGGCAGGGCGCGCCAGCTGACGCGGTAGCGCCAGCGGTCCAGCGTCGACTCGTCGGCGTTGCGGCGCCGCCAGGACGACAGGGCGGGCAGGACCGCGCTCAGCGGCTCGTCCCCGCGGACGTCCAGGGTGCCGGTCAGCGCGGCCAGGTCGCCGCGTTCCACGGCGGCCCAGAAGTCCGCCTCGGCCGGGTCGTGCTCGGTGCCGCCGGCGGGGGCCGCCTGGGCAACCTTCGGCCAGTACCGCTCACGCTGGAAGGCGTAGGTCGGCAGGTCCACCCGGCGGGCGCCGGAGCCGGCGAACAGGGCCTCCCAGTCGACCGCCGCGCCACGGGTGTGGGCCACGGCCAGGGCGGCGGCGAGCGCGTCCCGCTCGGGCCGGTCGCCGCGCAGGGCGGCGGCGAAGGCGGTGTCCGGCCCGTCGACGCAGTCCTGGCCCATGGCCGAGAGCACGCCGTCGGGGCCGAGTTCGACGAAGGTGGTGACGCCCTGGGCCTCCAGGGTGCGCATCCCGTCGAGGAAGCGGACGGCCTCGCGGACGTGGCTCACCCAGTACTCGGGCGAGCACAGCTCCTCGGCCGTGGCCATGTCCCCGGTGACGTTGGAGACGACCGGGATGCGCGGGGCGCTGTACGTCAGCCCCTCGGCAACGGCCCGGAACTCCTCCAACAT
>NZ_JBSFKQ010000105.1:0-6005 GCF_053598615.1 Kitasatospora sp. NPDC001095 | reverse complement strand
CACGGCTGGGTCTGCACCGACAGGCGGCCCGTGAAGACGTGCCCGTCGCGGTCGGCCAGCGCCACCACAGCACCCAGCAGCGGGTGGTCGGCCGCTCCGAGCCCGGCGGACAGCACGTCACCGATACCGCGCGTGCCCGGCTTCGGCCAGTACTTCTCACGCTGGAAGGCGTAGGTCGGCAGGTCGATACGGCGTGCGGCCGGGACCAGCGGGGCCCAGTCGACGGACGCGCCGTTGCTCCAGGCCTCGGCGAGGGCGGTCAGGAAGCGCTCCCGGCCGCCCTGGTCACGGCGCAGGGTGCCCTGGACCGTGGCCTCGGCGTTGGCGGCGTCGACGGCCTCCTGGATGCCGACGGTCAGCACCGGGTGGGCGCTCACCTCGATGAACTGCGAGTGGCCGGACCCCAGAAGGGACTCGACGGTCGACGCGAACTCCACCGTCTGGCGGAGGTTGCGGTACCAGTACCCGGCGTCCAGCGAAGCGCTGTCGATCAGTTCACCGGTGACGGTGGAGTGGAACGGCACCTCCGGCACCCGGGGCGTGACCGGCGCCAGCAGCTCCGCGAGACGGGCCTCGATGCGCTCGACGTGCGCCGAGTGCGAGGCGTAGTCCACCGCGATCCGACGCGCCCGGATCTCCTGCGCGGCGCAGTGCTCCATCAGCTCGTCCAGGGCACCGGCATCGCCCGAAACGACCACCGAGCTGGGGCCGTTGACCGCAGCGATCGAGATTCCATCCCGGCCGGACAGCAGCTCGCGGACACTCTCCACGGGCAGCGGAACGGACACCATCCCGCCCAGACCGGAGAGCTCGGTGATCGCCTGGCTGCGCAGCGCCACCACCAGCGCCGCGTCCTCCAGGGAGAGCGCGCCGGAGACGGCAGCGGCGGCGATCTCGCCCTGCGAGTGCCCCACCACCGCCGACGGCTCCACACCGTTCGCACGCCAGAGGGCAGCCAGCGAGACCATCACGGCGAACAGCACCGGCTGGACCACGTCCACCCGCTCCATCCACCCGCCGTCCTCACCCGAGACGACCTCCAGCAGCTCCCAATCCACATGCGGAGCAAGCGCCTTGGCGCACTCCTCCATCCGGGAACGGAACACCGGCGAGTCCGCGAGCAGCTCCCGGGCCATGCCCAGCCACTGCGAACCCTGCCCCGGGAAGACCATGACGAGCTTGCCGCCGGCCCCGGAGCCGCGGACCACCGACGAGGTGCCCTCGTCCTGCCCCGAGGCCAATGCGCCCAGCCCGGCGAGCAGTTCGTCCCGCTCCCCCGCCAGGACCACGGCCCGCTCGTCGAACCGGGCGCGGCCGTGGGCGAGTTCGGCGCCGACGCCGGCGAGGGAGAGCTCCGCTCCGGCCTCCTGCACGAAGGCGGCCAGCTTGCCGGCCTGGGCGCGCAGCGCGGTCTCCCCGCGTGCGGACAGCACCCAGGGCAGCGGGCCGCCGACAGTGGTGGCCCAGACGGCCGGACCCGCCTGGCCGGTCGAACCTGGCGAACCGGCCGACTCGGACGGCGCGGCGGCGGCGTCCTCCGCCGCCGGGGCCTCCTCCAGGACGACGTGCGCGTTGGTGCCGCTCATGCCGAAGGCCGAGACGCCCGCCCGGCGCGGCTCGTCCGCCGCGGGCCAGTCGCGCGCCTCGGTCAGCAGTTCCACGGCGCCGCCGGACCAGTCGACGTGCGAGGTCGGGCGGTCGACGTGGAGGGTCTGCGGCAGCACGCCGTTGCGCAGCGCCATGACCATCTTGATCACGCCGCCGACGCCGGCCGCGGCCTGCGAGTGGCCGAGGTTGGACTTGAGCGAGCCCAGCCACAGCGGACGGCCGGCGGGCCGGTCCTGGCCGTAGGTGTCGAGCAGGGCCTGGGCCTCGATCGGGTCGCCGAGCACCGTACCGGTGCCGTGCGCCTCGACGGCGTCGACCTGGCCCGCCGAGAGCCGGGCGTTGGCCAGGGCGCGCAGGATGACGCGCTGCTGGGCGGGGCCGTTGGGGGCGGTGAGGCCGTTGCTGGCACCGTCCTGGTTGATCGCCGAGCCGCGCACGACCGCGAGCACCTGGTGGCCGTTGCGCTGCGCGTCGGAGAGGCGCTCCAGCAGGAGCATGCCGACGCCCTCGGCCCAGCCGGTGCCGTCGGCGGCCTCCGCGAAGGGCTTGCAGCGGCCGTCGACGGCCAGGCCGCGCTGGCGGCTGAACTCGATGAAGGAGGAGGGGGTGGACATGATCGTCGCACCGCCGGCCAGGGCCAGCGTGGAGTCGCCGTTGCGCAGCGACTGCACGGCGAGGTGGAGGGCGACCAGCGAGGAGGAGCAGGCGGTGTCGACGGTGACGGCCGGGCCCTCAAGCCCGAAGGTGTAGGCGAGTCGGCCGGAGAGCACGCTGGCCGCGTTGCCGGTGGCGAGGTGGCCCTCGGCGCCCTCGGCCTCGCCGGCGACGACCAGGCCCAGGTAGTCCTGGCCGGCGGTGCCGACGAAGACCCCGGTCTTTCCGCCCTTGAGCGCGGCCGGGTCGAGGCCGGCCCGCTCGAAGGCCTCCCAGGAGGTCTCCAGCAGCAGCCGCTGCTGCGGGTCCATCGCGAGGGCCTCGCGCGGCGAGATCCCGAAGAAGCCCGCGTCGAACTCCCCCACCGCTCGCAGGAAGCCGCCCTCGCGCGCGTAGCTGGTGCCGGCGTGCTCCGGGTCCGGGTCGTACAGCCCGTCGAGGTCCCAGCCGCGGTCCTCGGGGAAGCCGCCGATGGCGTCCCGGCCGTCCGCGACCAGGTCCCACAGTCGTTCGGGGGTGTCGATGCCGCCGGGGTAGCGGCAGGCCATGCCCACGATGGCGATCGGTTCGCGGCTCTCCGCCTGGAGGTCCCTCAGCTGCTGCTTGGTCTGCTGGAGGTCCGCGGTCACCCACTTGAGGTAGTCGCGAAGCGTCTCTTCATTCGCCATGCGGAGGGCCACCTCATCGGGGTGAGCGGGTCCTCCGGGCACGCACGCGCACACGACTGGACCACAACAGTGAAGGGTTTCGCCCTGACGCTATGAAGGGCGGTGAAGGCGGACAACCCCTACCAGCCCCCCTAGGGCCCCCATGACGAAGCGGGGGTCGGGACAATTCCCGACCCCCGCTCAGCGGCCCGAATTCACGACGGATTCACGACGGATAATCCACGGCCATTCGCTCCGAACGTGCGTCATCCCCTCCCGAGGTCGCGGTTGATGAGGGCGAAGAGTTCCTCGTCGCTGGTGGCGTCGAACGCGCTGCCGCCCACCGGCTCGGACTTGGCCGGACCGTCGTCCCACTGGGAGAGCAGCGCCTGCATCCGGACCTTGATCTTCGTCCGGGTCAGGTCGTCCGGCGCGGCGGCCGCCATGGCGGCCTCCAGTCGGTCGAGTTCGCCGAGCAGGTCGGTCGCGCTCGGCGCGCCGTCGGGGGCCAACTCGGTGCGCAGGTGCCGGGCGAGGGCCAGCGGCGTCGGGTAGTCGAACACCAGCGAGGACGGCAGTCGCAGCCCGCCCAGCAGGTTGAGCCGGTTGCGCAGCTCCACCGCCGTCAGCGAGTCGAAGCCGAGCTCGTTGAACGCCCGGTCGGCCTCGACCTCCTCCACCCCGTGGTGGCCGAGCACCTCGGCCACGTGGGTGCGGACCAGGTCCAGCAACAGCTGCTCCTGGCCGGCCTCCGGCAGCTCGGCGAGCTGCCCGCGCAGCTCGGCCGAGGCCTCGCCGTCGTCCGCCCGGTCCGCGGCGCCGTCGGTGCCCAGCGCCCGCCGGACCTCCGGCAGGTCGCCGATCAGCGGGCTGTGGCGCACCGCCGTGAAGCCGGGCGCGAACAGCGCCCAGTCCACGTCGGCGACGGTGACCGCGGTGTCGCCGTGGTCGAGGGCCGCGCCGAGGGCGGCGATGGCCGTCTCCGGGTCGAGCACCGGCAGGCCGCGGCGGCGCAGCTGCTCCTCCGCGTCGTCCTCGGCGGCCATGCCGCCGCCGCCCCACGGGCCCCACGCCACCGCGGTGGCGGTGAGGCCGGCGGCCCGGCGCTGCTCGGCGAGCGCGTCCAGGAATGCGTTGGCCGCGGCGTATCCGGCTTGGCCGGCACCGCCCCAGGTGGCGGCGATCGAGGAGAACAGGACGAATGCGTCGAGCGGTTCGGAATTCGCGCCGAACAATTCGTCCAGGTGCACCGCTCCGGCCACCTTCGCATTCACCACGTCGGCGAATTCGGAAATTCCGGTGGCACCGATCGGCGAGGCCTGGCTGACCCCTGCCGCGTGCACCACCGCCCGGACCGGGTCGCCGGCCTCGGCGAGCCCGGCGACCAGGGCCGCGAGCGCGGTCCGGTCGGCCGCGTCGCAGGCGGCCAGGGTGACCCGGGCGCCGAGGCCCTCCAGCTCCGCGCGCAGTTCGGCCGCGCCCGGGGCGTCGGCGCCCCGGCGGCTGGTCAGCACCAGGTGCTCGGCGCCGTTGGCGGTCAGCCAGCGGGCGACCCGGGCGCCCAGGGCGCCGGTACCGCCGGTGACCAGGACGGTGCCGCGGGCCTGCCAGCCGTCGACCGGGCCGGCCGGCAGCGGAGCGTGCTCCAAGCGCCGGACGTACGTGGCGTCGGCGCGCACCGCCAGCTGGTCCTCGCCCTCGCCGGCGGCCAGGGCGGCCGCGAGGCGGCGGCCGCTCCGCTCGTCGAGCGTCGCGGGCAGGTCGATCACGCCGCCCCAGCGGTCCGGGTGTTCGAGGGCGGCGGTCCGGCCGAGGCCCCAGATCTGGGCCTGGCCGCCGTGTTCGATCCGCTCGCCGGCTCCGGCGGCGACCGCGCCGCTGGTGGCCAGCCACAGCGGGGCGGCGACGCCGGCCTCGCCGAGCGCCTGGACCAGCCGGACGCTCGCGGTCACGCCCGCCGACAGGGCGGGGTGCTCGGGGTGCGGGCGGTCGTCCAGGGCGAGCAGCGAGAGCACGCCGGTCGGGGCGACCCCGTCGGCGGCCGCGCCGGCGAGCCGGGCGGCGAAGCCCTCGGTCTGCGCCTCGCCGGTGGCCACCGTCAGCTGCCGGACGTCGGCGCCGTGTCCGCCGAGGGCGTCCGCGGCGGCCTGCGCCAGCTCGGCACCGGGGCCGTCGGCGGGCGCCACCAGCAGCCAGCTGCCGGTGAGCCCGGCTGCCGGGTCCTCCGGCAGGGTCTGCCAGGTGGCCCGGTAGCGCCAGGCGTCCAGGGTGGCGCGCTCCCGGCTCTGCCGGCGCCAGCCGGTCAGTGCGGGAAGCACCTCGCGCAGCGCCGAGCGGTTCTCCTCGGCGACGTCCAGCGTGTCGGCGAGCCGGGCGAGGTCGCCCTGCTCGACGGCCGTCCAGAACCGCTCCTCCGTCGGGTCGGCGGTTGCGGAGGGCGCGGCCGGCCTGTCGGCCGTGACGGCCTCGGGCCAGTAGCGCTGCCGCTGGAAGGCGTACGTGGGCAGGTCGAGCGCCGGCACCGGCCGGTTCCCGTACAGGGCCGGCCAGTCGACGGCCGCCCCCTGGACGTGCAGCCGGGCCACGGCCGCCAGCAGGGTGCGGGCCTCGGGCCGGTCGCCGCGCAGGGCGGCGACGAGGACGGCGTTGCCGTCGGCGTCGACGCAGTCCTGGCCCATGGCGGTGAGCACACCGTCGGGGCCCAGCTCCAGGTACGTGGTCACGCCCTGGGCCTCCAGGGTGCGCATCCCGTCGAGGAAGCGGACGGCCTCGCGGACGTGGCGCACCCAGTACTCGGGCGAGCACAGCTCCTCGGCCGTGGCCATGTCCCCGGTGACGTTGGAGATGACCGGGATGCGCGGGGCGCTGTACGTCAGCCCCTCGGCAACAGCCCGGAACTCCTCCAACATCCCGTCCATCAGCGGCGAGTGGAACGCGTGCGAGACGCTCAGCCGCTTGGTCTTCTCGAACTTCCCGGCGATCGCGAGGACTTCATCCTCGGCGCCCGAAACCACGACGGAGGAAGGCCCGTTGATCGCCGCGATGCTCACCTGAGCGGTCAGCAGCGGCAGCACCTCCTCCTCCGAGGCCTTGACC
>NZ_JBSFKQ010000104.1:0-6217 GCF_053598615.1 Kitasatospora sp. NPDC001095 | reverse complement strand
ATCGACTGGGCCTCGGGCGCCGTCGAGCTGCTGACCGAGGCCCGGCCCTGGCCGGAGACCGGGCGTCCGCGTCGCGCGGCCGTCTCCTCCTTCGGGTTCAGCGGCACCAACGCCCACGCCATCATCGAGCAGGCCCCGGCCGACGCTCCGCGTGAGGCGGGCACCACCGCCCGGCAGCTGCTTCCGTGGGTGCTGTCCGGCCGTACCGAGGCCGCCCTGCGGGACCAGGCGCTTCGCCTGCGTTCCCACCTCGAGGGCCCCGTCGAGTCGGCGGACGTCGCCTTCTCGCTGGCGGTCACGCGGGGCCGGTTCGACCACCGGGCCGTGCTGACGGCGGCCGACCGGGACGAGGTGCTGCAGGCTCTCGCCGCGCTCGCCCGGGGCGAGTTCGCGGACGGCCTGGTGCGAGGCACGGCCGACACCGGGAAGCTGGCGTTCCTGTTCGCCGGGCAGGGCAGCCAGCGTCCCGGGATGGGCCGGGAGCTGTACGAGGCCTACCCGGTGTTCGCCGAGGCCTTCGACGCCGTGTGCGCCAAGGTCGAACTCCCGCTGAAGGAGGCGGTGTTCGGCGAGGACGCTGACGTCCTGGCGCGGACGGAGTTCACCCAGCTCGCGCTGTTCGCCGTCGAGGTGGCGCTGTTCCGGCTCTTCGAGAGCTGGGGCGTGCGCCCCGACGTCCTGGTGGGCCACTCGATCGGCGAGCTGGTGGCCGCGCACGTCGCGGGCGTTCTCTCCCTCGACGACGCCGCCGCGCTGGTGGCGGCCCGTGGCCGGCTGATGCAGGCGCTGCCCGAGGGTGGCGCGATGGTCGCGGTGAAGGCCACCGAGGCGGAGATCCTGCCGCTGCTCACCGGCAACGTCAGCATCGCCGCGATCAACGGCCCGACGTCCGTGGTGATTTCGGGCGACGAGTCCGAAGTCCTGGCGATCGCCGGGAAGTTCGAGAAGACCAAGCGCCTGAGCGTCTCGCACGCCTTCCACTCCCCGCTGATGGACGGCATGCTGGACGACTTCCGCGAGGTGGCCGAGCGCCTGACGTACAGTGCCCCGCGCATCCCGGTGGTCTCCAACGTCACCGGCACCCTGGCCACCGCCGAGGAGCTGTGCGAGCCCGAGTACTGGGTGCGGCACGTCCGCGAGGCCGTCCGCTTCGCCGACGGCATGCGGGCCCTGGAGGCCCAGGGCGTCACCACGTACCTGGAGCTGGGCCCCGACGGTGTCCTCACCGCCATGGCCCAGGACTTCCTCGCGGACGGCGTGTTCGTGCCCGCGCTGCGCGCCGGCCGGCCCGAGGCGCGGACCGCGCTGACCGCCCTGGCCACCGCCCACGCCCACGGCGCGTCCGTCGACTGGCCGGCGCTGTTCGCCGGCACCGGCGCCCGCCGCGCCGACCTGCCCACCTACCCCTTCCAGCGCGAGCGCTACTGGCCGACGGTCGGTGTCCGCCGGGCCGGGGACGCGACGGCCTTCGGGCTCGGGCGGACCGACCACCCGTTGCTGGGTGCGGCGGTGGCGCTGGCCGACGGTGAGGGCCACCTGTTCACCGGCAGCCTGTCGCTGCGCACCCACCCGTGGCTGGCGGAGCACGCGGTCGCGGGCACGGTGATCCTGCCCGGCACGGCCTTCGTCGAGCTCGTGATGCGGGCAGCGGACGAGGTCGGCTGTGCGGTGCTGGAGGAGCTGACGCTGGCGGCGCCGCTGGTGCTGTCCGAGCAGGGCGGGCTGGCTGTCCAGGTGCTGGTCGGCGGGCCGGACGAGGACGGGCGCAGGCCCGTGAGCGTCCACTCCCGTTCGGAGCGGGCCTCGGCGGACGAGCCGTGGACACGGCACGCGACCGGTGCGCTGGCCTCGGCCGCGCGTACGGAGGGCGAGTCGCTGACGGAGTGGCCGCCGGCCGGGGTCGAGCCCGTGGCCGTCGACGGCTGGTACGAGGCGCTGGCCGTGTCCGGGTTCGACTACGGACCGACGTTCCAGGGACTGCGGGCCGCCTGGCGGCGCGGCGACGAGGTGTTCGCCGAGGTCACCCTGCCGGAGGAACCGGCCGACCACGCCGCCGGCTTCGGACTGCACCCGGCGCTGCTGGACGCCGCGCTGCACGCGATCGGGCTGGGCGTCCTGGCCGACCGGGAGGGCGGCGGTCTGCTGCCGTTCTCCTGGAGTGGCGTCGAGCTCCACGCCTCGGGCGCGGGCGCGCTGCGGGTGCGGCTGGCGGCGGCGGGGCGCGACGCGGTCGCGCTGACCGTCGCGGACGCCGGGGGCCGTCCGGTGGCGACGGTGGACTCTCTGGTGCTGCGGCCGGTGGACAGGGAGCAGCTGGCCCGGGCGGGCGGTGCGTCGCACGAGGACGCGCTCTTCCGGCTGGACTGGTCGGCTCCGGCCGTCGCGTCGGCGGCCTCGCCGGCCGAGCCGGTGGCCGAGGGCCGGTGGGCGCTGCTGGGCGAGGACGCCTTCGGCGTGGCCGAGGCCCTGGCCGCCGCGGGTACGGTTCCGGACCGCCACGCCGACCTGCTCGGCCTGGTGGAGTCGGGCACCGCCCCCGACGTGCTGCTGCTGACCTGCCCGGCCGGCGGGCTGCTCGCCGACGCCGCCCCGGGAACCGCCGACGCCGCCGATGCCGCCGACCACGCCCGGGTCGCCGCCTTCCGCGTGCTGACGCTGGTGCAGGCGTTCCTCGCCGAGGAGTGCTTCACCGGCACCCGGCTGGTGCTGCTCACCCGGGGTGCGCTGGCCGCCGCCCCGCGGGACGGCGTGCCGGACCCGGGCGCGGCCACGGTCTGGGGCCTGGTGCGGTCCGCGCAGTCCGAGCACCCGGGACGCTTCGTCCTGGTCGACCTGGACGAAGCGCCGGACGCCGCCCGGGCGCTGCCCGTCGCCCTGGCGGCCGAGGAGCCCCAACTGGCGGTGCGCGACGGCGCCTTGCTGATCCCGCAGCTCGCCAGGGCGCAGACCCCGGGCACCGCCCGGGGCGCCCTCGACCCGGACGGCACGGTGCTGCTCACCGGTGCCACCGGAGCGCTGGGCGGCCTGGTCGCCCGGCACCTGGTGGCCGAGCACGGGGTGCGTCACCTGCTGCTGCTCAGCCGTCGCGGCGAGGCCGCCGACGGGGCCCGGGAGCTGGCCGGGGAACTGTCCGGGCTGGGCGCCGCGGTGGCCTTCGCGGCCTGCGACGCGGCCGACCGGGAGGCGCTGGGCAAGGTGCTCGCCACCGTCCCGGCGCAGCACCCGCTGACGGCCGTCGTGCACACCGCCGGTGTGCTCGACGACGGCGTGATCGGCTCGCTCACGCCCGAGCGGCTGGACGCCGTGCTGCGGCCCAAGGTCGACGCGGCGCTCAACCTGCACGAGCTGACGGCCGGTTCGGGCCTCGCCCGGTTCGTCCTGTTCTCCTCCGCGGCGGGCACGCTGGGCAACGCCGGTCAGGCGAACTACGCCGCGGCCAACGCCTTCCTGGACGCGCTGGCGCAGCACCGCGCCGCCCGTGGCCTGCCCGGCACCTCGCTCGCCTGGGGGCTCTGGGAGCAGTCCGGCGGGATGGCCGCCGCCCTGGAGGGCACCGGCGCCCGCCGGATGGCCCGGGGCGGTGTCTCGGCGCTGACCGCGGAGCAGGGCCTGGCGCTGCTCGACCGGGCGCTGGCCGGCGACGAGTCGGTGCTGGTGCCGATCGCCCTGGACCTGCGAGCGCTGCGGGCCCGCGCCGCCGGGGCGGCCGTACCGGCCGTGCTGCGCACGCTGGCGCCGTCGGCGGCCCGTCGGGCGGTGGACGCCTCGGGCGACGCCGCCCACGCGCTGCGGCAGCGGCTGGCCGGTGCCGAGCCGGAGGAGCGGGACCGGATCCTGCTGGACCTGGTCCGCTCGCACGGCGCGGCGGTGCTCGGCCACGCGGGCCCCGACGCGGTGGTGCCCGGGCGCGGCTTCCTGGAGCAGGGCTTCGACTCGCTGACGGCGGTCGAGCTGCGCAACCGGATCGGCGCCGCCACCGGGCTGCGGCTGCCGGCCACCCTGCTGTTCGACCACCCGAGCCCTGCCGCGCTGGCCGGACACCTGGCCGGCGAGCTGCGGACCTCCGGTGCCGGCGGTTCCGTCGAGCCGGTGCTCGGCGAACTCGGGCGGCTGGAGGCGTCCCTGGCGGCGCTGGCGGCCGGTCCGTTGGACGACACGGTCCGGGCCGGGCTGACCGCCCGCCTCCAGGACCTGCTCGCCCTGTGGGGCGCCGCCGCCCCGGCGGCCGGCGAGGCCGTCACCGAGCGGCTCGACGAGGCCAGCGACGACGACCTCTTCGACTTCATCGACAACGAGCTGGGGCTCTGACCTCGTGCGTATGGATATCTGTGACAACTTCCGGACGGGGGAGCACCGTGGTGAATGAGGACAAGCTTCGCGACTACCTCAAGCGGGTGACGGCCGATCTGCACCAGACGCGGCTGCGGCTGCGCGAGGTGGAGGCGGCCGACCAGGAGCCGATCGCGATCGTCGCGATGAGCTGCCGCTACCCGGGCGGCGTGGCCTCGCCCGAGGAGCTGTGGAAGCTGGTCGCGGCCGGCGGTGACGGCGTGTCGGCGTTCCCGACCGACCGCGGCTGGGACCTGGAGGCGCTGTACTCCCCGGACCCGGACAGCCCCGGCACCTCGGTGACCCGCGAAGGCGGCTTCCTGCACGACGCGGGCCGCTTCGACCCGGCGTTCTTCGGCATCTCGCCGCGCGAGGCGATGGCCATGGACCCGCAGCAGCGGCTGCTGCTGGAGACCTCCTGGGAGGCCTTCGAACGCGCGGGCATCGACCCCGGCACGCTGCGCGGCAGCGCCACCGGCGTGTTCGCCGGCGTGATGTACCACGACTACGCCGCCCGGCTGTCCGTGGTGCCGGAGGGCGTCGAGGGCTACCTCGGCACCGGCAGCTCGGGCAGCATCGCCTCCGGCCGGGTGTCGTACACCTTCGGTCTTGAGGGCCCGGCCGTCACCGTGGACACCGCCTGCTCCTCCTCGCTGGTCGCCCTGCACTGGGCCGTCCAGGCGCTGCGCCGCCAGGAGTGCACCCTCGCCCTGGCCGGCGGTGTGACGGTGATGGCCACCCCCGGCGCCTTCATCGACTTCAGCCGCCAGCGCGGCCTGGCCCTCGACGGCCGCTGCAAGGCCTTCTCGGCCGACGCCGACGGCACCGGCTGGGCAGAGGGCGCGGGCATGCTCCTGCTGGAGCGCCTCTCCGACGCCGAGCGCAACGGACACCCGGTGCTGGCCGTCGTGCGCGGCAGCGCGATCAACCAGGACGGTGCCAGCAGCGGCCTCACCGCGCCCAACGGCCCGTCCCAGCAGCGCGTCATCCGCCAGGCCCTGGCCGACGCCCGGCTCACCTCCGACCAGGTGGACGCCGTCGAGGCGCACGGCACCGGCACCACCCTCGGCGACCCGATCGAGGCCCAGGCGCTGCTCGCCACCTACGGCCAGGAGCGCCCGGGCGACCGCCCGCTGTGGCTGGGCTCGCTCAAGTCCAACATCGGTCACACCCAGGCGGCGGCCGGCGTCGGCGGCATCATCAAGATGGTGCTCGCGATGCGGGAGGGCGTGCTGCCGCGCACCCTGCACGTGGACGAGCCGTCCCCGCACATCGACTGGACCGCCGGCGCCGTCGAGCTGCTGGCCGAGGCCAGGGACTGGCCCGAGACCGGCGCGCCGCGCCGCGCGGGTGTCTCCTCCTTCGGGTTCAGCGGCACCAACGCCCACGTCATCCTGGAGCAGGCGCCCGCGCCGGCCGCCGAACCTGCCGACACCGCCGCCTCCCCGGCGGTGCTGCCGTGGCTGCTCTCCGCCCAGACCGAGGACGCGCTGCGTGAGCAGGCCGTCCGGCTGCAGGCCCGCCTGGCGGACGGGGCGGCGGACGCGTCCGCGCTCGACGTCGCCTACGCCCTGGCCACGGGCCGGGCGCAGCACCGGTACCGGGCGGTGGTCGTCGGCCGGGACGGTGAGGAACTCATCGCCGGCGTACGGGCGTTGGCGGAGGGACGACCGGCGGCCGGCACGGTCGTCGGCGAGGCCTCCGAGGGGCGGACGGCGTTCCTGTTCACCGGGCAGGGCAGCCAGCGTCCCGGGATGGGCCGGGAGCTGTACGAGGCCTACCCGGTGTTCGCGGAGGCCTTCGACGCCGTGTGCGCCAAGGTCGAACTCCCGCTGAAGGAGGCGGTGTTCGGCGAGGACGCTGACGTCCTGGCGCGGACGGAGTTCAC
>NZ_JBSFKQ010000103.1:0-7672 GCF_053598615.1 Kitasatospora sp. NPDC001095 | reverse complement strand
GCTTCCACGACGGTGTCCGGGCGCTGGAGGCCGCGGGCGTCACCCGTTTCGTGGAGCTGGGCCCCGACGCGGTGCTGACCGGGCTGGCCCGCGAGAGCGTCCAGGCGCCGGACACGGCGTTCGTCCCGCTCGGCCGCCGGCTCGGCTCGGAGAGCGTCACCCTGCTGACGGGGCTGGCCCAGCTCTACGTGGACGGCCTGGCTCCCGACTGGCGGGCGGTCTTCCCCGGTGCCGGGCGGGCGGAGCTGCCGACGTACGCCTTCCAGCACCGGCGGTACTGGCTGGCGGCGGACGTCCCGCTGGTCGTCGGCGCGCTCGACACCCCCGACCAGCAGGCCGGGGCGGGGGAGGTGGCGCCGCTGCGCGCGCGCCTCGCCGGGGTCGGCGAGTCCGAACAGCAGGAGCTGCTGGTCGAGTTGGTCCGCTCGCAGAGCGCCGCCATCCTCGGCCACTCCTCCGTGGAGGCGATCGAGCCGGAGGTCGGCTTCCTGGAGGCCGGGATGGACTCGGTCTCCGGCACCGAACTGCGCATCGCACTCTCCGCGGCCACCGGGCTGGCCCTGTCCGCCGGCGTGGTCTTCGACCACCGCACCCCGGCCGACCTGGCCGCCCACCTGCGAACCGAGCTGGCCCACGGCGGGTCCGGGCTCGCCGGGGCCGGCGCCGACGGCGCTGTCGACGGCGGCGCCGAGGACGCTGCCGAGGACGCTGCCGAGGACCTGGAGTCGATCAGCGGGCTGCTGCGCCGGGCCGCCGCCGAGGGCCGGATGACGAAGGGGATGGCGCTGCTCGACGCGGTCGCCGAGATCCTGCCCGACTTCTCCTCGGCGGCCGAACTGGAGCGCTTGGCCGAGCCGGTCCGCCTCGCCCAGGGGGAGCAGGGACCCAAGCTGATCTGCTTCCCCTCCCCGATGGCGCTCGGCGGCGCCCACCAGTACGCCCGGTTCGCCTCGCACTTCCGTGGCCGCCGCGAGGTGGTGGTGCCGCCGGTGCCGGGGTTCGGCCCCGGGGAGGCACTGCCGTGCTCGGTGGACGCCGTGCTCGACGTCTTCCTCGAAGGCCTGCCGGCCATGGCGGCGGGGGAGCCCTTCGTCCTGGTCGGCTACTCGTCCGGCGGCCAGTTCGCGCACGCCACCGCCGAGGTGTTGGAGAAGGCGGGCACCCCGGCGGCCGGGGTCGTCCTGCTGGACACCTACCTGCCCGGCGGCGAGGGCCAGGACGAACTCTGGCCGCAGATGTTCCGGGGCATGCTGGACCGGGAGTCCTCCTTCGGCCGGTTCAGCGCCGCCAGGCTTGCCGCGATGAGCCGCTACAGCGACCTGATCGTGGACTGCCTGCCGGGAGCGCTGTCGGCCCCGGTGCTCTTCGTCCGCCCGGCGCAGTCCTTCACCGACGCGCCCGGCACCGAGGACTGGCGAGCCTCGTGGAGCGGCGAGCACCTGCTGCGGGAGGTGCCCGGCACCCACTTCACGATCCTGGAGGAGTCGGCGCCGGTGGTGGCAGAGGCGGTCGACGACTGGCTTTCGACGCTCGGAACCCTCGAAAGCTGACCGTTACTCGCCGGCCCTGCCGTCAGGGGCCCGGTGACCAGGGGCGCGGGCCATCGGTTCCGCGCCCTTGGTGTTCCCGGAAGCGGCTTGCGGTGGTGGTAGAACATCCGCCACCGAGGGGGAGAAAGTTCTACCTCGGATACGCCAAGCAATGCCAATGTGCCGAACCGCCGCCGCTTCTACCGTTGATACCAGTTCGCGTGAGGTGCGTGATTAACCGGGTGGGAGTTCCAGTGCAGACTCAGGAGAGCGGTCAGCAGGCAGTGGCCGTCCGGCTGGAAGCGGTCGAGAAGATCTACGGCAAAGGCGACAACGAGGTGGCCGCGCTCAAGAGACTGAGCATGACCTTCGATACCGGCAGCTTCACGGCCGTGATGGGCCCCTCGGGATCGGGCAAGAGCACCTTTCTGCACTGCGCCGCCGGTCTGGTCAAGCCCACTTCGGGCAAGGTGCTGGTCGGTGACACCAACCTCGCGGACCTGGACGAGGTGCGGCTCACCAAGCTGCGCCGCGACCGGATCGGCTTCATCTTCCAGTCGTTCAACCTGCTTCCGGCCCTGACGGTGATGCAGAACATCGTGCTGCCGCTCCAGCTGGCCGGCAAGCGTCCGAACAAGAGCCAGATCCTGATGGTGGTCAACCGGGTCGGTCTGGCCGACCGGCTCGACCACCTGCCCGGCCAGCTCTCCGGCGGCCAGCAGCAGCGCGTGGCGATCGCGCGAGCCCTGGTGACCCGGCCCGCCGTGGTCTTCGCGGACGAGCCGACCGGCGCCCTGGACACCCGTACCGCCGCGGCCGTGCTCGGCCTGCTGCGCGAGTCGGTGACCGCCGGCGGGCAGACCCTGGTCATGGTCACCCACGACCCGGTGGCCGCCTCCTACGCCGACCGCGTGGTCTTCCTCGCGGACGGCCGCTTCGTCGGCGAGCTGTACCAGCCGACCGCCGAGGCCGTCGCCGCGCGGATGACCCGGCTCGGCGCCTGGGATGACGAGAACTTCGAGCCCTCCTCCGCCCTGTCGGGGGGTGGCCGCTGATGCTGCTACTGGCCCTGCGCACACTGAAGTTCCGTAAGACCGGGTTCATCGCCACCTTCGTGGCGATGTTCCTGGGTGCCGCGATCGTGATGGCCTGCGGTGGCCTGATGGAGACCGGCGTCCGGATGGCGGCCCCGCCGCAGCGCCTGGCCGGGGTGCCGATCGTGGTGACCGGTCAGCAGACCCACGACGACACCGCGCTGACCGAGCGCAACCGGATCGACCCGAGTGTGCTCGACACGGTCAAGGCGGTTCCCGGCGTCGGCAACGCGATCACCGACCTGTCCTTCCCCGCGACCGTGGTGGTGGGCGGCAAGGCGGTCGACGCCGGCTCGAAGGGCCACAACTGGTCCGGCGCCGGGCTGACCCCGTTCACGCTGACCCAGGGCGTGGCCCCGGGCAACGGCCAGGTGGTCCTCGACGCGAAGCTGTCGGCAGATTCGGGCGCCGGCGTCGGCTCCAGCGTGCAGCTGACCGTGCACGGCGCTGCCCGGACCTTCACGGTCTCCGGCATCGCCCACCAGACCACCGGCGAGACGATCCAGCCGAGCCTGTTCTTCTCCGATGCCCAGGCGCAGCAACTAGCCGACTCCAAGGGAAAGTTCGACTCCATCGGGGTGCAGCCGGCGGCCGGTGTCGACGTTGCTGCGCTGGAGCAGGCCGTGAGTTCGGCGGTCAGCGGCAAGGCGATGGTGCTCACCGGCGAGCGGCGCGGCCTGGCCGACCTGCCGGGCACGCTCTCCAGCCAGCGGACCGTGACCATCCTGGCGGCGATCTTCGGCAGCTGGGCGGTCCTGATCGTGATGTTCGGTGTCGCCTCCACGCTCGGGCTCTCGCTCCAGCAGCGGGCGCACGAGATGGCCCTGCTGCGGGCGATCGGCACCACCTCCCGGCAGGTGCGCCGGATGATCCTCGGTGAGACCGCCGTGCTGTCGGTGATCGCCACCGCCCTGGCGATCGCCCCCGGCCTCGTGGTCGGCAAGCTGCTGTACGGGCAGCTGACCGGCAACGGCGTGGTGTCCAAGGAGATCATCTTCCGCGAGGGCTGGATCCCGATCACGGTCGGCGCCTTCGCGGCGATCGCGGCCGCCATGGGCGCGGCGCTGTTCGCGGGGCGCAAGGCCGCGAAGACCGAGCCGGTCGCGGCGATGGCCGAGAGCACCCTGCAGACCAAGTGGCTCACCACCACCCGCCTGCTGCTGGCGCTGTTCTTCATGCTCAACGGCGTCACGCTGTCGGTCGTCACGGTCACGGTGATGACCGACGGTCCGACCCTGGCGAGCACCGCGGGACCGGCCTCGGTCCTGTTCGCGATCGGCGTGGCGCTGCTCGCCCCGGGGATCACCAAGGCGATCGTGGTGGCGCTCCGTTGGCCCGTCCGCGCGTTCTCCGGGCTGTCCGGGTACATGGCGCTGCGCAACGCCACCACCAACAACGTCCGGATGGCGGGCGCGGTGGCTCCGATCATCCTGCTGATCGGCATCGCCAACGGCACCCTGTACATGCAGGCCACCGAGGACACCGTCTCCGCCAAGAGCTACGAGAGCAACGTGCTGGCCGACTACGTGCTCGACTCCTCGACCGGCGGCTTCGCGCCGGGCGTGATCGGCTCGGTCCGCTCCATCCCGGGCGTGTCCGGCGTCTCCGAACTGGTCAGCTCCATCGGCTTCGTGGACGCCGCAGGCAGCGGCAACACCATGGATCTGCGTGGCGTCTCGGCCAACGGTGTCCAGCAGACCATCGCGCTCGACTCGCTGAACGGATCGATCGGCGACCTGAAGGGCAACACGGTTGCCCTGTCGGACAAGCAGGCGAAGGACTTCGGCGTCCGCATCGGGGACAACCTGAAGATCCACTTCGGTGACGGCACCGCCGCCGACCCCAAGGTCGTGGCCACCTACGCCGACAACCCCCAGGAGCAGTACCTGCTGCTGCCCTCCGACGTGCTGGCCCCGCACACCACCACCGGCCTGCCGACCAAGATCCTCGTCAAGGCGGACGGCAGCGCCGACCACGCCCAGATCCAGTCCCACCTCGACGGCGTGGCGGCCACGGTGCCCGGCACCGCGATCGCCGACCGTTCCACGCTGACCAGCTCCAACAACCAGATCCAGCAGATCCTGGTCTCCTCGAACTACACCATCGTCGCCATGATCGTCGGCTACGCGGCGATCACCGTGATCAACAGCCTGGTGGCGGTGACCCGCAAGCGCCAGGGCGAGTTCGGTCTCCAGCGTCTGACCGGCTCCACCAAGGCCCAGGTGCTGGGCATGCTGAGCGTCGAAGGCGCCCTGGTCGCCGTCATCGCGACCATCCTGGGCACCATCTCCTCGGCGACCACGATCGTCCCGTACAGCCTGGTGAAGGCCGACTCGATCCTGCCGAAGGGCTCGATCGGCATCTACCTCGCGATCATCGGCGGCGCGCTCGTCCTGATCTTCGGCGCGACCCTGTTCCCCTCCTGGAGGGGCATGCGGACGCCGCCGATCGAAACGGCCAGGTCCGCCTGACCGGCACGCCGGGGCCGCTCTTCCGTCACCCCCGGACGGAGGAGCGGCCCCACAGCCGTTTCCCGGCCGACCGCCGGTCGGTCAACTCGTCACGGCTCGTTGAGTTTTAGTAACGTGGCGCCGATCGAAAAAACCCGCGAGCACGACCGGTGGGTACGTCCTGTACGTACTCGTCGGACGGGCTCGCGGGATCACTGCTGTCACGGATGGACGATCGCTCAGGTGTACTTCGCTTACCGCCCTTCCTTCGACCCGTCCATCGACCGAGCCGCGGATCCGGAGGCCTTGCCCATATCCCGCCGGGCCACATCCCCCTGCGCGGGCCCGAGCGAGACCTGGTGAACATCAGGAACGGCCTGCACGAGTTCCCCGCCCGACTCCGCCGGGCCGGCACCGACCTGGTGGTAGGGGTGCTGATCGCGCTGGGCGCCATGCTCTCGGTCTGCCTGTTCCTGATCACCGCCTATTTCGTGATCCTCTTCGTCATCGGTATCGGCGCGGTGATGCTGCCGATCGTGACCAAGTGGGTCCGCTGGCTGTGCAACGCCAACCGGCGGGTGGCCGCCCGATCGGGAATCGAGATCGCCGTTCCCTACCGGCCGGAGCCCCAGGAGTTCGAGAAGGACATCGTCGGCTGGATCCGCCGCTGCAAATGGATTCTGACCGATCCGGCCAGCTGGCGGGACCTGCTCTGGCTGCTGCTCAACTCGGTCGTCGGCATGATCGGTTTCCTGCCCGCCGTGGTGCTCTACTACGTCCTCGAAGGGTTTGCGCTGGCCTGCGGCCTGTGGCGGCCCATCCTGCGGGCGCGGGGCACCGGGCGCGAGTACTTCTTCGTCCCGATCCAGAGCCAACCCACCGCCGCCCTGGGCGCGCTGGCGGCAGCGGCGCTCTTCGTCGTCTGGGTGTGGTACAGCCCGGCCTTCCTTACCGCGCACGCGTACTTCACCCGCCTGCTGCTCGGCCCCACCGAGCGCTCCCGACTCACCGTCCGGGTCCAGCACCTGGCCGAGACCCGATCCGGTGCCCTGGACGCGGCCGCCGCCGAACTGCGCCGGATCGAACGCGACCTGCACGACGGTGCCCAGGCCAGGCTGGTCAGCCTCGGCATGACCCTCGGGGCGCTCGAACGCCATCTCGGCAGCGAGTCGGACGAGGCCCGCAGGCTGCTGCGCGAGGCCCGCACCTCCTCCATCTCGGCCCTGCGTGAGCTGCGCGACCTGGTGCACGGCATCCACCCGCCGATCCTCGCCGAACGCGGCCTGGCCGACGCGCTGCGCGCCCTCGGCCTGGCCAGCCCGCTCCGGGTCGAGGTGACGGTGAGCATCCCGGGCGAGGTGCCGCCACCACTCGAATCCGCCCTGTACTTCGCGGTGTCCGAGCTGCTGACCAACGCCCTGAAGTACTCCGGCGCCGAGCACGTCGAGGTCAGCGCCTGGCAGGACGGCGCCGTGCTGCACGCCCGGGTCATCGACGACGGCCGCGGTGGTGCCGACGCCACCGCGGGAACCGGTCTGCACGGCATCCGCCGGCGGCTGGCCACCTTCGACGGAACCCTCGACATCAGTAGCCCGCTGGGTGGTCCGACCGCAATCAAGATGGAGATACCGTGCGTGTTGTCCTCGCTGAAGACCTCTTCCTCCTGAGGCAGGGGCTGATCCAACTCCTGGACGCCTACGGCTTCGAGACCGTGGCGGCCGTCGACAACGGTCCCGACCTGCTCGAGGCCGCCGCCAGGCATCGTCCCGACATCCTGATCGTCGACGTCCGGCTGCCGCCGACCTTCACCACCGAAGGCCTCAAGGCCGCCCTGCAGGCCAGGCGTGAGATCCCCAAACTCCCGATCCTCGTGCTCTCCCAGCACGTCGAGCAGATGTACGCCAGGGAGCTGCTCGCCGACGGCACCGGCGGCATCGGTTACCTGCTCAAGGACAGCGTCTTCGACAACGAGCAGTTCATCGACGCGATCCGCCGGGTCGCCGCCGGCGGTACCGCCATGGACCCCTCCGTGGTCTCCCAACTGATGGTGAGCCACGCACGCGACGAACCGCTCGCCGCACTCACGGTACGAGAGCGCAGCGTCCTGGAGCTGATGGCCGAGGGCTGCTCCAACACCGCCATCGCACAACGCCTCGTCATCACCGAGGGTGCGGCGGCCAAGCACATCTCGAGCATCTTCGTCAAGCTCATGCTGCCCCCGGACAGCGACAGCAACCGGCGCGTCCTGGCGGTCCTCGCCTACCTCAACGCCTGAGTGGACGCACGAGGCCCTGTCCGGCCGGTCGCGCCGGGAGGAAGCCGGAGTAACTGCCGCTGCTCGGTCGCCGCTCACCGGCGTGGAGGCGATCGCCAACGGGATCGCGTTCGGACGCTCAGCATGGCGCGCTTTCGCCGCTCCGCTTCCGGCGGAAGCTGACACGGGCCCGAACGGTGCGAACACTGATGGCCGACGGGGACCTCTTCCCTCGTCGGCCATCAGTGTTCGTGACGGTTACCGCGCGCCCCACTCCTGGTCGGTCGGCACGATCTCGCGGCCGAGCGGCATCAGCGAGACCGGGATCATCTTCAGGTTGGCCCA
>NZ_JBSFKQ010000102.1:0-9274 GCF_053598615.1 Kitasatospora sp. NPDC001095 | reverse complement strand
GCCCATGTGGCCCGTTGGCTGGCGGGTGGTGGTGCGGAGCACGTGGTGCTCACCAGCCGCCGTGGCCTGGACGCGCCGGGCGCGGCCGAGCTGCGCGACGAACTGACCGCTCTCGGCGCCCGGGCCACCGTCGCCGCCTGCGACGTGAGCGACCGTACGGCCGTCGAGGCGCTGCTCGCCGAGCACGCCTTCACCGCCGTCGTCCACGCCGCCGGCGCCACCGCGTCCGCGCCGCTCGCCGAGACGGCGCCGGCGGACTTCGCCGCGGTGGTGGCCGCCAAGGTGTCCGGTGCGGCGCACCTGGACGAACTGCTGGGCGACACCGAACTGGACGCCTTCGTCCTCTTCTCCTCCATCGCCGGCGTCTGGGGCAGCGGCGGGCAGGCCGGCTACTCGGCCGCCAACGCCTACCTGGACGCCCTGGCCGAGCAGCGCCGCTCGCGCGGCCTGGCCGCCACGGCGATCGCCTGGGGCCCCTGGGCGGGCTCCGGGATGGCCACCGAGGCCGACGCGGAGGAGCAGCTGCGCCGCCGCGGACTGAACGGCATGGCCCAGGAGTTGGCGACCGAGGCGCTGGCCGGCGCGATCGGCGGCGAGCCCTCGGTCACCGTGGCCGACGTCGACTGGGAGCGCTTCGCCCCCGGCTACACGGCGCTGCGCCACAGCCCGCTGATCGGCGACCTGCCGGAGGTCCGACTGGCCCTCGCGGCCGGCGAGGCCGACGGCGGGGCGTCCGAGGGCACCGACGCGGCGGCCGAACTGCGGGCCCGGCTGGCCGGGTCGACCGACGGGGAGCGGCGGCAGGCGCTGCTCGACCTGGTCCGCGGCACCGTGGCGGAGGCCCTCGGGCACGCCTCGGCGGCCGAGGTCAGGGCCGACCGCTCGTTCAAGGACCTCGGGTTCGACTCCCTCACCGCGGTCGAGCTGCGCAACCAGCTCACCGTGGCCACCGGTCGGCGACTGCCGGCCACCCTGGTCTTCGACCACCCCACACCGAGGGCGCTCGCGGACCACCTCACCGCGGAACTGTTCCCGGCGGGCGGTGACGCGGCCGGCCCCGAAGACGGGGAGGCGCGGATCCGCCAGGCGCTGGCCACGGTCCCGTTGTCCCGACTCCGGGAGGCCGGAGTGCTGGACATCCTGCTGGATATCGCCGGTTTGCACGACGACGTCCAGGAATCGGACGGCTCGGACGGAGAGGAGAGCGCGGCATCCATCGACGAGATGGACGTCGACAGCCTGATCCAGATGGCGTTCGAGAACACCGATTCCGATTCCTGACGATTTTTGCGAGAAGTGTGGAGCACATGATGGCCTCGTCCAACGACAAGATGCTTGAGGCGCTTCGTGCGTCGCTGAAGGAGACCGAGCGACTCCGGCAGCAGAACCGGCAACTCCAGGCCGCGTCCCGGGAGCCGATCGCGATCGTCGCGATGAGCTGCCGCTTCCCTGGCGGGGTGCGCACCCCCGAGGAGCTGTGGCAGCTGGTCGCCGACGGCGGCGACGCGATCTCCGTCTTCCCCGAGGACCGCGGCTGGGACACCGAGGGCGTGTACCACCCGGACCCGGCGAACTACGGGACGACCTACTCCCGCGAGGGCGGCTTCCTCGCCGACGCGGGGCGCTTCGACGCGGACTTCTTCGGCATCTCGCCGCGCGAGGCGCTCGCCATGGACCCGCAGCAGCGGCTGCTGCTGGAGACCTCCTGGGAGGCCTTCGAGCGGGCCGGCATCGACCCGGCCGGGCTGAAGGGCAGCCAGGCCGGCGTGTTCGTCGGCGCGGCCTCTTCGGGCTACGCGTCCTCGCTGCGCGCCGTGCCGGAGGGGCTGGAGGGCCACCTGCTGACCGGCAACGCGGGCAGCGTGGTCTCCGGCCGGCTGGCCTACTCCTTCGGTCTCGAGGGCCCGGCGGTCACCGTGGACACCGCCTGCTCCTCCTCCCTGGTCGCCCTGCACCTGGCGGTCCAGGCGCTGCGGGGCGGCGAGTGCACGCTCGCCCTGGCGGGCGGCGTCACGGTGATGGCCACCCCGGACACCTTCATCGAGTTCAGCCGCCAGCGGGGCCTGTCCGCCGACGGCCGCTGCAAGTCCTTCGCCGCGGCGGCTGACGGCACCGGCTGGTCCGAGGGCGTCGGCATGATCCTGCTGGAGCGCCTCTCCGACGCCCGCCGTCTCGGGCACCCGGTGCTGGCCGTCGTCCGCGGCACCGCCGTCAACCAGGACGGTGCCAGCAACGGTCTGACCGCGCCCAACGGCCCCGCGCAGCAGCGCGTCATCCGCCAGGCCCTCGCCAACGCCCGCCTCTCCGGTGACCAGGTCGACGCCGTCGAGGCGCACGGCACCGGCACCGTGCTCGGCGACCCGATCGAGGCCCAGGCGCTGCTCGCCACCTACGGCCAGGACCGGCCGGAGGGGCGGCCGCTGTGGCTGGGCTCGCTGAAGTCCAACCTCGGCCACACTCAGGCCGCCGCCGGTGTCGCCGGCGTCATGAAGATGGTCATGGCGATCCGCGCCGGGGTGCTCCCGCAGACCCTGCACGTGGACGAACCCTCGCCGAAGGTCGACTGGGCCGCGGGCTCCGTCGAACTGCTCACCGAGGCCAGGGACTGGCCGGAGACCGGCCACCCGCGCCGGGCCGGCGTCTCCGCCTTCGGCGTCAGCGGCACCAACGCGCACGCCATCATCGAGCAGGCCGCGCCGGTCGCCGACGGCGACGAGCCGGCCCCCGTCGCGGGCCCCGGCGCGCTCCCCGCCGGCACGCCCGTCCCGTGGGTCCTCTCCGCCCGCACCGAGAAGGCGCTGCGCGCCCAGGCCGGGCGCCTGCGCGACTGGGTCGGCGCCCACCCCGACGCCCACCCGGCCTCCGTGGCCGCCTCGTTGGCCGCCTCCCGGGCCTCCCTGGAGCACCGCGCGGTGCTGCTGGTCGACGGGCCGGAGGCGGCCGAGCGCGCGCTGGCGGCCTTCGCCGAGGGCGCGGACGAGCCGGCCGCGGCGCGCGGCACGGCGGACGAGGCCCGGATGGCCTTCCTGTTCACCGGCCAGGGCAGCCAGCGGCCCGGCATGGGGCGCGAACTGTACGACGCCTTCCCGGTCTTCGCCGAGGCCTTCGACGCGGTGTGTTCGCGGGTCGAACTGCCGCTGAAGGAGGCGGTGTTCGGAGAGGACGCCGCAGTCCTGGCCCGTACCGAGTTCACCCAGGTGGCGCTGTTCGCGGTGGAGACCGCGCTGTTCCGGCTCTTCGAGAGCTGGGGGGTGCGCCCGGACTTCCTGGTGGGCCACTCGATCGGCGAGCTGGTCGCCGCGCACGTCGCCGGGGTGCTGTCGCTGGACGACGCGGTGGCCCTGGTCGCCGCCCGTGGCCGGCTGATGCAGGCGCTGCCGGAGGGCGGCGCGATGGTCGCGGTGAAGGCCACCGAGGCCGAGGTGCTGCCGCTGCTCACCGGCAACGTCAGCATCGCCGCGATCAACGGGCCCTCCTCGGTGGTGATTTCCGGCGACGAGGCCGAAGTTCTGGCGATCGCCGGACAGTTCGAGAAGACCAAGCGGCTCAACGTCTCGCACGCCTTCCACTCGCCGCTGATGGACGGCATGTTGGCGGACTTCCGCCGGACTGCGGAGGGCCTGACGTACAGCGCCCCGCGCATTCCGGTCGTCTCCAACGTCACGGGTGCCCTGGCCACCGCCGAGGAGCTGTGCTCGCCCGAGTACTGGGTGCGCCACGTCCGCGAGGCCGTCCGCTTCGCCGACGGCATGCGCGCCCTGGAGGCCCAGGGCGTCAGCGTCTTCGTCGAGCTCGGCCCCGACGGCGTGCTGTCCGCGCTGGGCGAGCACGGCGTCCGCGTCCCCGCGCTGCGGGCCGGCCGGCCCGAGGCCCGGACCGCGCTGACCGCGCTCGCCACCGCCTACGCGCACGGCGTCCCCGTCGACTGGCAGGCCCTGCTCACCGGACCTGACACCCGGCGGGTCGACCTGCCGACCTACGCCTTCCAGCACGAGTGGTTCTGGCTGGAGACCGGCCGCACCGCCGTCCCGACCGCCGACGCGGCGGCCCGCGACAACGACGCCGAGCAGCTCGACGCCCGCTTCTGGGAGGCCGTCGAGCGGCAGGACCTGCGCTCGCTCGCCACCGCCCTGGACCTGGACCAGGCGGAGCTGGACGCCTCCGCCGACGCGCTCGCGCCCGCCCTGCCCGTCCTGTCGCACTGGCACCGGCAGCGCCGCGCCCGCTCCACCGTGGACGGCTGGCGCTACCGCGCCGCGTGGAACCCGCTCACCGACCTGCCGACCGCCGGACTCTCCGGTACCTGGCTGCTCGTCCACCCGGAGGGCGGCGGCGAGGACGGCTGGACCACCGCCGTCGCGGAGGCCCTGGAGAGATACGGCGCCCACGTCCTGAGGCTGCCCGTACCGTCCGGCGCGCTCGACCGGGCCGCGCTGGCCGAGCGGCTGCGCGCTGCCGTCGAGGACCCGGCCGCACTGACCGGTGTCCTGTCCCTGCTGGCCCTCGGGACCGGCTCGCACCCCGAGCACCCCGTGCTGACCGCCGGCCTGGCCGACAGCCTCGCGCTGGTGCAGGCGTTGGGTGACGCGGGTGTGGGTGCGCCGTTGTGGTTGGCGTCGCGGGGTGCGGTGTCGGTCGGTCGTGCCGATCGGGTGAGCAGTGCGGTGCAGGCGCAGGTCTGGGGTCTGGGCCGGGTGGTGGCGCTGGAGGCGCCGGAGCGTTGGGGTGGTCTGGTCGACCTGCCCGAGGTGCTGGATGCCCGGGCGCGGGGTCGGTTGGCCGCTGTGCTGGCGGGTGTGGACGGTGAGGACCAGGTCGCGGTGCGCGCCTCGGGCGTGTTCGTGCGTCGTCTGGTGCGGGCCGGTCGTTCGGGTGAGGCGGCCGCTTCGTGGTCGCCGCGTGGCACGGTGCTGGTCACGGGCGGTACGGGCGCCCTGGGTGCGCGGGTGGCGCGCTGGCTGGCGGACAACGGTGCCGGGCACCTGGTGCTGACCAGCCGTCGGGGCCTGGACGCCCCGGGTGCGGTCGAACTCCGGGAGGAGCTCGTCGCGTCGGGTGTCGAGGTGACCGTCGCCGCGTGTGACGTCGCCGACCGTGCGGCCGTCGAGGCGCTGCTCGCCGAGCACGAGTTCACCGCCGTCGTCCACACCGCCGGCGTCAACCACCTCGCGCTGCTCCCGGACGCGCGGCCGGAGGAGTTCGCCGACGTCCTCGCCGCCAAGGCGGGCGGCGCCGCCCACCTGGACGAGCTGCTCGGCGACACCGAGCTGGACGCCTTCGTCCTCTTCTCCTCGATCTCCGGCATCTGGGGCAGTGGCGGCCAGGCCGCCTACGCGGCGGCCAACGCCTACCTCGACGCCCTGGCCGAGCAGCGCCGCGGCCGCGGCCTCGCCGCCACCGCCGTCGCCTGGGGCCCCTGGGCCGACGGCGGCATGGCCGCCGAGGACGACGCGGAGGAGCAGCTGCGCCGCCGCGGCCTGCCCGTGATGGCCCCCGAACTGGCGATCGCCGCCCTGGCGCAGGCGCTCGACCACGACGAGACCGCGGTGACCGTCGCCGACGTCGACTGGGCGCGCTTCGCCCCGGTCTTCACCGCCGGCCGCAACCGCCCGCTGATCGCCGACCTCCCCGAGGTCCGCGCCCTGGCCACCACGGCTGCCCCGCAGGAGGGCCCGGCCGACGCCGCCTCCCCCTGGGCCGCGCGGGTCGCGGGCCTCTCCCCGCTGGACCGCGGGCGCGTCCTGGAGGAGCTGGTGCGCGACGCCGTCGCCGCCGTCCTCGGACACAGCGGCGCGGAGGCCATCGACCCCGGCCGGGCGTTCAAGGACCTCGGCTTCGACTCGCTGACCGCCGTCGAACTGCGCAACCGCCTCAACACGGCCACCGGACTGACCCTGCCGGCCACCCTGGTCTTCGACCACCCGACCGCCGCCGCCCTCGGCGCCCACCTCGGCGCCGAACTGCTCGGCACCGACACCGGGGCACAGGCCCCCGCCGTGCCGCAGGCGGCCGACGACGAGCCCATCGCCATCATCGGCATGGCCTGCCGCTACCCCGGCGGCGTCACCTCGCCCGAGGACCTGTGGCAGCTCGTGCTCGACGGCGCCGACGCCGTCGGTGACTTCCCGACCGACCGCGGCTGGGACCTCGGCGCCGTAGGCAGCGCCCTCGGCGGGGAGCGGGAGACCTCCTACGCGCGCTGCGGCGGCTTCCTGCACGGCGCGAGCGAGTTCGACCCGGCGTTCTTCGGCATCTCGCCGCGCGAGGCGCTCGCCATGGACCCGCAGCAGCGCCTGCTGCTGGAGACCTCCTGGGAGGCCTTCGAGCGCGCCGGCATCACCCCCGGCTCGGTGCGCGGCACGGCCACCGGCGTCTTCGCCGGCACCAACAGCCAGGACTACGCCGCCCTGCTGGCCGGCCAGGAGTCCAGCGAGGGACACCTCGCCACCGGCACCGCCGCCAGCGTGGTCTCCGGCCGCCTGGCCTACACCTTCGGGCTTGAGGGCCCGGCGGTCACCGTCGACACGGCCTGCTCCTCCTCGCTGGTCGCGCTCCACCTGGCCGCCCAGGCGCTGCGCAACGGCGAGTGCACCATGGCGCTGGCCGGCGGCGTCGTCGTGATGGCCACCCCCGGCACCTTCGTCGAGTTCAGCAAGCAGCGCGGCCTGGCCGCCGACGGCCGCTGCAAGGCCTTCGCGGCCTCGGCCGACGGCACCGGCTGGGGCGAGGGCGCGGGCATGCTCCTGCTGGAACGCCTCTCCGACGCCCGCCGCAACGGCCACCAGGTGCTGGCGGTCGTGCGCGGCAGCGCGATCAACCAGGACGGTGCCAGCAACGGCCTCACCGCCCCCAACGGCCCCGCCCAGCAGCGGGTCATCCGTGCCGCGCTGGCCGGCGCCGGCCTGACGGCCGCCGAGGTCGACGCCGTCGAGGCGCACGGCACCGGCACCCGACTGGGCGACCCGATCGAGGCCCAGGCCCTGCTCGCCACCTACGGGCAGGAGCGCAGCGGCGAGCCGCTGTGGCTCGGCTCCCTCAAGTCCAACATCGGCCACACCCAGTCCGCTTCGGGTGTGGGCGGCGTCATCAAGATGGTGATGGCGATGCGGCACGGTGTGCTGCCGCGCACCCTGCACGTCGACGAGCCCACCCCCCACGTGGACTGGTCGGCGGGCGCCGTCGAGCTGCTGACGGAGACGCGGAACTGGCCCGAGACGGCGCACCCGCGCCGGGCCGGCGTCTCCTCCTTCGGCATGAGCGGCACCAACGCCCACGTCATCCTCGAACAGGCCGCCGACGAGCCGGTGGACACCGACCCGCAGGCCGCGCCGGCGACGCACGGCGACGCGCCGGTGCTCTGGGCCCTGTCGGGCCGCACCCCGGATGCCCTCGCCGCCCAGGCCGGACGCCTCCGCGCCCACCTGGAGACCCGGCCGGACGTCCCGGCCACCGACGTCGGGTACTCGCTCGCGGCCACCCGTACCCACCACGAGCACCGCGCCGTCCTGCTCGGCGACAGCCGGACGGCCCTGCTCGACGGCCTGGGCGCGCTCGCCGAGCGCGCCGACCGGACCGGACTCGTCCGGGGCGTCGCCTCGGGCGGCAAGCTGGCGTTCCTGTTCACGGGGCAGGGCAGCCAGCGTCCGGGCATGGGCAGGGAGCTGTACGAGGCCTACCCGGTGTTCGCGGACGCCTTCGACGCCGTCTGCGCGCGGGTCGAACTCCCGCTGCGGGAGGCGGTGTTCGGGGAGGACGCGGACGTTCTCGCCCGTACGGAGTTCACCCAGCCGGCGCTGTTCGCCGTCGAGGTGGCGCTGTTCCGGCTCTTCGAGAGCTGGGGTGTGCGGCCGGACGTCCTAGTCGGGCACTCGGTGGGCGAGCTGGCGGCCGCGCACGTCGCGGGCGTCCTTTCGCTGGACGACGCCGTTGCGCTGGTGGCGGCGCGTGGCCGGCTGATGCAGGCGCTGCCCGAGGGCGGTGCGATGGTGGCGGTCAAGGCCACCGAGGCCGAGATCCTGCCGCTGCTCACGGACAACGTCAGCATTGCCGCCATCAACGGGCCCTCCTCCGTGGTGATTTCCGGCGACGAGGATGAAGTCCTCGCCATCGCCGGGCCGTTCGAGAAGACCAAGCGGCTGAGCGTTTCGCACGCGTTCCACTCGCCGCTGATGGACGGCATGCTGGACGACTTCCGCCGAGTGGCGGAGGGCCTGACCTACGCGGCGCCGCAGATCGCCGTGGTCTCCAACGTGACCGGTGCCCTGGCCACCGCCGAGGAACTGTGCTCGCCCGAGTACTGGGTGCGCCACGTCCGCCAGGCGGTTCGCTTCGCCGACGGCATGAGCGCCCTCGAAGCCGAGGGCGTGACCACGTTCCTGGAGCTGGGCCCGGACGGTGTCCTCACCGCGATGGCCCAGGAGTGCGTCAGCGGCGACGAGTTCGCCTCCGCCCTGCGCCGCGACCGCGCGGAGACGCAGACCGTCGTCACCGCCCTCGCCGTGGCGCACGTCAACGGCGCCGAGCTCGACCTGACCTCCTACTTCGGCTCCGGCAACCACCGGGTCGAGCTGCCGACGTACGCGTTCCAGCGTGAGCGCTACTGGCCGGCGGTGGCCTCGGGCTGGCTGGGCGAGGTCGCCTCGCTGGGCCTGGGCGCGGCCGATCACCCGCTGCTGGGGGCCGGCGTGTCGCTGGCCGACGCGGAGGGTTTCCTGTTCACGGGTCGTCTGTCGGTGGAGTCGCACCCGTGGCTGGCCGATCATGCGGTGCTGGGTTCGGTGATCGTTCCGGGTACGGCGTACGTGGAGCTCGCGGTGCGGGCCGGCGACCAGGTGGGTTGCTCGCTGGTGGAGGAGCTGACGCTGGAGGCGCCGCTGGTGCTTCCGGAGTCCGGCGGTGTGCAGGTCCAGGTCTGGGTCGGTGCGCCCGACGGCGAGGGTCGTCGCTCGGTGACGGTCCACTCGCGCGTCGAGGGCGCCGGTGAGGACGGCCTCTGGACCCGTCATGTCTCGGGTGTGCTGGCGGAGGGTGCGTCGGCTGCTGAGGGTGCGGGTCTGGTGGAGTGGCCGCCGGCGGGTGCCGAGGCGGTGGAGCTGGACGGCTTCTACGGGGCGATGGAGGGCGTCGGGTTCGGTTACGGCCCGGTGTTCCAGGGTCTGCGGTCGGCGTGGCGTCGCGATGGTGAGGTGTTCGCCGAGGTGGCGCTGCCGGAGGCGGTGGCGGGGGAGGCGGCCGGTTTCGGGCTGCACCCGGCGCTGCTGGACGCGGCGTTGCA
>NZ_JBSFKQ010000101.1:0-10087 GCF_053598615.1 Kitasatospora sp. NPDC001095 | reverse complement strand
GGGGGGGGGGGGGCCCGCGGGGGCGCGGGGCGCGCCGCGCCCCCCCCCCCCCCCCCCCCCCCCCCCCCCCCCCCCCCCGGGGGGGGGGCCCCCCCGGCCCCGCGTCGCGACGACCCGGACTACCGCGAGGCCATCGCCATCAGCCGCCGCGCGGCCCGGTGCTGCCGCAGCACCTGGGAGAAGGAGGTCTGCCCCTGGGTGGTCCGGGCGAAGGCCCGCCAGGCGGCCGGCACCAGGCAGACCGCCGCGTGGAACAGGTACGGCCGCCGCTCGAAGGCGTTCAGCAGCTGCTTGCCCGCGCGCATCTCCACGCCCAGCCCGGCCTTGACCGCGAACGCGTAGTTCAGCGCCTCGCGCCGCACCGCCGCCGCGTTGCCCGCCTCGGCCACCTTCACCGCCCACTCACCGGCCAGCCGGCCCGAGCGCAGCGCGTACGAGATGCCCTCGCGGGTCCACGGCTCCAGCAGTCCGGCGGCGTCCCCGGCGACCAGCACCCTGCCGCGGGAGAGCGGCGAGTCCTCGGCGCGGCAGCGGGTCAGGTGCCCGGACTCGACCTGCGGGGTGAACCCGGACAGGCCCAGCCGGCGGATGTAGTCCGCGAGGTACTGCTTGGTCCGCTCGCCGTCACCGCGCGCCGAGATGACGCCGACGGTCAGGCTGCTGGTCTCGGTCTTGGGGAACACCCAGCCGTAACTGCCGGGCAGCGGGCCCCAGTCGAGGTGGATGCGGCCCGCCCAGTCGGCGGCGACCTGCGCCGGCACCGGGATCTCCGCCTCCAGGCCGAGGTCGATCTGGTCGAAGGTGACGCCGACGTGCCGGCCGATCCGGCTGGCGCTGCCGTCCGCGCCGACCACCGCGCGGGCCTCGAAGGTGCGCCCGTCGCCCGCCGTCACCAGCGCCGTGCGGTGCTCACCGCCGCGCTGTTCGACACCGGTGACGGTCACTCCGGTGACCAGCACCGCCCCGGCCTGCTTGGCCGCCTGCACCAGGCGCAGGTCGAACTCGTCCCGGTTGACCAGGCCGAACAGCATCCGCTTGGACCGGCGGGTACGGGTGTACCTGCCGTCGTAGGCGAAGGTGACGGCGTGCACCCGGTCCTGCAGCGGCAGCCGGAAGTCCGGCGGGAGGCTGTCCCGGGAGGGGCCGATGATGCCTCCGCCGCAGGTCTTGTACCGGGGGTGTTCGGCCTTGTCGAGCAGCAGCACCCGGCGGCCCTGGGCCGCGGCGGCGTACGCGGCCGAGGATCCAGCCGGTCCGGCGCCGACCACCACGACGTCCCAGACGCCGTCCGGCGGCGCGGCCGCGTCGTCGATCGGACCGCCCTCGTCCGGGCTTTCGAGCGGGCTGCGGGAATCGGAGCTTCCGGAGTCAGTCACGTCGAGTAATCCTATGCGTCCGGCGGCGCCGGGCGAACGCGCCGCCCCCGCGCGGGTACCACCCGGTCACGGTCAGCCGGTGCGCGACGGTGCCCCTGAGCCCCGCCCGCCTCCCGCCTCCCGCCTCCCGTCGCCCCCGCCCCCGCCCCCGCCCCCGCCCGCACCTCACCCGCGCCCGCGCCGCTCCCGCGTCTCCTCCGCGCCTCACCCGCCGGAACACGCCGTTCCGCTCCGCCTATGATCGGCACTACCGCCAACCACCTCCTCCGCCCGCACCACCCCCAGGGCGGACCGTCCCCCCGGAGCCCCGATGTCACAGCCCCTGGCCGACGCCGTCCGGTCCCTGATGGACCGTGCCCGCACCGACCTCGCCGAGCTGGTCGCCTTCCCGTCGGTCGCCGACCCGCGCCAGTTCCCGGTCGAGGAGTGCGAGAAGGCCGCCCGCTGGGTCGCCGACGCCTTCGCCGCCGAGGGCCTGACCGGCATCCGGCTGCTGGACACCCCGGACGGCACCCAGTCCGTCTACGGCGAGCTGCCCGGCCCCGCGGGCGCGCCGACGGTCCTGCTCTACTCGCACTACGACGTCCAGCCCCCGCTGGACGAGGACGCCTGGCTCAGCCCCGCCTTCGAGCTGACCGAGCGCGACGGCCGCTGGTACGGGCGCGGCGCCGCCGACTGCAAGGGCAACATCCTGATGCACCTGACGGCGCTGCGGGCGCTGCGTCAGGTGTACGGCGACGTCTACCCGGTCGGCCTGAAGATCATCGTCGAGGGCTCCGAGGAGCAGGGCACCGGCGGCCTGGAGCGCTACGCCGAGGCCCACCCCGAGCTGCTCGCCGCCGACGCCATCGTCATCGGCGACACCGGCAACTTCGCCCCCGGCCTGCCCACCGTGACCACCTCGCTTCGCGGCATGACGGTCGTCGAGGCCACCGTCACCACGCTGGCCGGCAACCTCCACTCCGGTGCCTTCGGCGGCGTCGCCCCGGACGCGCTGCAGTGCCTGGTCCGGATGCTGGCCTCGCTGCACGACGAGAACGGCGACGTCGCGGTGGAGGGCCTGACCACCGACCAGACCTGGACCGGGGTGCAGTACCCGGAGGAGCAGTTCCGCTCCGACGCCAAGGTGCTCGACGGCGTCGCGCTGACCGGCACCGGCACCATCGCGGACCGCCTCTGGGCCCGCCCGTCCGTCACCGTCCTCGGCATCGACGCCCCGCCGGTGATCGGCGCCACCTCCTCCGTCCAGGCCACCGCCAAGGCCCTGATCAGCCTGCGCGTCGCGCCGGGCACGGACACCCTCGCCGCCCAGGACGCGCTGGTCGCCCACCTGGAGGCACAGGTCCCGCTCGGTGCCCGGCTCACCATCGAGCGCCAGGGCAACGGCGCCCCGTTCCGCGCCGACATCAACGGCCCGGCGTACGAGGCGATGGGCGAGGCGATGGCCGAAGCCTTCGGCACCGCGATGGTCGCCTCCGGCGAGGGCGGCTCGATCCCGCTCTGCAACACGCTGCGCTCGCTCTACCCGCAGGCCGAGATCGTGCTGATCGGCGTCGAGGAGCCGACCGCCCAGATCCACGCGGTCAACGAGAGCGTCGACCCGCAGGAGCTGGAGCAGATGGCGCTCACCGAGGCGCTGTTCCTCCGGCGCTACGCCGAACTGCGCTCCGTCTGACAGACCTGCCCGGCCTGGTCAGCCTGGTCGGCCTGCCCAGCCTGGTCGGCCCGGCCCGGTCGGCCTGACGGGCCTTCGCGGCGGCGCCCCACGGGGACTCCCGGGGCGTCCGGCCGCCCGCCGCCCAACCGGCGGGCGGCCGCCAGCACCGCCGCGTAGCCGACCGCACCCACCGCGAGCCCGGCCCCAGCACCGAAGCAGACCTCCGGCACCAGGTTCCGCCGCAACGGGCTGAGCCGGTGCAGTACCCCGGCGGCCGTCGCCGCGCCGAGCAGCGCGACGGCCGCCCGCCGGGCCCGGGGCGCGAGCCGCACGGCCGGCCGCACCGGCTCGACGGCCCGCACAGCACGCCCGGCCCAGCCGCCCAGCGCCACCAGGGCGAGCGCCGAACTGCCGTACTGCAGCGCCTCGTACAGCGGGACCCCGGCCACCGGCCGGTCCAGCACGGGCAGCAGCCGCGTCCCCAGCCGGTCCCCGTGGGTGAACGCGTCCCAGCCGACGTGGGTGGCCGCGCCGATCGCCGCCGAGGCCGCGAACCACGCCGCGCCGCGGACCGTCGCGCCGGCCGTACCGGCGTCACCGAGCCCGCGGGCCCCTCCGGCCTTCCGAGCGGTCAGCGCCTCGGCGCCACCCGCCCAGCGCTCGGGCAGCAGCGCCACCGCCGGTCCGCGCAGCAGCCCGTGCCAGCCGGCCACCAGCGCGCCGGCGACCGCCACGTCCAGCGTCGGCACCGCCCACCAGCGGTGCGTCAGCCCGCCGTGGCCGTACACCCCGGGCAGCAGGGACTCGGCGAAGAACGGCACGTCCGGCGCCATCGAGCCGGCGACGAGCGCCGACGCCACCAGGGGCCCGCGTGCCCCGGCGGCGCGCAGCAGGGGCAGGACGGCGGCGGGGTGGCTCAGCGTGAACGGCATGCCCCCATCCTCCCGCCCGCGACCGCGACCCGGCGCGCCGGGAGGCGCCGGGGCGCCCGGCAGGCCCCCCGCGCCGACCGGCCGCTACACCGCGTCCGCCGTGCTCGCCAGCCCCACGGCCACCCGGCTCCCCGCCTCCAGGTACCGCAGCTCCCCGCTCCGCCGGGCGTCCAGCGCGGCCGCCAGCCGCCGGTAGCGCCCGGGGGGCAGCAGGTCGCCGGCCTCCTCCAGGGTGACGAAGCGCCAGCTGCGCAGCTCCTCCTGCTGGAGGAGCAGGTTCCGCCGGGCCTCCTCGTCCAGCAGGCCGCCGTCGTACACCAGCCGCAGGCCGCCGCGGCGCGGGCCGGTGCGCGGCTCCCAGTCGACGGCGAGCAGGCGCAGCGTGGACGGGTCCAGACGCAGGCCCAGCTCCTCGGCGGTCTCGCGCAGGGCGGCGTCGGTGGGGGCCTCGCCGCGCTCGACCACCCCGCCGGGGAAGTCCCAGTCGGGCTTGTAGACCGGGTCGACCAGCAGCACCCGGTCCTGCTCGTCGAAGAACAGGACAGCGGAGGCCACGGTGTCCCCGGTCGGGTCCGGCGTCTGGGCGATCGGACAGCGGGCGGCGCCGACCCGGACCAGTTCGGCGATCCGGTGCGCGGTCTCCCGGGGGGAGAGCTCGCCGGTGTCGATCATGCGGGCGTCGCCGACCAGCCAGCGGCGGGCGGCGCGGTAGCGGGGCAGGTGTTCGAGACACCAGGCGCGGACCCGCTCGCTGCCCTCCGGGTCGCCCGGGCACTCGTCGCGGTGGGCTATGCGTTCGCGCAG
Organism: Kitasatospora sp. NPDC001095; assembly: GCF_053598615.1. NCBI lineage: Bacteria > Bacillati > Actinomycetota > Actinomycetes > Kitasatosporales > Streptomycetaceae > Kitasatospora > Kitasatospora sp. NPDC001095. The sequence goes on along the minus strand of NZ_JBSFKQ010000101.1, from coordinate 5,318 downwards.
GATCGTTTCTTCAGGGTCCAGGACGAAGTGGTGCACCGTGATCCCGTGCGAGGCCAGGTCGCCGAAGATCTCGTCCCGGTAGTCCTCCCTGAGCAGGGTCATCGGGACCACCAGCGGGCCCCCGACCTCGCCGAGCAGCGCCGCCGCCGTCTCGGGGACGAGCCGGCGCCACGCCGCCAGGTCCTGGAAGTCGGACACCGTCGCCAGCCGGTCGGCCGGGAGCATCCGGCGCAGGCCGAAGCCCACCAGCTCGGGATCGAAGAGCACGCTCCCGGGCAGCAGTTCCACCAGCTCACGGCAGGCACTCGTCTTGCCCGCCCCGAATGTGCCATTGACCCAGACGATCACAACGTCCCCTGCCCTCGACTTCCCCCGATGCCGTTCGCACCGGGCAGCGCCCCCGTCGGTCGAACCAGCGCCACCCGTGGTGGTACCCGCGCCACGCCGCTCCCCATGCCTGTCCGACGCGCCCGCCCGCACGCCCCGCTCTGCCCCGTGACAGCGGCATGTGCCCAGGTCAGAAGCCATGCATGGAAATATGCAGGCCGGTCTACATCAATATTGCACCCCTTCACCACTGCTAGGGCACAGGGCGTCCGATGGGTCGACTTGCCGCGCACGCCCCGCTCGCACGCTTCCATGCGCTCCTCCCCGTACGCTCCGAGCCCCCGCGTGCGCGCCCCATGCCGCGCCCCGGCCCGCACACGTCCCCCCACCCGCTCAGGCCGCCGACCACCGACCGCCGGCCTCCTTGCGCCGCCCGCGCCGCGCCGCGTACAGAGGAACGATGAAGCTGCTTCCCGCCGGCCGTGTGGTCGTCATCGGCTCGGTCAACACCGACCGCATCCTCCGCTGCCCCCTGCTCCCCTCCCCCGGCGAGACCGTCCTCGCCACCGCCGCCGGTCGGGGTTTCGGCGGCAAGGGGGCCAACCAGGCGGTGGCGGCGGCCCGGATGGGGGCGGCGACGCACCTGGTGGCCAAGGTCGGGCGGGACGCCGAGGGCGAGGCGGCACGTGCCGATCTGCACGGCGCGCAGGTCGAGACGGGCGCCGTGCTCGTCCACCCGGACGCGCCCACCGGTCAGGCGATCGTCATGGTCGACCCGGCCGGGGAGAACAGCATCGTCGTCGTCCCCGGCGCCAACGCCCACCTCACCCCGGAGGAGGTCACCGCCGTGCTCGGCCGCCTCCGGCTGCTCCCCGTCGACGTGGTCCTGACCAGCAACGAGGTCCCCGCGGAGTGCATCCGCGCGGTCGCCGCCGCGCTGCCCGCCGCGGGCGCCTCGGGCGGCACCCGCTGGTTGCACAACACCGCGCCCGCCGGCGCCCTGCCCCGGACCGGCCCCACCGGACGGCGCCCGCTGGTCGTCGCGAACGCCGTCGAGGCCCGCCAGCTCACCGGCGCCGCCGACGTCACCGAGGCCGCCCGGGCGCTGGCCGAACGCGCCGAGGGCGCCGTGGTCACCCTCGGCGGCGAGGGCGCGCTGGTCGTCGTGGACGGAACGCCGGCCCGGCTGCCCGCCCCGACCGTCCGGGTGGTCGACACCACCGGTGCCGGCGACGTCTTCTGCGGCGCCCTCGCCGCCGGACTCGCCCGCGGCGCCGGGCTGACCGACGCGGCTGCCACCGCCGTCGCCGCCGGGGCCTTCGCCGTCACCGGCCTCGGCGCGCGCGGCGCGCTGCCCCGCCCGACGGACCTCTGAGCGCGCGTCGGAAGTCGCCCGCCGCCCATCGCCCGCCCCGGCCCCGGCCCGGCACGCGGAACGCCCGCCGTGGCCGCCGGACGACCCGGCGGCCACGGATGGGCGGATGGCGACGCCGCTACGGGCGCCCCATGTAGGCGGGGTAGTAGCCGCTGCTGATCCCCGAGATCCGGACCTTGGTCCCGGGCCGCGCGGCCTCGACGTACTTGTTGTCGCCCAGGTAGATCGCCACGTGCTGGATGCCCCGGGCCGTCCCGTCCGGCGACCAGAACAGCAGGTCGCCGCGGCGCAGCTGACTCGCCCTGATCGGCGTGGTCGCCGCGTACTGGTCGTTGGCCACACGGGGCAGGCGGATCCCGCCGTGCCGGAAGGCCTGCTGCACCAGGCCCGAGCAGTCGTAGCCGTCCGGCCCGTTGCCGGCCGTGCGGAACGGTACGCCCAACTGGGAGAGCGCGAACTGCACGGCGGCCTCGACGTTCGGGTCCTGCGCGACCGAGTCCTCGGTGTGGCCCGCGCCCCCGGACCCCGAGGAGCCGCGGCCGGTGCGCTCCAGGTAGATGTCGTAGTGCGAGGTCCAGCGCCACTCGCCCTTGCTGTTGCGGAACCAGTAACGCGATCCGTCCCAGCCCTCCTTGATCCCCCCGGAGCCGGTCGTGGCCTTGGCCGCGGAGGCGGAGCCGCCCCCGGTGCGGGCCGCGTACACGCTGTAGTGCGAGGTCCAGCGCCACTGCCCCTGGCTGTTCTTGAACCAGTACCGGGAGCCGTCCCACCCGGCGTGCGCCGGGGCGGACTCGGCGACCGCGGGGCTGACGCTGGTGCCGAGGCCGATCACGCCCGTGCCGGTCGCGATCACGGCCACCACGGCGATGCCCCGACAGAGCCGCGAGGTGCGGGACAGACGGGAGGTGCGGGCGGTGGCAACGTCCTGCTGCCCGGTCGGTTCGCCGGCGGCCTCCGGCGCGCCGGTGTTGACGGTGGTCATCGTGCTGACTTCCTTCACTGCTGCGGATCGCTGCGGACTGCAGCGGATTGCTGTGCCCGGCCGGTAGTGGCCGTGCTTGTCGGCAGAGCCCCCGCCCGGCGCGCTGCGGCTTCCGGTCCTGCGACCGGAAGCCGCAGCGCGTCGCCCAGGGGGTTCGATTCTGCCTGCGTGTCACGTTAAGCACGCATCCGCTCACTGCGCGCAGTGGAGTGCGCCAAATGGAAGGGGCGCCGGGGGCGAGCACCGACGGCACATCAGGGTGAACGACCGTCAACCGAGGAGGCGTCAGGACACCGCTCCTCAGCGGCCGCCAGCCTCCGCCAGCAGCTGCTTCTTCAGCACCTTCCCCAGGGCGTTCCTGGGCAGTTCGGGCACCAGGACGACCCGCCGCGGCCGCTTGTGCACCGAGAGACGCTCCGCCACGAAGGCCGTCAACTGATCCCCCGTCACGGCGCCGTCGGGAACGACGTACGCGACGATCGCCTGTCCGAGGTCCTCGTCCGGCACGCCGACGACCGCCGCGTCGGCGACCGCCGGGTGGTCGCGCAGTGCGGCCTCCACCTCGCCCGCGCCGATCCGGTAGCCGCCGCTCTTGATCAGGTCCACCGAGGCGCGGCCGACGATCCGGTGGAAGCCGTCCGCCCCGATCACCGCGACGTCGCCGGTGCGGAACCAGCCGTCCGCCGTCCACGCCTCGGCGTCCGCGTCCGGCCGGTTGAGGTAGCCGCTGAACAGCGTCGGGCCGCAGACCTGCAGTTCGCCTACGCTCTCCCCGTCGCTGGGCACCGGCGCGCCGTCCTCGCCGACCAGCCGGGTCCTGACCCCGTCCACCGGCAGCCCGACGCTTCCGGGGCGCCGCTCGCCGTCGGCCCGGGTGCTGACGGTGATCAGCGACTCGGTCATCCCGTACCGCTCGATCGGGGCGTGCCCGGTCAGCGCCGCCAGCTTCTCGAACACCGGGACGGGCAGCGGCGCGCTGCCGGAGACCAGCAGCCGGGCCGGGGCGAGCCGGGCCGCCGCCTCCCGGTCCGCCGCCAACCGGGACCAGACCGTGGGCACCCCGAAGTACAGGCTGCCGCCGGCCTCCGCGTAGCCCGCCGGGGTGGGCCGCCCGGTGTGCACCAGCGCGCTGCCGGTGCGCAGGGCGCCGAGCACGCCGAGCAGCAGCCCGTGCACGTGGAACAGCGGCAGACCGTGCACGAGGGTGTCCTCGGCGGTCCACTGCCAGGCGGCGGCGAGGGCGTCCAGGTCGGCGGCGATCGCCTCGCGCCGGATCACCACGCCCTTGGGCGCGCCGGTGGTGCCCGAGGTGTAGAGCACGAAACCGGTCGACTCGGCGGCCGGCTCGGCGTAGGTCGTGGCGGAGCGCTGCGCGGGGTCCACCGGCAGCCCCGCCACCGAGGTGTCCTGCGGCAGTTCCTCCCCGACGGCGTGCGCGAGGAGCGCCGCGCCCGAGTCGCGCAGGATGTGCTCGCGCTCCTTGGGGCCCGAGTCGGGCGGCAGCGGCACCACCGGGACGCCCGCCAGCAGGCCGCCGACCACGGCGGTGACGGTCTCGACCGTGGGCCGGGCGAGCACCGCGAGCGCCGGGGCGCCGGCCACCCGGTCGGCTACGGCGGTCGCCGCGCCCAGCAGGTCCTCGCGGGAGAGCGCCCGCCCGTCGATCCGCAGCGCCCGCGCCGCGTCGCCGAAACCGCCCTGAAGTGCCGTCAGCAGTGCCATGCCACCGTCCTCGCCTCGTTCCACGCCACCGCGCCGCGCCGGTGCGCCACGCGCTCGTCCCGCGTGTCCGCCTCCGCGTCACGCGCCGGCGCCGACTCTACGGGCGCCGCCCCGCCCGCCGTGCTCCGGGACGGTCGGACGGCGGCTGGGGGCACGCCGGAGGGCGTGGCACCGAGCGGTACTCGGTGCCACGCCCTCCGGCGTCGTTGCGGGATCAGGCCTTGCGGGCCTTCACCTCGGCGGTGAGCTGCGGCAGCACCTGGAAGAGGTCGCCGACCACGCCGTAGTCGACCAGCTCGAAGATCGGGGCCTCGGGGTCCTTGTTGACGGCCACGATGGTCTTCGAGGTCTGCATGCCGGCCCGGTGCTGGATCGCGCCGGAGATGCCCGCCGCGATGTAGAGCTGCGGGGAGACCTGCTTGCCGGTCTGGCCGACCTGGCTGCTGTGCGGGTACCAGCCGGCGTCCACGGCGGCGCGCGAGGCACCGACGGCAGCGCCCAGCGCGTCGGCGAGCTCCTCGACCACGCCGAAGCCCTCGGCGGCACCGACACCGCGGCCGCCGGAGACCACGATCGCGGCCTCGGTCAGCTCGGGACGGCCGGAGGACACCCGCGGGGTGCGCGAGGTGACCCTGGCGGCGTTGCCGGTGAACTCCACGGCCACGTTCTCCACCGCGCCGGCGGCCGGGGCGGCCTCCGGGGCGACGGCGTTCGGCTTGACGGTGATGACCGGCGCGCCCTTGGTGACCTTGGACTTCACCTGGAAGGACGCGGCGAACACCGACTGGGTGGCGACCGGGCCGCCGTCGCCGGCCTCCAGGTCGACGGCGTCGGTGATGATGCCGGAGCCGATCCGCAGCGCGACGCGCGCGGCGACCTCCTTGCCCTCACCCGAGGACGTCACCAGCACGG
>NZ_JBSFKQ010000100.1:0-10294 GCF_053598615.1 Kitasatospora sp. NPDC001095 | reverse complement strand
AACTACGCCGCCGCCAACACCTACCTCGACGCCCTCGCACACCACCGCCACACCCAAGGACTCCCCGCCACCTCCCTCGCCTGGGGCCTGTGGGAGGAGACCAGCGGCATCACGCAGTCACTGGGCGCGGCGGAGCGTGCCCGGCTCGGGCGCAGCGGCATCCTGCCGATCGCCTCGGCCGCGGGGCTGAAGCTGTTCGACGCCTCGATCGCGCGGGGCGCGGCGCTGTCGGTGCCGGTCCTGCTGGACATGGGGGCGCTGCGCAGTCGTGCGGCGGAGGGCGAACTGGCCCCGCTGTACCGGGAGCTGGTGCCCGTGCCGGCCGGCCCCGCGCCGTCGGTCGCCTCGCCCGCCGGGGGCGGGGCCGGGGTGCGGGAGCGGTTGCTCGGCATGGACGACGCGGAACGCGAGCGGTTCCTCGACGAGCTGGTCCGCCGCCACGTCGCCGATGTCCTGGGGCACGCCTCTTCTTCGGCCGTGGAGCCCCGGCGCGGGCTGCTCGACATGGGCCTGGACTCGCTCTCCGCCGTCGAGTTGCGCAACCGGCTCGGTGCGGCCACCGGGCTGCGGCTGTCGACCACCTTGGTGTTCGACTACCCGACTCCCGTCGCCATCGCCGGCCATCTCCTCGACCGGCTGGCCGAGGAGCTGCCGAGCGCGGCCCTGTCGCCGCTCGACGCGCTGGAGGCGGCGTTCGAGGAGATCTCCGGTGACGAGGAGAGCCGCTCCCGGACGAAGGCCCGGCTGGAGGCACTTCTGAGCAGGCTGAGCGCCAAGGGCGGTGCGGGTGATCCGGACGTCTCGGCCGGCTTCCCGGGCGGGCTGGACGCGGTGGCGGACGAGGACCTCTTCGAGTTCATCGACAACGACCTCGACTGAGCCGACGGCTCGCTCCGCCCTTCCGGGCAGTCGCGGAACGGCGGGCCGGCGGTCATCGCCGGTCCGCCGTTCCGGTGTTCGTCGTCCCGCGATCCGTGCCCCGCTCCTTCCGCTGCCGGCGGAGGACGGGTAAGTCCGCCGTTAGCGTTCCCTGTGACGCTGGGGGCACCAGCGCGCCGCGCAGTGCGGGCGCGTGCCCTCACGGCGAAGGAAGACTCGATGACCTCCACACGGGTTCCCGTTCCGTTCGAATTCACAGCGATCAAGGGGCTCGGCATCGACCACAGCTACCGTGAACTCCTCGAACACGGTCGTCCGGTGTGGGTGACCCCGCCGTACGGGGAGAACGCGTGGCTGGTGAGCCGGTACGCGGACATCAAGGCCATTCTCGGGGACCAGCGGTTCGGCCGCGCCGCCGCCGCGGACCGCGACGAGGCGCGGGTGGCGCCGGTGCCGGTGGGCGGCAGCATCATGGGTGCGGACGCGCCGGACCACGGCCGGCTGCGGCGTCTGATCTCCAAGCCGTTCTCCAACCGGGGTGTCGAGCGGCTGCGGCCGGGGATCGCCCGGGTGGCGGAGGAGTTGCTCGACGCCATGGCCGAGCAGGGTTCCCCGGTCGATCTCGTCACGGCCTTCACGGGCCCGTTCTCCGCGCTGAACATCTGTGAGCTCCTGGGCGTGCCCGAGGGCGAGCGGGACCGGTTCCAGGGCATGGTGCAGTGCTTCTTCGGCAGGACGGAGCTGTCGCCGGAGGAGATCGCGGTCGAGCTGGAGCTGCTGCGCGACTACGTCCGCGGGCTGATCGACCGGCGCCGCCGGGAGCCGGGCGACGACCTCGTGAGCGCCATGCTGGAGGCTGCGGCCGAGGGCGGCGCGTACACCGACGAGGAGTTGCTGGAGCTGGTGTACACGCTGCTGGTCGGCGGCTACGACACTCCCGCCTCCCAGCTGGCCTCGACCTTCTACGTGCTGTTGTCGCAGCCCGGCCAGGCGCAGTTGCTCCGGGAACACCCGGAGGCCGTCCCGCAGGCGGTCGAGGAGCTGCTGCGGTTCGTCCCGCTGGTCTCGCACACGACGTTCGCCCGGTATCCGACCGAGGACGTGGAGATCGGCGGGCAGCTGATCCGGGCCGGTGAGCCCGTGCTGTGCGCGACTCCGGCCGGGAACATGGATCCCCGGGCGTTCGAGGACCCCGAGGTGCTGGAGCTGCGGCGGGCGGGGAACGCCCACCTGTCCTTCGGGCACGGCCTGCACCACTGCACCGGTGCCGCTCTGGCCCGGGCGGAGATGCAGGTGGCGATCACCGCGCTGCTCACGCGCTTCCCGGACCTGCGGCTCGACGTGGCGCCCGAGGACGTGCAGTGGCTGAAGGGCATGCAGATCAGGACTCTGGGCTCGCTGCCGGTCGCATGGGGTCCGGGCGGCAGCCGCCCGTGACGGCCGGACGCGAGGAACCCCGCAGGCCCGGGCCTGCGGGGTTCGTCGTCATGTCCTGTGGTGGTGCCGGTGGTCAGGTCCCGTCGGCCGTGCCACGGAGCCGGATCGCCTGTACGGGGCACAGGTCCACGGCCTCCCGCACCGCGTCCCACTCGTGGGGGCCGGGGTGCGGATCGCGTACGAGGACGTGTCCGTCGTCGTCCTGGTCGAAGACGGCGGGGGCGCTGTAGGCGCACTGGGCGGCGCCGATGCAGGCTTCCCGGTCGGCGGTGACCAGTGCGTCGGCGGGCCCGTCGGCGCTCACCACGTCACCGGCATCTCGTTGACGCCCTGCACCGTGCCGCTGCCGGGCGGCCGGGTGGGCAGCCGGTCGGCGGGGACGGCGAGGCGCAGCGTGGGGATGCGGGTGAACAGGGTGGAGAAGGCGATCTCCAGTTCCAGTCGGGCGAGGCTCTGGCCGAGGCACTGGTGGATGCCGTAGCCGAAGGACAGCTGGCGGCGGCCGGTGCGGCCGGTGTCGAAGGCCTGCGGGTCCCGGTGGACGCGGCTGTCCCGGTTGGCCATGGTGGCGGACAGCAGGACGCCTTCGCCCGCGCGGATGACCTGTCCGGCGACGGGGATGTCGGCGGTGGCGACCCGCACTCCGGCGAGGTCGGTGACCGCGACGCAGCGCAGGATCTCCTCGACCACGGCCGGCACGGTGTCCGGGTCGGCCTGCATGCGGGCGAGCTGTTCGGGGTGGTCGAGCAGGGTGATGGCGCCCAGCGCGATGGTGGAGGCCGTGGTCTCGTGTCCGGCGACCAGGATGACCAGGGCTATCTGGACGAGGTCGGCGTGGCTGAGGCGGCCCGTGGCGACTTCTTCGCGGGCGAGGCGGCCGATCAGGCCGGGGCCGGGCTCGGTGCGGCGGCGGGTGGCCAGCGCGTCGAGGTAGCCGATGAGTTCGCGTCCCGCTTCCTGGGATTCCTCGCCGGTGGTGGCCTGGAGGAGCCGGCGTGAGGCGTCCTGGAAGAACTCCAGGTCCTCGTGGGGCAGGCCCAGCACCTCGGAGATCACCCGGGACGGCACGGGCAGCGCGAAGTCGCGTACGAGGTCGGCGGGTGGGCCGGTCCGGAGCATCCGGTCCACGTGGTGGTCGACGATGTCCTGCACGACGGGCCGCAGGCTCTCGACCCGCTTGCGGCTGAAGTCCGGGTTGAGCAGGCGCCGGTGTTCGTCGTGGGCGGGCGGGTCCATGCCGATGAGCACCAGGCGCTTGGCGACCTCGGCCTGGAAGCGGGGCGCGACGGCCGGGTAGTCGGGGCGCTGCCGGTCGGCGGAGATCCGTGGGTCCGCGAGCAGTTGGCGTGCCTCGGGATAGCCGGTGACGAACCACACGACGCGGCCGTCGAAGAGGGTGACCCGGGACAACGGCCCTTGTGCGCCCAGCTGTTCGTAGGCGGGCGGCGGCTGGTAGGGGCAGGCCCTCTGCTGGGGAAAGGGCGGTGCAGCGGACGGGCCCGGCGGGGCGGTGATTTCCATCGCGTTCCCCTCGTCTTCTTCCTGCGGGCGGGGATTTCCCCGCAGCCGGAAAAGCTAGGAGGCGCCGCGAATGCCCTGCAACCCCGTGTCTCCCGGGCGTTAGCGCCGCGTAATCCGGCGGCTCACGAAAGCGTCGCGTAAGCAGCACGGTAGCGGCTTTCCGGACCATGGCCGGGCAGAGAGAGGAGCAGGTCGTGGACACACCACACATCCGGATCCTGTCGGTGGGAACCGCGTTGCCCGGACCGCCCGTCGACAATGCCGCGCTCGCCCGCCGGTTCGGCATGGACCCCCTGTGGGAGCAGTGGGTGGACGCGTTCATCGGAACGCGCAACCGGCACCTGGCGGTTGACATCGAGACCGGTGAGATCCGCGATTCGCTGTCCGGTCTGGGCGAGGCGGCGGCCCGGCGGGCCCTGGAGGGCGCGGGGGTCCGGCCGGACGAGGTGGACCTCGTCGTGATGGCCACGGCCACCCCGGAGCAGCTCATGCCCGCCACGGTCAATGTCATCTGCGACCGGCTGGGCATCGACGACGTGCCCACCTACCAGCTCCAGTCGGGCTGTTCGGGCGCGGTCCAGGCCCTGGACGTGGCCCATCAGATGCTGCGGACCGGCCGGCACCGCACCGCGCTCGTGATCGGTGCCGATGTGCTCGCGCGGTTCTACGACTGCGACGCGGAGCTGGCGAAGGTTCCGCCCGACCAGCTCGTGAACTACGTCCTGTTCGGGGACGGCGCCGGCGCGGCCGTCCTCAGCACGGACCCTGCGGCGGGCCGCTGCGAACTGGTGTCGGTCCGTACCCGGCTGACCGGGCTGAACCGGGAGGCCGGGGCGACGCTGGAGTGGTTCGGGCCCGTCGACCGCCACTCGGAGCGGCCCGCGGCCACCGAGGACTACAAGGCGATCGAGCGGCACGTGCCGGAGATGGCCGACGAGACCCTGCGCGAGCTGCTCGACGACCTGGACTGGCGCGAGGAGGACGTCACCTATCTGCTGCCGCCGCAGCTTTCCGGCCGGATGACGCGGCGGATCGTGGAGCGGCTGGGCGTCGCGGGCGCCGAGGAGGTCTCCTGCGTCAACACGACGGGCAACAACGCCAACGCCCTGGTCTTCTTCCAGCTGGAGCGGGCGCTGGAGCGGCTCGCGCCCGGTGAGCGGGCGATCGGCATCGCCATCGAGTCCAGTAAGTGGATCAAGGCCGGCTTCGCGCTGGAAGGGGTCTGACCGTCACCATGGCCTCCACCCCCGCCACCGCCTCGGCCACCGATCCGGCCGACGAATTGCTCGCCCTGCACCGGGCCGGGCGTCTCGCCGTCGCCTACCCGGGCCTGAAGTCCCTGCTGGCGCGCCTGCCCGAGGCGGATTCCGTACGGGCCGCGCAACTGCTGTCCCGCGTCGGTCCGGACGAGGTGCTGCACGAGCATCCCGAGCTGCCGGCCCTCACGGTCGCCGTCACCGGTCACGGGACGCTCTCCGCGCTCGTCCCGGCCCTCGCCCTGGAGGGTGCCCGCCACGGCATCGTGCTGCGCACGGTCGTCTCGGACTTCGACTCCTACGTCTTCGACCTGACGGACCCGGGCAGCGCCCTGCACGCCGCCGCTCCGGACCTGGTCCTGTGCCTGCTCGACCCCATGATCGTCATGGACGAGCTGCCGACGCCCTGGCGCCCGGAGGACGTCGAGGCGGTGCTCGCCGAGAAGACGGCGCTGCTGGACGCCCTCACCGCCCGCTTCGCCGGGTCGGGCAGCGGCACCCTCGTGCTCAACACCATGCCGCTGCCCCGCGTGCTCGCCTCCCAGCTGATCGACCACCGCTCCCGTGCCCGGCTCGGCGCCGTCTGGCGCGAGGCCAACGCCCGCCTGCTGCGCCTGACCGAGACGCACTCGGAGCTGGTCGTGCTCGACCTGGACCCGCTGGCGGCCGAGGGCGTCGCGGTCACCGACCCGCGGCTGAGCGTCTACGCCAAGGCCCACCTCTCGCTGGCGATGCTCTCGCGCTATGCCCGGGAGGCCGGTCACCTGGCCCGCATCCTGGCCGGGCAGACGAAGAAGTGCCTGGCCGTGGACCTGGACCAGACGGTGTGGGGCGGTGTGCTCGGCGACGACGGCGCGGACGGCATCGAGGTCGCCGACAGCCCTCGCGGCGAGGCGTTCCAGGCGTTCCAGAAGGTGCTCAAGCAGTTCGCCTCGCAGGGTGTCCTGCTGGCGGCGGTGAGCAAGAACGACCTGGCCCCGGTCCGCGAGGTCGTCGCCGGCCACCCGGGGATGACGCTGCGGGAGGCGGACTTCGTCCGTTTCGCCGTGAACTGGCGGCCCAAGCACGAGAACCTCAAGGAGCTGGCGGAGGACCTCAACCTGGCCGTCGAGAGCGTCGTGTTCGTCGACGACAGCCCCTACGAGTGCGGTCTCGTGCGCCGTGAGCTGCCGGGGGTGAGCGTCGTCCAGCTGGACGAGGAGCCGGCCCGGCACGTCGAGAAACTGCTGCGGGACGGCTGGTTCGACGTCCGCGAGCTGACCGTGGAGGACCGCGCGCGCCCCGCGCTCTACCGCGTCGAGGCCGAGCGCAAGGACTTCCTGCACGGCTTCGACTCCCTCCAGGACTACCTGTGCGAGCTCGGGGTGCGGGTGCGGATCGGTCCGGTCGAGGAGCGGGAGGTGCCGCGGGCGGCTCAGCTGACGCTGCGCACGAACCAGTTCAACCTCACCACGCGACGGCTGCAGGCGGCCGAGGTGAAGGAGCTGGCCGCGGGCCCGGACACCCGGGTGCTGGCCGTGCACGCGGGCGACCGGTTCGGGGAGAACGGTCTGGTCGGCGTGGTCTTCACCCGTCGTGAGGGCACCACCGTGCACATCGACAACTTCCTGCTCAGCTGCCGGGTGTTCGCCCGCGGCATCGAACAGACCGTCCTGGCGGCCGTGCTGCGGCAGGCCCGGGCCGACGGAGCGCGCGAGGTGCTCGCCACCTATCGCGCGAGCGCCAAGAACGCCAAGGTCCGGGACTTCTATCCGCAGAACGGCTTCGTACCGGTGACGGACGCCGACGGCGAGCTCGTCTTCCGGCACGACCTGGCGTCCGTCCCGCCGGTCCCCGACCACGTGCAGCTGACCGAGTCCTGCGAAGGGAACACCCCGTGAACTCCATCGACGCCTTCATCACGCTGGTCCGGGACGACCTGGGCCTGCCCGTCGACGACACCGACGTGGACCGGCCCCTCGGCGAGGTCGCCGGCTGGGACTCCGTCCACCTCATCACCCTGCTCACCCTGCTGGAGCGCGGCACGGGCCGTTCGCTGTCCCTGCCCGCCGCCCTGGAGGCGACGACGCTGCGCGGCCTGTACGACGTGGCGGTGTCCGGATGAGGCCGGTCCCCGTCGCCCGGGAGCGGCGGCACACGCTCTACTTCCTGGAGGGGGCGAAGGCGTTCGCGCCGGTCTTCCTCGACACCGAGGTCGACATGGAGCGGGTGTGGCGGCACCGCGCGGCCGCCGCCGAGGAGGGCCGCCGCTACTCGGTGGTCAGCTACGTGCTCCACGCCGGAGCGCGGGTCGTCGCCGACCACCCCCAGGCCAACAGCGCGATCGGCGGCCGGCTGCTGCCGAGGACCGTCACCTACGGCTCCACCAGCGCCAAACTCGCCCTGGACCGGCGGCTCGGCGGCCGGCGCGTCGTCCTCGCCGCCGTGCTGCCCGGCCTCGAACGGGCCGGTCTGGAGGAGGTCCAGCGCCAGGTGGACCACTACCGCGACGGCGACCCCGACCTCATGGCCGAGTTCGCGGGCCTGCGCGCGCTGCACAAGCTGCCCGTGCCGATCGGCCGCGCGCTGTTCCGCAGGGCGACCCGGTCGCTGACGGCGCGGGCGGCCCGCACCGGGACGTTCGCGGTCAGCTCGCTCGGCCACCGCGCCGTGGACGGCTTCCATTCCGTGGGCGGCACCACGATCACCCTCGGCGTCGGACGGGTCGTCGACCGGCCGGTCGTCCGCGACGGCGCCGTGACGGTGGCACCGGTGATGCGTCTGAACCTGGCCTTCGACCACCGGGTCATCGACGGCGCCGAGGCGGCCGACATGCTCACCGAGATCAAGGAACGCCTCGAAGGCTTCCCCGGCGCACCGGAAGGAGGAGAGAACCGGACCGCCGGTGTCACGGGGGCCGGTTCCACGGACCGATGAACGACGTCGAGGAACTCAAGCAGTACGTGGGCGCCCACGCCCGCGCGCAGTCCATGCCGCCGGGCCACTTCGAGAAGCTGCTCGGCCGCATCCGCACCGACGACGAGGGCGCGGCAGGCTCCTGGACACGCGAGTGGTGCGAGGTCGGCGAGCGGCTCGAAGAAGCGGGCCAGTACCTGGAGGCCTGCCGCCACTTCAACATGGCCCGCTTCCCCTACGTCGACGGCCCCGCCCGCGGCGCGGCGCTGGAGCGCTGCGTGAACGCCTTCGACCGCTGGCGGAAGGAGACCGGCGGCATCGATCGCCTCGACCTGGACCTCCCCGGGGGCCGGGTGGGCTGCTGGACGAGCGGACTGAGCCGGCACGAGCGGCGGCCCCTGCTGGTGTTCATGGGCGGCATCGTCAGCATCAAGGAGCAGTGGGCCCCGCTCCTCACCCGACTGGACCGGCTGGGCTTCGCCGGGCTCGTCACCGAGCTCCCCGGCGTCGGCGAGAACACCCTGACCTACGGCGCCGACAGCCGGCACCTGCTGCCACAGCTCCTGGACGCCGTCGCGGACGTGGCCGACGTGGCACGGACGTACTGCATCACGCTGAGCTTCAGCGGCCACCTGGCCGTGCGGGCCGCCCTGGAGGAGCCGCGCATCCAGGGCATCATGACCGTCGGCGCGCCGGTGCACGACTTCTTCACGGACCCTGCCTGGCAGGCACGGCTGCCCCGGATCACCGTCGACACCCTCGCCCACCTGACCGGAGTCCCGGCCGCGGACGTCGGCGAGCACATCCGCGACTGGGCGCTGAGCGACCGTCAGCTGGCCGGACTCTCCGTCCCCCTGGCCTACGCGGCGAGCACGCGGGACGAGATCATCCCGGCCGAGGATCCGCGGCGGCTGCGCCGCCACGTACGGGACCTGCGGATCGTCGAGTACGACGACGTGCACGGGGCCCCGCACCACCTGCCCGAGATGCAGCTGTGGGGCTTCCTGTCGATCCTCCGCATGAAGGGCGGCCACTACCTGCCGCGGGCCGTCCTGCGGTACGCGCATCTCGCCCAGCGCACCCGCCGCAGGCTGGCCGCACGCCAGGCCTGAACGGCTCCGCTGCGCCCCGAACCCCGTCCGACCCGTTTTCGAGAGGTTGAACACCGCAATGGCGACCGAGGAAGAGCTTCGCGAATATCTCAAGCGCGCCACCGGCAATCTCGCCCGGGCCAGGCAGCGCCTGCGCGAGGTCGAGGCCGACCGGCACGAACCGGTCGCCGTCGTGGCGATGAGCTGCCGCTACCCGGGCGGTGTCGCCTCTCCCGAGGACCTCTGGCGCCTGGTCACCGACGGCACGGACGCCATCGGCGGCTTCCCCACCGACCGCGGCTGGGACCTCGACAACCTCTACGACCCCGACCCGGACCGGACGGGCACGAGTTACACGCGGCACGGCGGCTTCCTTCACGACGCGCCGCGCTTCGACCCGGAGTTCTTCGGCCTGAGCCCGCGCGAGGCCCTGGCCACCGACCCCCAGCAGCGGCTGCTGCTGGAGGTGGCCTGGGAGGCCTTCGAACGGGCGGGCATCGTCCCCGAGACCCTGCGCGGCAGCCGTACGGGCGTGTTCGCCGGCGTCATGTACAACGACTACGCGTCGCGCCTGACACCCGCCCCCAAGTCCTTCGAGGGCTACATCGGCTCCGGCAGCGCGGGCAGTGTGGCCTCGGGCCGGGTGGCCTACACCCTCGGTCTGGAAGGCCCGGCCGTCACCGTCGACACGGCCTGCTCCTCCTCGCTCGTCGCCGTCCACCTGGCCGTACAGGCGCTGCGCAACGGTGAGTGCACGCTCGCGCTGGCGGGCGGCGTGACCGTCATGGCCACGCCCAACACCTTCATCGAGTTCAGCCGCCAGCGCGGCCTGTCGGCGGACGGCCGGTGCAAGGCCTTCTCCGCCGACGCCGACGGCACCGGCTGGAGCGAGGGCGCGGGCCTCCTCCTCCTGGAGAAGCTCTCCGACGCGCGGCGCAACGGCCACCGGGTGCTGGCCGTCATCCGCGGCACGGCCGTCAACCAGGACGGCGCCAGCAGCCAGTTGACCGCGCCCAACGGCCCCGCCCAGCAGCGCCTGATCCGGCAGGCGCTGGCCAGTGCCCAGCTCGAACCCTCCGACGTGGACGCAGTCGAGGCCCACGGCACCGGCACCAAACTGGGCGACCCCATCGAAGCCCAGGCCATCCTCGCCACCTACGGCCAGAACCGACCCGCAGACCACCCCCTGCACCTCGGCTCACTCAAGTCCAACAT
>NZ_JBSFKQ010000099.1:0-10480 GCF_053598615.1 Kitasatospora sp. NPDC001095 | reverse complement strand
ACCTGCCGCAGACCGCCCAGCACCGGCAGATCGGTCGCGCCGAGCACGGCCCAACCACTCGTCTCCGGCGTACCGGTGACGGTGACCGGGGTCCAGGCGAGTCGGTGCAGCGCCTCCGGGTGACCGGTGGCCGAGGCCTCCAGCGCGGCGGCCGAGACCGGGCGCAGGACGAGCGAGCCGATGTCGGCGACCGGGGCTCCGGCGCCGTCGGCCAGCTGGAGGGAGACCGATCCGCCGGAGCGGGTCAGGCGCGCCCGCAGGGCCTGGGCGCCGGCCGCGTGCAGGACGACGTCGCTCCAGGCGAACGGCAGCCTGCCCTGGGGGCCGTCCGCCCCCTCGGTACCGGCCTCGGCGGCCGCGCCCAGGCCGAGCGCGTGGAGAGCGGAGTCCAGCAGGCCCGGGTGCAGGCCGTAGCGGCCCGCCTCGGTGTGGTGTTCGGCCGGCAGGGCGACCTCGGCGAAGATCTCGTCCCCGCGCAGCCAGACGGCGCGCAGGCCCTGGAACGCCGGGCCGTAGGCGAAGCCGAGGTCGACCGCGCCCTCGTAGAAGCCGCTCGCGTCGACGGCCTCGGCGCCCGCCGGCGGCCAGACCGACAGGTCGAAGGGCTCCCGCTCCGGGGCGGTGCCGAGGGCACCGGCCGCGTGGCGGGTCCACGGCTCACCGGCGGGCGCGTCGTCCCGGCGGGAGTGAAGCTGGAAGGGGCGGCGGCCGGTGTCGTCGGGCTCCCCGACGGTGAGCTGGAGAACGATCCCTCCGCGCTCGGGCAGCACCAGCGGCGCCTCCAGCGTGAGGTCCTCCACCGCGCCGCAGCCGACCTCGTCGCCCGCCCGGACGGCGAGTTCGACGAAGGCCGTGCCCGGCAGCAGGATCCGGCCCTGGACGGCGTGGTCGGCCAGCCAGGGGTGGGTCCGCACCGAGAGGCGGCCGGTGAACAGGTAACCGTCGGTGTCGGCCAGGGCGACGGCGGCACCGAGCAGCGGGTGCCCGGCGGCCTCCAGGCCCAGGCCGGCCGGGTCGCCGGTCGGCAGGGCGCGCAGCGTCGGCCAGTAGCGGCGGCGCTGGAAGGCGTAGGTCGGCAGCTCGACCGGGCGGACGCTGCGGCCGGCGGCGAGTGCCTGCCAGTCGGGGCCGCTGCCGGTCAGGCAGAGCCGGCCGAGGGCGGCCAGGGCGGTGGGCCGCTCGGGGCGGCCGGCGCGCAGCGCGGGGACGAACACGCCGTCCTCGACGCACTCCTGGGCCATCGCGGACAGCACGCCGTCGGGGCCGAGCTCGACGAAGGTGGTGACGCCGTCGGCTTCCAGGGTGCGCATGCCGTCGAGGAAGCGGACGGCCTCGCGGACGTGCCGGACCCAGTACGCGGGCGAGCACAGCTCCTCGGCGGTGGCCAGGTCCCCGGTGACGTTGGAGACGACCGGGATGCGCGGGGCACTGTACGTCAGACCCTCCGCCACCCGGCGGAAGTCGTCCAGCATGCCGTCCATCAGCGGCGAGTGGAACGCGTGCGAGACGTTGAGACGCTTGGTCTTCTCGAACTTCCCTGCGATCGCGAGGACTTCACCATCGTCGCCGGAAATCACCACGGAGGTCGGCCCGTTGATCGCGGCGATGCTGACGTTCTCGGTGAGCAGCGGCAGCACCTCGGCCTCGGTGGCCTTGACCGCGACCATCGCGCCGCCCTCCGGCAGCGCCTGCATCAGCCGGCCACGGGCCGCCACCAGGGTGACGGCGTCGTCCAGCGACAGCACGCCCGCGACGTGTGCAGCCACCAGCTCGCCGATCGAGTGCCCGGCCAGGACGTCAGGCCGCACGCCCCAGCTCTCGTACAGCCGGAACAGCGCCACCTCGACGGCGAACAGCGCGAGCTGGGTGAACTCCGTACGGGCGAGAACCGCGGCGTCCTCGCCGAACACGGCTTCACGCAGCGGCAGTTCGACCCGCGCGCAGACCGCGTCGAAGGCCTCCGCGAACACCGGGTACGCCTCGTACAGCTCCCGGCCCATCCCCGGCCGCTGGCTCCCCTGCCCCGTGAACAGGAACGCCGTCCGTCCGCCGCGTGCGACGCCCTGGAGCACGTTCGCCGTGGTGACGCCCTGCGCGAGGGCGTCCAGTCCGGCGAGCAGCTCGTCCCGGTCGGCGCCGAGCACGACGGCCCGGTGCTCGTGCAGGGAGCGCGTGGTGGCGAGTGCGTGGGCGACGGAGTCGGCGGCGGGTGCGTCCGGGCCGGTCAGGTGGTCGCGCAGTCGGGCGGCCTGCTCGCGCAGGGCGTCCGCGCTGCGGGCCGACAGCAGCCAGGGCAGCGGAGCCACGTCGGCCGGTGCCGCGTCGGGCTCCTCGGCCGGGGAGGCGGCGGGTGCCTGTTCGAGGATGACGTGGGCGTTGGTGCCGCTCATGCCGAAGGAGGAGACGGCGGAGCGGCGGGGGTGCGCCGTCTCGGGCCAGGGCCGCGACTCCGTCAGCAGCTCGACCGCGCCGGTGGCCCAGTCCACGTGCGACGACGGCTCGTCGACGTGCAGGGTCCGGGGCAGCACGCCCTCGTGCATCGCCAGCACCATCTTGATGACGCCCGCGACACCGGCGGCGGCCTGGGTGTGGCCGAGGTTGGACTTCACCGAGCCGAGCCACAGCGGCTCGCCGGTGCGCTCCTGGCCGTAGGTGGCCAGCAGCGCCTGGGCCTCGATCGGGTCGCCGAGCCGGGTGCCGGTGCCGTGCGCCTCGACCGCGTCGATCTCGCCGGGCGACAGGCGGGCGGCGGCCAGCGCCTGGCGGATGACCCGCTGCTGGGCGGGGCCGTTCGGGGCGGTGAGGCCGTTGCTGGCGCCGTCCTGGTTGACGGCCGAGCCGCGGACCACCGCCAGCACCGGGTGGCCGAGGCGCTCGGCGTCGGAGAGGCGCTCCAGCAGGAGCATGCCGACGCCCTCGGCCCAGCCGGTGCCGTCGGCGGCCTCCGCGAAGGCCTTGCAGCGGCCGTCGTCGGCGAGGCCGCGCTGGCGGCTGAACTCGATGAAGGCGCCCGGGGTGGCCATCACGGTGGCGCCGCCGGCCAGGGCGAGCGTGCACTCGCCGCCCCGCAGCGCCTGGGCGGCCAGATGCAGGGCGACGAGGGAGGAGGAGCAGGCGGTGTCCACCGTCACCGCCGGGCCCTCGAGACCGAAGGTGTAGGCCAGGCGCCCGGAGACCACGCTGGCCGCGTTGCCGGTGGCGAGGTGGCCCTCCAGGATCTCCTCGGAGGCGAACAGCAGGTTGGTGTAGTCCTGCATGTTGGTGCCGGCGAAGACGCCGGTCCGGCTGCCGCGCACGGTCTCCGGGTCGATGCCGGCCCGCTCGAAGGCCTCCCAGGAGGTCTCCAGCAGCAGCCGCTGCTGCGGGTCCATCGCGAGGGCCTCGCGCGGGCTGATGCCGAAGAACGCGGCGTCGAACTCCCCGGCCTCGTACAGGAATCCGCCCTCGCGGGCGTAGCTGGTGCCGGCGTTGTCCGGGTCCGGGTCGTACAGCGCCTCCAGGTCCCAGCCGCGGTCGGCGGGGAAGCCGCCGATGGCGTCGCCGCCGTCGGCCAGCAGGCGCCACAGCTGCTCGGGGGTGCGCACGCCGCCGGGGAAGCGGCAGCTCATCGCGACGATGGCGACCGGCTCGTCCGGGGCGCCGAGGACCGGGGCGGCCTCGGTGGACTCGGCGTCCGGGCCGAGGAGTTCGGCGCCCAGGTGGGCGGCGAGGACGGCCGGGGTCGGGTAGTCGAAGACCAGCGTGGCGGACAGCCGCAGGCCCACGGCCGTGTCGATCCGGTTGCGCAGTTCGACGGCGGTCAGCGAGTCGAAGCCCAGCTCCTTGAACGGGCGCCCGGCGAGGACCCCGTCGACGGAGTCGTGGCCGAGCACCGCGGCGGCCTCGGTGCGGACCAGGTCGAGCAGGATCCGCTCCCGCGCGGCGGCCGGGGCGCCGGCCAGCACGGCCCGCAGCCCGCCGGCCGCGCCCTCCTCGACGGGGGTGGTGTCGGCCTGGGCCGCCACCGCCTCGGGCAGATCGGCGAGCAGTGCGGAGGGGCGCACGGCGGTGAAGCCGGCGGCGAACCGGGACCAGTCGAGGTCCGCCACGGCGAGGGCGTCCTCGCCCGCGCCCACGGCCTGGGCCAGGGCGGCCACCGCCTGCTCGGGCGCCATCGGGCGCAGCCCGCGCCAGCGCAGGTGCTCGCCGCCGTCGGCGGCCATGCCGCCCTCGGCCCACGGGCCCCAGGCGACGGCGGTGGCGGCGAGGCCGCGGGCGCGGCGGGCCTGGGCGAGCGCGTCCAGGTGGGCGTTGGCGGCAGCGTAGGCGCACTGGCCGCCGCTGCCCCAGACACCCGCCACGGAGGAGAAGAGGACGAAGGCGTCCAGCTCGGTGCCGTCCAGCAGCGCGTCCAGGTGGGCGGCTCCGGCGGTCTTGCCGGCGACGACGGCGGCGAACTCCGCCGGGTCGGTCTCGGCGAGCGGCGTGTTCTGGGCGATCCCGGCCGCGTGCACGACGGCGTTCACCGGGTGTTCGGCGAGCAGGGCGGCCAGGGCGGTGCGGTCGGCGGCGTCGCAGGCGGCGACCGTGACCCGGGCGCCGCGTGCGGTCAGTTCGTCGCGCAGTTCGGCCGCGCCCGGGGCTTCGAGGCCTCGGCGGCTGGTGAGCACGAGGTGCTCGGCGCCGTTGGCGGCCAGCCAGCGGGCGACGTGGGTGCCCAGGGCGCCGGTGCCGCCGGTGACCAGGACGGTGCCGCGCGGGCGCCAGTCGGCGGCCTCGGTGCACTCGGCCCGGACCAGACGGCGGCCGAACGTACCGTTCGCGCGCAGCGCGACCTGGTCCTCGGCGGAGCCCGGCGCGAGCAGGGCGGCGAGGCGGGCGGCGGTGCGCGCGTCCAGGGCGGCGGGCAGGTCGACCAGTCCGCCCCAGCGGTCGGGGTGCTCCAGGGCGACCACCCGGCCGAGGCCCCACAGCTGGGCCTGGGCGGGGTGCTCGACCTGCTCGGCGCCCGACACGGCCACGGCGGCCTCGGTGGTCAGCCAGAGCGGGGCGGTCACCTCGGCGTCGCCCAGTGCCTGGACCAGCAGGGCGGTCCGCAGCAGGGCGGCGGACACGCCCGGGTGGGCGGGGTGCTCGGCGTCGTCCAGGGCGAGCAGCGACAGGATCCCGGCAGGGCCGTCGGCGGCCGCGTCGCGCAGCAGCTCGGTGAGCCGGGCCCGGTCGGCCTCGGCACCGAGCTCCAGGCGCCGGACGTCCGCGCCGACCTCGGTCAGGGCGCGCTCGACGGCGGCCAGCCGCTCGGCCGCGCCGTCCGAGAGGCCGACGGGCGCGACGGTGAGCCAGGTCCCGCCGAGGCGGGCGGTGTCCGGCGCGCCGAGCGGCTTCCACTGGACGCGGTAGCGCCAGCCCTCGACGGTGGTGCGGGCGCGGTGCTGCCGGCGCCAGTTCGACAGGGCGGGCAGCACCTCGCGCAGGGCGCCGTCCGCGGACAGCTCCAGAGTGCCGGCGAGGGCCGCGACGTCCTGCTCCTCGACGGCCGTCCAGAACCGCTCGTCGCCCGGGGTGCCGGCGGGCGTCGCCGCTCCGGCGGCGGGCGCCTCCAGCCAGTAGCGGCGGGCCTGGAAGGCGTAGGTCGGCAGGTCGATCACGCGGCCGTCGCGCACGGCGGGCACGGCCGACCAGTCGGGGCCGGCGCCGTGGACGTGGGCGGTGGCGAGCGCCGCCAGCAGGCTGCGCTCCTCCGGGCGGTCGGCGCGCAGCGCGGGGGCGAACGTGCCGCCGTCGACGCAGTCCTGGCCCATGGCGGAGAGCACGCCGTCGGGGCCGAGCTCGACGAAGGTGGTGACGCCCTGGGCCGCCGCGGTGCGGATGCCGTCGAGGAAGCGGACGGCCTCGCGGACGTGCCGGACCCAGTACTCGGGCGAGCACAGCTCCTCGGCGGTGGCGAGGGCGCCGGTGACGTTGGAGACCACCGGGATGACCGGCTCGGTGTAGCTCAGGCCCTCGGCGACGGCCCGGAACTCCGCCAGCATGCCGTCCATCAGCGGCGAGTGGAAGGCGTGCGAGACATTGAGCCGCTTGGTCTTCCCGAACTGCCCGGCAATGGCGAGGGCTTCGGACTCGTCCCCGGAAATCACCACGGAGGAGGGCCCGTTGACGGCCGCGATGCTCACCTGGGCGGTCAGCAGCGGCAGGACGTCCGCCTCGGCGGCCTTCACCGCGACCATCGCGCCGCCCTCGGGCAGCGCCTGCATCAGCCGGCCACGGGCGGACACCAGCGCCACCGCGTCGTCCAGCGACAGCACACCCGCGACGTGGGCGGCCGCGATCTCACCGATCGAATGGCCGACCAGGACGTCCGGACGGACCCCCCAGCCCTCCAGCAGGCGGAACAGCGCCACCTCGACGGCGAACAGCGCGGGCTGGGTGTACTCGGTGCGGTCCAGCAGCTCCGCGTCGTCGCCGAACACCGTTTCGCGCAGGGGCAGTTCGACCCGCGCGCAGACCGCGTCGAAGGCCTCGGCGAACGCCGGGTGGGCCTCGTACAGCTCCCGGCCCATGCCGAGGCGCTGGCTGCCCTGTCCGGTGAACAGGAAGGCGAGCCTGCCGCCCTCGGCGGCGCCGGTCACCAGCCCGGCGGCCGTGCCGCCCTCGGCCAGCGCCGCCAGGGCGCCGCGGAAGGAGGCGAGGTCGTCCGCGACCACGACGGCCCGGTGGTCCAGCGCCGCCCGGGTGGTGCCGAGCGAGTGCGCGAGGTCGGCGAGGTCGACGTCCGGGTGGGTGTCGAGGTGGTCGAGCAGTCGGGTGGCCTGGTCGCGCAGCGCCTGCGCGGTCGCGCCGGACAGCAGCAGCGGGCGGCCGGAGGCCCGGACGGGCCGGACGGTCTCCACCGGCTCGACGGCGGGGGCCTGCTCGATGACGGTGTGGGCGTTGGTGCCGCTGATGCCGAAGGAGGAGACGGCCGCGCGGCGCGGGCGCCCGGTCTCCGGCCAGGGCCGGGCCTCGGTCAGCAGCTCGACGGCGCCGGAGGCCCAGTCGATGTGCGGGGACGGCTCGTCCACGTGCAGGGTCCGCGGCAGCAGCCCCTCCCGCATCGCCATGACCATCTTGATCACGCCGGCCACACCGGCGGCGGCCTGGCTGTGCCCGATGTTGGACTTGATCGAGCCCAGCCACAGCGGGTCCCCGCTGCGCTCCTGGCCGTAGGTGGCGAGCAGCGCCTGGGCCTCGATCGGGTCGCCCAGCGCGGTGCCGGTGCCGTGCGCCTCGACCGCGTCCACCTGGGCAGCGGTCAGTCCGGCGTTGGCCAGGGCCTGGCGGATGACCCGCTGCTGGGACGGGCCGTTGGGGGCGGTCAGGCCGTTGCTGGCGCCGTCCTGGTTGACGGCGGAGCCGCGGACCACGGCGAGCACGGGGTGCCCGTTGCGGCGGGCGTCCGACAGCTTCTCCAGCAGCAGCATGCCGACGCCCTCGCCCCAGCCGGTGCCGTCGGCCGCGGCGGCGAAGGACTTGCAACGGCCGTCGGCGGCCAGGCCGCGCTGGCGGATGAACTCGACGAAGACCGTGGGAGTGGACATCACCGTCACACCGCCGGCCAGCGCCAGCTCGCACTCGCCGTTGCGCAGGGCCTGGGCGGCCAGGTGCAGGGCGACCAGCGAGGAGGAGCAGGCCGTGTCGACGGTGACCGCCGGGCCCTCCAGGCCGAAGGTGTAGGCGACGCGGCCGGAGGCCACGCTGCCGGTGTTGCCGTTGCCGAGGTAGCCGTCGAAGTCCTCCAGGCCCTCGGAGACGCCGTACAGGCGGGCGCCGTAGTCGTGGTACATCGCGCCGACGAAGACGCCGGCGCGGGTGCCGCGCACGCGCTCCGGGGCGATGCCGGCCCGCTCGAAGGCCTCCCAGGAGGTCTCCAGCAGCAGGCGCTGCTGCGGGTCCATGGCCATCGCCTCGCGCGGCGAGATGCCGAACAGGCCCGGGTCGAAGTCGGCCGCGTCGTACACGAACGCGCCCTCGCGGCGGAAGCGTCCGCCCGCGTGGTCCGGGTCGGCGGCGTAGACGGCGTCCGCGTCCCAGCCGCGGTCGGCGGGCAGCGCGGCGACGGCGTCCGTGCCCTCGGCGACCAGCTGCCACAGCTGCTCGGGAGTGCGTACGCCACCGGGGTAACGGCAGCTCATCGCGACGATGGCGATCGGCTCGTCGTCGGCCGCGGCGCGGCGGACGGCCGGGGCGGCCGGGGCGGTGGCGGCGGGGGCCAGCCCGGCAAGCAGGTGACGGGCGAGCGCGGCGGGGGTGGGGTGGTCGAAGACCAGGGTGGCGGGCAGCCGCAGGCCGGTGGCCCGGCCCAGCCGGTTGCGCAGCTCGACGGACATCAGGGAGTCGAAGCCGAGCTCCTTGAAGGCCCGGTCGGCGTGCACCGCCTCGGCCGACCGGTGGCCGAGGGCCCCGGCGGCCTGGGTGCACACCAGCTCGGTGAGCAGCCGCTCCTGCTCGGCGGCCGAACGGCCGGCCAGTCGGCGCAGCAGCGGCGAGCCGTCGGCCTCGGCGCCGGCGCCCTGCGCGGAACGCCGGACGGGAGCCGGGACGAGCGTACGGAACAGCGTGGGCAGGCGGTCGGCCTGGGCGCGCAGGACGGCCAGGTCCAGGCGGACCGGCAGCAGCAGGGCGTGCCCGGTGCGCACCGCGAGGTCGAACAGGCCCAGCGCCTCGGCGGACGGCAGCGCGTGCAGGCCCGAGCGGCGCATCCGGGTGAGGTCGGCGGCCCCCAGGTGGCCGGTCATGCCGCTGGCCTGCTCCCACAGGCCCCAGGCGAGCGAGGTGGCGGGCAGGCCGGCGGCCCGGCGCCGGGCGGCGAGCGCGTCCAGGAAGGCGTTGGCGGCCGCGTAGTTGGCCTGGCCGACGGCACCGAGGACGCCGGCGGCGCCGGAGTAGAGGACGAAGAGCGCCGGCTGCCGGTCGCGGGTCAGCTCGTCCAGGTGGACGGCCGCGTCGACCTTCGCGCGCAGCACCCGCTCCAGGCGCTCCGGGGTCAGCGCGTCCAGCATGCCGTCGTCCAGGACACCGGCCGCGTGGATCACGGCGGTGAGCGGGCGGTCGGTGGGGACGGTGTCCAGCAGGGCGGCGAGTGCCGCGCGGTCGGCGGCGTCGCAGGCGGCGACCGTCACCTCGGCGCCCAGCGCGGCCAGTTCGTCGCGCAGCTCCACCGCACCGGGCGCGGCCTCGCCCCGGCGGCCGGCCAGCAGCAGGTGGCGGACGCCGTGCTCGGTCACCAGGTGGCGGGCCAGCAGCGCGCCCAGGGTGCCGGTGCCGCCGGTGATCAGCACCGTGCCGTCGGGATCCGGGGCGGACGGGCCGGCGGCGGCGTCCTGCTCGGACACCGCCCGGACCAGCCGGGGGGCCAGCACCTCACCGGCGCGCAGGGCGAGTTGGGGCTCGCCGGTGGCGACGGCGGCGGGCAGCGCGGCGGCGGAGCCGGCCTCGTCGTCCAGGTCGACCAGGACAAAGCGGTTCGGGTGCTCGGACTGCGCGGAGCGGAGCAGGCCCCAGACCGTGGCGTGCGCGGGCCGCTCGACGGCGTCCGCGTCGAGCGCGGCCACGGCGCCGCGGGTCACCAGCACCAGGCGGGCGGCGGCCAGGGGTTCGGCGGCCAGCCACTCCTGGGCGAGGGCCAGCGCGGCGGCGGCGGCGCGGTGCGCCTCCTCGACCTGGTCGGCGGAGCCGACGGCGACCGGCGCGACCACGGTCTCCGGGGCCGCCTCCCCGGCGGCGACGGCGGCCAGCAGGGCGGCGAGGTCGGGGTACCGGACGGCGTCGGGCGCCACGGCCGCGTCGGCGCCGAGCACGGCCCAGCGGGCGGCGTCGGCCGGGGCGGCGGGCCCCTGGGCGGTCCAGTCGATGCGGTACAGCGGGGTGCGCGCGCCGCGCGCGGCGGAGTGCAGCCGCTCGACGTCGAGCGGGCGCAGGGTCAGCGCGTCGGCCGTGGCCACCGGGGCGCCGGTCGGGTCGGCCAGCGCCACCGAGACGGCGTTGTGCCCGGCCGGAGCCAGCCGCACCCGCAGGGCGGCGGCACCCGTGGCGTACACCCGCAGCCCGGTCCAGGCGAAGGGCAGCAGTCCGCCCTCCGCCCCGGGCAGCAGCCCGCCGAGGCCGGCCGCGTGCAGCGCGGCGTCGAGCAGGGCGGGGTGCAGCCGGAAGCGGCCGGCCCGGTCCTGCTCCTCCTGCACCGGCTCGACCTCGGCGAAGACCTCGTCCCCGCGCTGCCAGGCGGCCCGCAGGCCGCGGAACGCCGGGCCGTAGGCGAAGCCGCCGGCCGCGAAGCGCTCGTAGAGGTTCGCGACGGGCAGCTCGACGGCGCCCTGCGGGGGCCAGACGGCGAGGTCGAAGTCCGGCACGGCGGCGCCGCGGAACAGGGTGCCGGTGGCGTGGCGGGTCCACGGCTCGTCAGGCGCCGCGTCCTCGGCGCGGGAGTAGACCTCCACCTCGCGGCGGCCGTCGGCGTCGGGCGAAC
>NZ_JBSFKQ010000098.1:0-10723 GCF_053598615.1 Kitasatospora sp. NPDC001095 | reverse complement strand
CCGCCCACGCCCACGGCGCGTCCGTCGACTGGCCGGCGCTGTTCGCCGGCACCGGCGCCCGCCGCGCCGACCTGCCCACCTACCCCTTCCAGCGCCGCCGCTACTGGCTGGAGGCGCCGGCCCTGGTCGGGGACGTCGCGTCGGCCGGGCTGCGGCTCGCCGGGCACCCGCTGCTCGGCGCGGCCGTCGCGGTGGCCGACTCCGAGGAGCTGCTGTTCACCGGCAGCCTGTCGCTGCGCACCCAGCCCTGGCTGGGCGACCACGCGGTCGCGGGCACGGTGATCCTCCCCGGCACGGCCTTCGTCGAGCTGGCGCTCGCGGCGGGCGAGCAGGCGGGCTGCCGCCACCTGGAGGAGCTGACGCTGGAGGCCCCGCTGGTCCTCCCGGCGCGTGGCGCCGTGGAGTTGCAGGTGCGGGTGGCCGCGCCGGACGCGTCCGGCCGCCGCGCGCTGACCCTGCACGCCCGTTCGCAGGACGCCGCGCCGGGTGAGCCGTGGACCCGCCACGCCGCCGGCGCGCTCACCGCCGAGCCGGCCGACACCGGGCGGACCGCCGAGGCCGGGCCGGCCGAGTGGCCGCCGGCCGGGGCCCGGGCGCTGGAACTGGACGGCCTGTACGAGGGCCTGGCCGAGCACGGTTTCGGCTACGGCCCGGCTTTCCAGGGCCTGCGGGCCGCCTGGCGGCGCGGCGACGAGCTGTTCGCCGAGGTCGCCCTGCCGGAGGAACCGGCCGACCAGGCCGTCGGGTTCGGCCTGCACCCGGCACTGCTGGACGCCGCGCTGCACGCCCTCGGCCTGCCCGACCCGGCGGCGTCCGCCGCCGGAGCGGACTCTGCCGCGGCGGACGCCGGGGAGCAGCAGGCACAGGGCCGGCTGCCGTTCTCCTGGAGCGGCGTGACCCTGGTCGCCTCCCGGGCCCGGGCGCTGCGGGTCCGGCTGGCCCCGGTCGGCCCGGACGCCGTCGCCCTGACGCTGGCCGACCAGGACGGCCGTCCGGTCGGTTCGGTCGAGGCGCTGGTGGTCCGGCCGCTGTCGCCGGAGCAGGTCCGGGCGGCCGGCGCGGCCGTGATCGACTCGATGTTCGCGGTCGAGTGGTCGCCGGTGGCGGGTCTGCCCGCCCCGGAGCCGTCCGACTGGTCCCTGGTCGGCGCGGACGGCCACGGGCTGGAGGCCCTTGAGGACGCCCTGGGCGCCGTCGGCGGCCTGGTGGACCGGCACCCGGACGTGGCCGCGCTGCTGGCGGCCCTGGACGACGGCGCGCCCGCGCCGGAGGCCGTGCTGGTGCCGGTGCGCGGGCGCGGCGGGGACCTCGCCGAGGCCACCCGGGACGCGCTGGGCGAGACGCTGGCGCTGGTGCAGCTGTTCGCGGCCGACAGCCGGCTGGCGGGCAGTCGGCTGGTGCTGCT
Organism: Kitasatospora sp. NPDC001095; assembly: GCF_053598615.1. NCBI lineage: Bacteria > Bacillati > Actinomycetota > Actinomycetes > Kitasatosporales > Streptomycetaceae > Kitasatospora > Kitasatospora sp. NPDC001095. The sequence goes on along the minus strand of NZ_JBSFKQ010000098.1, from coordinate 9,318 downwards.
GACCGGTGGCGCGGTGGCGGCGGGCGCCGAGGAGGACGTGACCGACCTGGCCGCCGCCGCGGTCTGGGGCCTGGTCCGCTCGGCGCAGTCCGAGGAGCCGGGCCGGTTCACCGTGGTGGACCTGGACGGCGACGAGCGCTCGCGGCGGGCGCTGGCCGCGGCCCTGGCGGCCGACGAGCCGCAGCTGGCGCTGCGCCGGGGTGCGGCGCTGGCCCCGCGGCTGGCCCGGGTGAGCGCCCCGCAGGCGGCCGAGGCCGCCGTCCCGAGCGCCTTCGCCGCGGACGGGACCGTCCTGCTCACCGGCGCCACCGGCGCCCTCGGCCGGGTGCTCGCCCGGCACCTGGTCGCCGACCTCGGCGTGCGGCACCTGGTGCTGGCCGGCCGGCGCGGCCGGTCCGCCGAGGGGATGGACGAGCTGGTGGGGGAGCTGACCGCGCTGGGCGCGGGCGTCGCCGTCGAGGCGTGCGACGCGGCCGACCTGGAGGCGCTGGCCGGCCTGCTGGCCCGGATCCCGGCCGACCACCCGCTGACCGGGGTCGTGCACGCGGCCGGGGTGCTGGACGACGGCGTCCTGTCCTCCCTGGACGCGGGGCGGCTGGAGCGGGTGCTGCGGCCGAAGGTCGACGCCGCGCTCAACCTGCACGAGCTGACGGCGGGCCTGGAGCTCGACTCCTTCGTCCTGTTCTCCTCGGCCGCCGGGGTCTTCGGCAACGCCGGGCAGGCGAACTACGCCGCCGCCAACGCCTTCCTGGACGCCCTGGCCCGGCACCGCCGGACCCGGGGCCTGCCCGCCGTCTCCCTGGCCTGGGGCCCGTGGGCGGAGGCCGGCATGGCCGGTTCGCTGGAGGAGGGCGACGGCCGCCGGATGGCCCGGGGCGGTGTGAGCGCGCTCACCGAGCCCGAGGGTCTGGCCCTGTTCGACGCCGCGCTCGGCCTCGCCGAGCCCGCGCCCGTCCCGGTCCGGCTCGATGTCCCCGCGCTGCGCGGCGAGTTGGGCGAAGGACCGGTCCCGCCGCTGCTGCGCGGGCTGGTCCGTCCGGTGCGGCGTGCGGCCGCGGGTGTGCCCGCCGCCGGCGGCGACCTGGCGGGCCGGCTGGCCACGGCCTCCCCGGCCGAGCGGGAGAGGATCCTGCTGGAGCTGGTCCAGGACCAGGTGGCGGCCGTCCTCGGACACCCGGACCGGTCCGCCGTCGAGCCCGAACTGGCCTTCAAGGAGCTCGGCTTCGACTCCCTCACGGCGGTCGAGCTGCGCAACCGGCTGAACGCCGTGACCGGCCTGCGGCTGCCGGCCACCCTGGTCTTCGACCACCCGTGCGCGCTCGACCTCGCCGAGCGGCTGCGGGAGGACCTGCTCCAGGAGGGCGCCGACGCGGTCACCCCGATGCTCGCCGAACTCGACCGGCTGGAGGCGGCGCTGACCGCCGCCGCGACGGACGAGGAGGGCCGGGCCCGGGTCGCGATCCGGCTCCGGGCCCTGGCCGAGCGCTGGGCCGCGGAGGAGGCCCGCCCCGAGGACGCCACCGTCGCCGACGAGTTGGAGGCGGCCACCGACGACGAGATGTTCGAGTTCATCGGCAAGGAGTTCGGCATCTCCTGACCCGTCGCCGCCCGAACCGGCACCTCCCGCTCCGCCACCCCCGGTGGGCCGGGCGCCGCGCCACCCCGGCGCCCGAGCCGCCCTGCCCACCCCACCAGACTTCCGAACCGCGCCCTGCGGTCGCTCGATTGGGACAGAACGTCATGAACGAAGAGAAGCTCCGCTACTTCCTCAAGCGGGTCACCGCCGACCTGCACGAGACCCGTCGCCGCCTGCGCGAGGTCGAGTCCGGCGAACAGGAACCGATCGCCATCGTCGCGATGGGCTGCCGCTACCCGGGCGGCGTCCGCACCCCCGAGCAGCTGTGGCAGCTCGTCGCGGACGGCACCGACGCCATCACCGGCTTCCCCGCCGACCGCGGCTGGGACACCGACGCGCTGTACGACGCCGACGCCGAACACGGCCGCTCGGGCACCAGCTACACCCGCGAGGGCGGGTTCCTGCACGACGCGGCCCAGTTCGACCCGGAGTTCTTCGGGATCAGCCCCCGCGAGGCGACCGCCATGGACCCGCAGCAGCGGCTGCTGCTGGAGACCTCCTGGGAGGCCTTCGAGCGGGCCGGCATCGACCCCGCCGCCGTGCGCGGCAGCCGGGTCGGCGTCTTCAGCGGCGTGATGTACCACGACTACGCCAGCCGCCTGTTCACCGTCCCCGAGGGCGTCGAGGGCTACCTGAGCACCGGCACCGCCGGCAGCGTCGTCTCGGGCCGCGTCGCCTACACCCTGGGCCTGGAGGGCCCGGCGGTGACCATCGACACCGCCTGCTCCTCCTCGCTGGTCGCCGTCCACCTGGCCGCCCAGGCCCTGCGCAGCGGCGAGTGCACGCTCGCCCTGGCCGGCGGCGTCACCGTGATGTCGACGCCGGACACCTTCGTCGAGTTCAGCCGCCAGCGCGGCCTCGCCCCCGACGGCCGCTGCAAGGCCTTCGCCGGGGGAGCCGACGGCACCGCCTGGGGCGAGGGCGCCGGCGTGCTGCTGCTGGAGAAGCTCTCCGACGCCCGGCGCAACGGGCACCCGGTGCTCGCCGTGGTCCGCGGCTCCGCCGTCAACCAGGACGGCGCCAGCAACGGCCTGACCGCCCCCAACGGCCCCTCCCAGCAGCGCGTCATCCGCCAGGCCCTGGCCGGCGCCGGGCTCTCCCCGGACCAGATCGACGCCGTCGAGGCGCACGGCACCGGCACCACCCTCGGCGACCCGATCGAGGCCCAGGCCCTGCTCGCCACCTACGGGCAGGAGCGCGGCGAGGGCGGGGCGCCGCTCTGGCTCGGCTCGATCAAGTCCAACATCGGCCACACCCAGGCCGCGGCCGGCGTCGCCGGCATCATCAAGCTGGTCATGGCGCTGCGGCACGGCGAACTGCCGCGCACCCTGCACGTCGACGAGCCGTCCCCGCACATCGACTGGGCCTCCGGCGCCGTCGAACTGCTCACCGAGGCCCGCCCCTGGCCGGCCGGCGAGCGGGTCCGCCGGGCCGCCGTCTCCTCCTTCGGTTTCAGCGGCACCAACGCCCACACCGTCATCGAGGAGGCCCCGGCCGAGCTGCCCGCCCAGGAAACGGACGGGGAACCGGCCTCCGGCGAGCCGCAGCGCCCGCCGCTGACCACCCGGGCGACCCCCTGGTTCCTGTCCGCCCGCGGTGAGGACGCCCTGCGCGAGCAGGCCCGGCAGCTGCACGACCACCTGACGGACCGGCCGGAGCTGGACGCCGACCGGGTCGCCTGGACGCTGGCGGCCGGCCGCGGCGCCTTCGAGCACCGGGCCGTCCTGCTCGCCGACGGCCGCGAAGGCGCGCTCGGCGCCCTCGCCGCGCTCGCCGAGGGCGAGGAACACCCCGCCCTGGTGCGCGGCACGGCCCGCGGCGCCGCGGCCGGCAAGGCCGTCTTCGTCTTCCCCGGCCAGGGCTCGCAGTGGCCCGGCATGGCCGTCGGGCTGCTGGACGCCTCGCCGGTGTTCGCCGCCCGGCTCGCCGAGTGCTCGGCGGCCCTCGCCGAGCACGTGGACTGGCGGTTGGAGGACGTGCTGCGCGGGGTCGAGGGCACGCCCCCGCTCGACCGGATCGACGTCGTCCAGCCCGCCCTGTTCGCCGTGATGGTCGCGCTCGCCGAGCTGTGGCGCTCGTACGGGGTCGAGCCGGCCGCGGTGGTCGGCCACTCGCAGGGCGAGATCGCCGCGGCCTGCGTGGCCGGCGCGATCAGCCTCGCCGACGCCGCCTACCTGGTGACGGCCCGCAGCGCCGCGCTGTCCCGGATCTCCGGCCTCGGCGGCATGCTCGCCGTCGCGGAGGGCGCCGAGCGGATGCGCGAGCTGATCGGGGAGCGCACCGACCGGCTCCAGCTCTCCGTGGTCAACGGCCCCCGGACCGTCGTCGTCGCCGGCGACCCGGCCGCGCTGGCGGAGCTGGCGGCCGAGTGCGCCGCGCTCGACGTCCGCGCCAAGTTCCTCCCGATCGACTACGCCGCCCACTCCCCGCAGACCGAGGCGCTGCGCGAGGAGATGCTCGCGATCGGCGCCAGGGTCACCTCCCGCTCCTGCGACGTCCCGTTCTACTCCACGGTGACCGGCGGCCTGCTGGACACCGGAGCGCTGGACGCCGAGTACTGGTACCGCAACATGCGGCAGACGGTCGAGTTCTCGCAGGCCGTCCGCACCCTGGCCGAGCACGGCCACGGCGCCTTCCTGGAGGTCAGCCCGCACCCCGTGCTGGTGACCGGCATGGAGGAGACCCTCGACGGGATCGGCGCCGAGGCCGTCGTCCTCGGCTCGCTGCGCCGCGACGAGGACGACGCCGAGCGCTTCCTCGCCTCGCTCGCCGCCGTCCACGCGCACGGCGTGCCGGTGCGGCGCACCGCGCCGTTCGACGGGCGCGGCCTGGCCCAGTGCGAACTGCCCACCTACCCGTTCCGGCACCGCCGATACTGGCTCGACGTCCCGGCTCCGGCCGCCCTGCCCGGCGCGGCCCCGGAATCCGCCGCGGACCAGGGCTTCTGGTCCGCCGTCGAACGCGGGGACCTGACCGAGCTGACCGCCGCCCTGGCCGTGGACGGCGAGGACCCGCTGAGCGCCGTGCTGCCCGCCCTCGCGGCCTGGCGCCGCCGCCGGCAGCAGGCCGACACGGTGGACGGCTGGCGCTACCGGATCGCCTGGAAGCCCGTCACCACCCAGGGCCGGCCCCGGTTGACCGGCCGGTGGCTGCTCGTCGAGCCCGCCGCCGGGACCGCGTGGGCCGACGCCGCCCAGCGCGCCCTGGAGACGGCCGGCGCCCGGGTGCGCCGGGTCACCGCCGACGCCACCGCCGACCGCGGCCGCCTCGCGGCGCTGCTCGCCGCCGAACTCGCCGAGGCCGCCGAGGACGGCGCCGCCGAGCCGCCCCGCTGGACCGGCGTGCTCTCCCTCCTGCCGCTGGACGACCGCCCGCACCCGGACGCCCCGCTCGTCCCGGCCGGGACGGCCGGCACCGTCGCCCTGGTCCAGGCGCTCGCCGACGCGGGCCTGGACGCCCCGCTCTGGTCGGCCACCACCGGCGCCGTCCGCACCGGCGGCGCGGACGGCCCGGCCGACCCGTCGCAGGCCCAGGTCTGGGGCCTGGGCCGGGTGCTCGGCCTGGAGCAGCCCGAGCGCTGGGGCGGCCTGGTCGACCTGCCCGCCGACCCCGACGACCGCGCCGCCGCCCGACTCGCCGCAGTGCTCGCGGCCGAGGACGAGGAGGACCAGCTGGCCGTGCGCGCCACCGGCGTGCTGGCCCGCCGACTGGTCCGCGCCCCCGGCGCCGAGGTGCCCGCCGAGCGGGCCTGGCGCCCGCGCGGCACCGTACTGGTCACCGGCGGCACCGGCGCCGTCGGCGCCCACGTGTCCCGCTGGCTGGCCGCCAACGGCGCCGAGCACCTGGTGCTGACCAGCCGCCGGGGCACCGACGCCCCGGGCGCCGCCGAACTCGCCGACGAACTGCGCGCGGCGGGCGCCGAGGTGACGGTCGTCGCCTGCGACACCGCCGACCGCGCCGCCGTGGACGCCCTGGTCGGGCGGTTCGCCCTGCATGGCGCGCCGATCCGCGCGGTGCTGCACGCCGCCGGCCTCGGCCGCACCGGCGCCCTCGCCGACCTGCGGCCCGCCGACCTCCAGGAGCTCGCCGAGGCCAAGATCGCCGGCGCCCGCAACCTGGCCGAGGCGCTCACCGGCACCGAACTGGACGCCTTCGTCCTGTTCTCCTCCAACGCCGGCGTCTGGGGCGGCGGCGGCCAGGGCGCCTACGCCGCCGTCAACGCCTTCCTCGACGCCTACGCCGAACGGCTGCGCGCGGCCGGCGTCCGGGCCACCTCGGTCGCCTGGGGCGCCTGGGCGGACGGCGGGATGGCGGACGGCCCCGCCGGGGAGGCCATGCGCCGCCGCGGTGTCCCGGCGATGGCGCCGGAGCTGGCCGTCGCCGCCCTCCAGCAGGCCCTCGACCTCGACGAGACCTTCCTCGCCGTCGCCGACGTCGTCTGGGAGCGCTTCCAGCCCGCCTTCACCGCCACCCGCCGCCGCCCGCTGATCGAGGACCTGCCGGAGGTCCGCGCCCTGAGCGCGGGCACCGGCACCGCCGAGCCCGGCACCGAGGTGCCCGAGCAGTCGGCGCTGCGCCGCAAGCTCGCCGGACTGTCCGCCGCCGACCAGGAGCGCGTCCTGACCGACCTGGTGCGCGCCCAGGCCGCCGGCGTCCTCGGCTTCGCCGGACCGGAGTCCGTCGACCCCGTGCGCGCCTTCCGCGAACTCGGCTTCGACTCGCTCACCGCGGTGGAGATCCGCAACCGCCTCGGCAGCGCCACCGGCCTGAAGCTGCCCACCACGCTGGTCTTCGACTACCCGACCCCGGCGGCCCTCGCGGGCTACCTGCGCGCCCAGACCCTCGGCGCGGACCAGGACCAGGCCAGGGCCACCAGCGCGGCGGCCGCCGACGACGAGCCGATCGCCATCGTCGCGATGGGCTGCCGCTTCCCCGGCGGCGTCGCCTCGCCCGAGGACCTGTGGCGGCTCGTCACCGAAGGCCGGGACGCCGTCACCGGCATGCCCACCGACCGCGGCTGGGACCTGGCGGCGCTCTACGCCGACGACCCCGACCAGCCCGGTACCAGCTACTGCCGCGAAGGCGCCTTCCTGCACGACGCCGGCCTCTTCGACGCGGGCTTCTTCGGCATCTCCCCGCGCGAGGCCGTCACCATGGACCCGCAGCAGCGCCTGCTGCTGGAGGTCACCTGGGAGACGCTGGAGCGCGCCGGCATCGACCCCGGCACGCTGCGCGGCACCGCGACCGGCGTCTTCGCCGGCGGGTCCACCCAGGACTACACCACGGTGCTGACCAACAGCGAGGGCGGCGCCGAGGGCTACATGCTCACCGGTACGGCAGCCAGTGTGATGTCCGGCCGGATCTCCTACACCCTGGGCCTGGAGGGCCCGGCCGTCACCGTCGACACCGCCTGCTCCTCCTCGCTGGTGGCGCTCCACCTGGCCGCCCAGTCGCTGCGCCAGGGCGAGTGCTCGCTGGCCCTGGCCGGCGGCGTCACCGTGATGCCGCTGCCCGGCCCGTTCATCGAGTTCAGCCGCCAGCGCGGCCTGGCCGCCGACGGCCGCTGCAAGCCCTTCGCGGCCGCCGCCGACGGCACCGGCTGGGGCGAAGGCGCGGGCATGCTGCTGCTTGAGCGGCTCTCCGACGCCCGCGCCAACGGCCACCCCGTGCTCGCGGTGGTGCGCGGCAGCGCCGTCAACCAGGACGGTGCCAGCAACGGCCTGACCGCGCCCAACGGCCCCGCGCAGCAGCGCGTCATCCGCCAGGCCCTGGCCAACGCCCGCCTGACCCCCGGCCAGGTCGACGCCGTCGAGGCGCACGGCACCGGCACCACCCTCGGCGACCCGATCGAGGCCCAGGCGCTGCTGGCCACCTACGGGCAGGAGCGCGGCGGGGACCCGCTGTGGCTCGGCTCCCTCAAGTCCAACATCGGCCACACCCAGTCCGCTTCGGGCGTCGGCGGCGTCATCAAGATGGTGATGGCGATGCGCGAGGGCGTGCTGCCGCGCACCCTCAACGTGGACGAGCCCACCCCGCACGTCGACTGGTCGGCGGGCGCGGTCGAGCTGCTCACCGAGGCCAGGGCCTGGCCCGAGACCGGCGAACCGCGCCGCGCGGGCGTCTCCGGCTTCGGCGCGAGCGGCACCAACGCCCATGTGGTGCTGGAGCAGGCGCCGGAGTCCGAGGCTTCCGCGGTGCCGACGGCCGACGGTGTGGTGCCGTGGGTGCTGTCGGCCCGGAGTGAGGCGGCGCTGCGGGAGCAGGCGCGGCGGCTGCTGGCGGCGGTCGCGGAGGAGCGGCCGGCGGATGTCGGCTTCTCGCTGGTGTCCTCGCGGGCGGTGTTCGAGCACCGGGCCGTGGTGGTCGGCGAGGGCCGGGAGGCGCTGCTGGCGGGCCTGGGCGCGCTGGCGGACGGCCTGCCGGGCGCGGGCGTGGTGTCCGGGCGGGTGCGTTCGGGGCGTCCGGTGTTCGTGTTCCCGGGTCAGGGTTCGCAGTGGCTGGGCATGGCGCAGGGGTTGCTGGCGGATGAGCCGGTGTTCCGTTCCCGGATGGAGGAGTGCGCCAAGGCGCTTGTTCCGTATGTGGATTGGGATCTGCTGGAGGTCGTCTCGGGTGGGGACGGCGGGTGGATGGAGCGGGTGGACGTGGTCCAGCCGGTGCTGTTCGCCGTGATGGTCTCGCTCGCCAAGCTGTGGCGTTCGTGCGGTGTGGAGCCGTCGGCGGTGGTGGGGCACTCGCAGGGCGAGATCGCCGCCGCTGCGGTGTCGGGCGCTCTGTCGCTGGAGGACGCGGCGCTGGTGGTGGCGCTGCGAAGCCAGGCGATCACCGAGCTCTCCGGGCTCGGCGGCATGGTGTCCGTCCCGCTGCCCGCCGAGCAGGTGCGTGAACTCCTCTCGGGCCGTGAGGGCTTGTCCGTCGCGGCGGTCAACGGCCCCAGCTCGGTGGTGGTTTCCGGCGATGCCGGTGCCCTGGACGAGCTGATGGAGCACTGCGCCGCGCAGGAGGTCCGGGCGCGTCGGATCGCGGTGGACTACGCCTCGCACTCGGCGCACGTCGAGCGCATCGAGGCCCGTCTCGCGGAGTTGCTGGCCCCGGTCGCCCCGCGCGTGCCGGAGGTCCCGTTCCACTCCACCGTCACCGGCGAGGTCATCGACTCGGCCGCGCTGGACGCCGGCTACTGGTACCGCAACCTCCGTCAGACGGTCGAGTTCGCGAGCACCATCGACGCCCTTCTGGCGTCCGGCCACTCGCAGTTCGTCGAGGTGAGCGCCCACCCGGTGCTGACCGTCGGCATCCAGGAGTCCGTCGACGCCGCCGGCGCCGAGGCCACGGTCCAGGGCACCCTGCGTCGTGACCACGGTGGCCGGGAGCGTTTCCTGACCGCCCTCGCCGAGGCCTGGTCCAACGGCGCCAGTGTCGACTGGGCCGCCCAGTTCCCCACGGCCCGCCGCGTCGACCTGCCGACCTACGCCTTCCAGCACGAGCACTACTGGCCGAAGCCCGGCACACGCGGTATCGGTGACGTGCTGTCCGCCGGCCTGGGCGCGGCCGACCACCCGCTGCTGGGTGCTGCGGTGGCGCTGGCCAACCGCGACGGGCACGTCTTCACGGGCCGCCTGTCGGTGCAGACCCAGCCGTGGCTGGCGGACCACGCGGTGGCCGGCACGGTGATCCTGCCGGGT
>NZ_JBSFKQ010000097.1:0-11374 GCF_053598615.1 Kitasatospora sp. NPDC001095 | reverse complement strand
TGCCGCTGTTGTAGTCCACCAGGGCTGCGCCGATGGCGCCCTCGATGCTGGTCATGGCCTGCTTGAGCGCGCCGGCTGCGTCGGTCATCTGGGTACCGCCTAGAGCACCTTGGACAGGAAGGCCCTGGTGCGCTCGTGCTGCGGGTTGGTGAGCACCTCGCGGGGGTTGCCGGACTCGACCACCACACCGCCGTCCATGAACACCAGGGCGTCGCCGACCTCGCGGGCGAAGCCCATCTCGTGGGTGACGACCACCATGGTCATGCCCTCCTCGGCGAGGCCGCGCATGACGTCGAGGACGTCGCCGACCAGCTCCGGGTCGAGTGCGGAGGTGGGCTCGTCGAAGAGCATCAGCTTGGGCTTCATGGCCAGCGCGCGGGCGATCGCCACGCGCTGCTGCTGGCCGCCGGAGAGCTGCGAGGGGTAGTTCCCGGCCTTGTCGGCCAGGCCGACCCGCTCCAGCAGGGCCATGCCGCGCTCGCGGGCGTCGGCCCTGCTCTCGCCCTTGACCTGGACCGGCGCCTCCATGACGTTCTCGACGGCGGTCATGTGCGGGAACAGGTTGAAGCGCTGGAAGACCATGCCGATGTCGCGCCGCTTGAGGGCGACCTCGCGGTCCTTGAGCTCGTGCAGCCGGTCGCCCTTCTGCCGGTAGCCGACCAGCTCGCCGTCCACCCAGAGGCGGCCGCCGTTGATCTTCTCCAGGTGGTTGATGCACCGCAGGAAGGTCGACTTGCCGGAGCCGGAGGGGCCGATCAGGCAGAACACCTCGCCCTGCTTGACCTCCAGGTCGATGCCCTTGAGCACCTCGACCGGGCCGTAGGACTTGTGCACGTTCTCCGCGCGGACCATGGGCTCGGTGGACGCCGCGGCGTCGGCGGGGGTCTTGCTCAGGTCGGTCATACGTGACCACCTCCCTCGAGCCCCGGGACGACGTCGGCGGTCGTCCTGGGAGCGGGCTTCCCGGCGAACAGGCCCCGCAGCCGCTGCAGCGGGGTGGGCGGCAGGGTGCGGTTGGAGCCCCGGGCGTAGTGGCGCTCGATGTAGTACTGGCCGATGGTCAGCACCGAGGTGAAGAACAGGTACCAGAGGCTGACCACGATCAGCAGCGGGATGTTCTGGTAGTTGCGGGAGTAGATGACCTGGCCGGCCCGGAAGATCTCCTCGAGGGAGATCACGGAGACCAGCGAGGTGGTCTTGAGCATCGAGATGGTCTCGTTGCCGGTCGGCGGGATGATCACCCGCATGGCCTGCGGCAGGACGATCCGGCGCATGGTCTGGAACCGGCTCATGCCGAGCGCGTGCGCGGCCTCGGTCTGGCCCTCGTCGACCGACTGGATGCCGCCGCGGACGATCTCCGCCATGTAGGCGGCCTCGTTGAGGCCGAGACCCAGCAGGGCGGCGACGAAGGTCGGGATCAGCACGTTGGTCTGCTCGGACCAGAACTCCGGCCCCCACGGCACGCCGATCGACAGCTTGGCCCAGATCAGGCCGAGGAAGTTCCAGAACACCAGCTGCACCAGGACCGGGGTGCCGCGGAAGATCCAGATGTAGACCCAGGCGACGCCGGCCAGCAGCGGGTTCGGGGAAAGGCGCATCACCGCGAGGACGATGCCGCCGACCACGCCCATGAGCATGGCGAGAACGGTCAGTTCCAGCGTCACCAGCAGGCCGTGCATGATGCTGTCGTGGAACAGGTACTGACCGACGATGTCCCACTTGAAAGCGGGGTTGGTGAAGAGGGCGCTCACGAGCATCGCCGCGAGTACGGCGATGACGACGGCGCCGGCCCAGCGTCCGGGGTGACGGACGGGGACGGCCCTGATGGTCTCGGGCCGCCCCTTCTCCGCCGTCCCCTTGTCCAAAGAGTTCACGGTGTGGCCTCGGGGGATAAGTGAAGCGTACGAGGGTCAGGAGGCGCTGTTGACGACCGACTTTTCGATGGCGCCGGCCTCGACACCCCACTTGCTGAGGATCTGCTTGTAGGTGCCGTCGTCGATCAGCGACTGGACGGCGCCCTGGATGGCCGGGGTGAGCTTGGAGCCCTTGGCCAGGGCCACGCCGTAGGGGGCCACGCCGTAGGTCTCGCCGATCTTCTCCAGCTGGCCGCCGGACTGCTTGACCGCGTAGTCGACGACCTGGGAGTCGGCCATCAGCGCCTGGTCGCGGCCGGAGACCACGGCGTTGGTGACGTCCGTCTGGAGGTCGAACTTGTCGCCCCCGTTCTGGATGCCCGGCTTGCCGGCCTTGGCGCAGTCGGGGTCGCGGGTGTCCTTGATCTCGTCGGCCTGGGTGGTGCCGGTCTGGACGGCGACCTTCTTGCCGCAGAGGTCCTTCGGGTCGATCTTCTCCGGGTTGCCCTTCTTCACGGCGACGGCGCTGCCGGAGTTGAAGTAGGTGACCATGTCGACGATCTGCTCGCGCTCCTTGTTGTCCGTGAAGGACGACATGCCGAGCTGGAACTTGTTCGACTGGATGCCGGGGATGATCGCGGTGAAGCCGGAGTCCTGGACCTCGGCCTTCAGGCCGAGCTTGGCGGCGATGGCGTTGGCCAGGTCGACGTCCATGCCGATGACCTTGCCGCTGTCGTCCTTGAACTCGTCCGGCGCGTAGGAGGCGTCCGCGCCCACCACGAGCTTGCCGGCCGCCTTGACGTCATCCGGGACGAGCGAGGCCAGCTTGGGATCGGCCTTGACCTCGTTGACGGTCGCGGAGGCGTTGGGGGCGCCGCTGCCGTCGCTCTTGCTGCTGCTGCAGCCGGTCAGCACGAGGGAGACCGACGCGGCGACCACACCGGCTGCGAGGAGCCGGCTGCGCTGGGTACGGGTGGTCATGAGGGGGATCTCCATCCTGGGGGAGAGAGGTCGGGCGGAGCGCGCCGCGGGAGCGGCGCACCGGAACGGCGAGCCGCGCGGCTCGGTACGGGTGCGTGTCGCCGTACGTCGTCGTACGTGCAGGCCGGGTCGTGCAGTTGCCCGGGCGCGGGGGGTGCCGCCCGGGGGTGTACGAGGTACTGCTTCCGCCACCCTCCGCCGAGGTGGACGTTGACCGGTCGGCCTCGACCAGTGGCCGGCTCGATCCGAGATGGGGGGAATCCTGCCATCTGATGACAGTCAGGTGGCCCTCATCCAGATCAAAATCGGATAACGAGGGGTCGCACTGTCCGCTATTCGGACTTATCCCGGGCCCCTGTCACTCTGCGCATAAGTATGCAGACCCGTCCGTGCCGTACCCGGCGGCCCGCCGCCCGCCGGTCAGATGCCCCCGTTGACCACCGCGTTCTGCGCCGCGCCGGCGCTCACGTTCCACTTGGCCAGGATCTTGTCGTACTCACCGCTGCGGATCAGCTGGTCGATCGCCTTGGCCAGCACGTCGCGCAACTGCCCGTCGTCCTTGCGCAGCGCGATCCCGTACGGGTTGGAGGTGGACTGCCCGCCGGTCAGCTCGAAGCGGGCGCCGCCGTCGGTGGTCTTCGCCGCGTAGGCGGCCACCGGGAAGTCGTTCAGGCCGGCCGCGGCCGCGCCGGAGGCGACCTCGGCCAGCGCCTTGGTGTCGGTGTCCAGCTTGTGGGGGACCAGCGCGGGACGGCCGGCCCGGGCGCAGACGGACACCTGGCGGGTGACGATCTCGTCCTGGGTGGTGCCCTGCTGGAACGCCACGGTCTTGCCGCACAGGTCGTCCAGGCTCTTGACCGCCTTGGGGTTGCCCTTCGGGACGACGATCGAGCTGCCGGCGATGAAGTAGTCCACGAAGTCCACGCCGGGGCCGGCCTGCTTGCCGTTCTCGTCCAGGGCGTCACGGCGCTTGCGGGTGTCGCTGAGCGCCGACATCGCCACGTCGTACTGCTTGGCCTGGAGGTTCGGCACCAGCTTGTCGAAGGGGGTGTCGACGAACTCGACCCGCACGTCGAGGATCCGGCCCAGGGCGGCGGCGAGCTCCGGGTCGAGGCCGGTCGGGGTGCCGTCCGGGCCGCGGAACTCCACCGGGGGGTAGTTGACGTCCATTCCGACCCGCAGCACCCCGGCCGACCGCAGGGCCTTCGGCAGCTTGCCGCGCAGGTCCTTGACCGGATCCTCCGCGGCGGCCTGCCCGCCGCCGCCGCAGCCGGTCAGCAGCAGGGCTCCGGCGGTCGCCAGGGCGGCGGCGGCCGGGATCGGACGGCGGGCGAGTCGGGCGTGACGCATGAGGGCGGCTCCTGAGGGAGAGACGGGCGCCGCCACGGTGTCGCGCGGGTGTACGCGAAATGGCGGACAAGCGATCCTGCCATCCCGGCCTGCCGGGCCCGGCAGCGGGTGTGTCAGAATTCGGTACCGGGTGACCCCCGAACGCTCGAACCAGACCGACGAGCCCCGACAGGCTCGCGGTGCTCGGGAACGGAAGTCCTCACGTGGCTCCGTATCCGGGGTGCCGACTCCCTTCGGACCTGCGTTCACTCCTGCGGGTGCGCGTGCGCTCATGCCGCTGCCGCCGTCGGTGCCTGCGCTGAGACGCCGGGCTCCCGTGACGACAGCTCGGCGATGAACCGTACGTGACGAGGACGAAAAGGCATAGGTGCGATGCCGTCGTCCGACCTACGCTCGGCCCGTAAGCACAACGCGGACAACAGAAGACCCAACAAAACCCTCATCCGAGGGCGCCGCCCGACGGCAGCGCCCCGACCCTGACCCCGGGTCCGCTTCGGCGTACCCGGTTTCCGGTTTCCGGCCGGGTCGTCCTCCCGTCGGCCGCGCGTCCTCGCCAGATCAATGACGAAGAGGTCATCGTGGCAGCGGAGATCATCAGCAGCACCCAGGACACCGACGATCCGGTCGACGCGGTTTTCGCGCTCCACCGCGGCGGCAAGATGGAGATCCGGGCGACCGTCCCGGTGCGCGACGCGGACGACCTGTCCCTCGCCTACACCCCCGGTGTCGCCCGGGTCTGCACGGCCATCGCCGAGCAGCCGGAACTGGTCAACGACTACACCTGGAAGTCCAACACCGTCGCGGTGGTCACCGACGGCACCGCGGTGCTGGGCCTCGGCGACATCGGCCCGCAGGCCTCGCTGCCCGTGATGGAGGGCAAGGCCATCCTGTTCAAGCAGTTCGGCGGCGTGGACGCGGTGCCGATCGCGCTCGCCTGCACCGAGGTCGACGAGATCGTCGAGACCGTGGTCCGGCTGGCGCCCTCCTTCGGCGGCGTCAACCTGGAGGACATCTCCGCGCCCCGCTGCTTCGAGATCGAGCGCCGGCTCCAGGAGGCCCTGGACATCCCGGTCTTCCACGACGACCAGCACGGCACCGCGATCGTCACCACCGCCGCCCTGTGGAACGCCGCCAAGGTGACCGGCCGTGAGATCGGCTCCCTGCGGGCCGTCATCTCCGGCGCCGGCGCGGCCGGCATCGCCATCGCCAAGATGCTGGTCGCGGCCGGCATCGGCGACGTGGCCGTCTGCGACCGCAAGGGCGTGGTGTACGAGGGCCGCGGCGACCTCACCGACGTCAAGGCCGAGATCGCCGCGCGGACCAACCGCACCGGCCTCAAGGGCTCGCTGGCCGACGCGATGGCCGGCGCCGACGTGTTCATCGGCGTCTCCGGCGGCACCGTGCCGGAGGAGGTCGTCGCGACCATGGCCGAGGGCGCGTTCGTCTTCGCGATGGCCAACCCCACCCCGGAGATCCACCCCGAGGTCGCGCACAAGTACGCCGCGGTGGTCGCCACCGGCCGCAGCGACTTCCCGAACCAGATCAACAACGTGCTGGCCTTCCCCGGCATCTTCGCGGGCGCCCTCCAGGTCCGCGCCTCCCGGATCACCGAGGGCATGAAGCTGGCCGCCGCCAAGGCGCTGGCCGGCGTCGTGGCCGACGAGCTGACGCCGCAGAAGGTCATCCCCTCCCCGTTCGACGAGCGGGTCGCGCCGGCGGTCACCAAGGCCGTCGCCGAGGCCGCCCGGGCGGAGGGCGTGGCGCGGATCTGACGACGCGCCGGGGGAGCGCGCCGGCCGCGGCGGCCGCTCCCCCGCACCCCCGCCGAGCCGAAGGGCGCGCCGCTGCCGGAAGCGAGCGGCGACAAGCGGGGTGCGAGCGCCGGAGCGCCGGGCGTCGGCAGTGGGTCAGAGCGCCCGGAGGCGAGCGGCGTAGTCGGAGCCGGGACAGCCGGGACACGCGTCACACGTTCGCGTGGTTCCCGGCCCCGGCCGTCGGAGCTATCGTCCGGGGCATGTTCGCTGCCTACGCCGCACGTATCGACGCCGCCGACCCGCTGAGCGGGCTGGAGCTGGGCGACCTCCCCGAGCCGCAGGCCCGTCCCGGGTGGAGCGTGGTCACGGTCCGGGCCGCCAGCCTCAACCACCACGACCTCTGGTCGCTGCGCGGGGTCGGCCTGCCCGCCGAGAAGCTGCCGATGATCCTCGGCTGCGACGCCGCCGGCGTCGACGAGCACGGCAACGAGGTGGTCGTGCACTCGGTGATCGGCCAGAGCGGCCACGGGGTCGGCCCGGACGAGCCGCGGTCCATCCTGACGGAGCGCTACCAGGGCACCTTCGCCCAGCGGGTGGCCGTCCCCACCTGGAACCTGCTGCCCAAGCCCGCCGAGCTGAGCTTCGAGCAGGCCGCCTGCCTGCCCACCGCCTGGCTGACGGCGTACCGGATGCTGTTCACCAACGCCGGGGTCAAGCCCGGGGACACCGTCCTGGTGCAGGGCGCGGGCGGCGGGGTGGCGACAGCGCTGGTCGTCCTCGGCAAGGCGGCCGGCCTGCGGGTCTGGGTCACCGGACGGGACGAGGCCAAGCGCGCCCGGGCGGTGGAGCTCGGCGCCGACGCGGCCTTCGAGAGCGGCGCCCGGCTGCCCGAGCGGGTGGACGCGGTCATGGAGACGGTCGGCGCCGCGACCTGGTCGCACTCGGTGAAGTCGCTGCGCCCGGGCGGCACCGTCGTCATCTCCGGGGCCACCTCCGGCCCCAGCCCGAGCTCCGCCGAGCTGAACCGGATCTTCTTCCTGGAGCTCAAGGTGGTCGGCTCGACCATGGGCACCAAGGAGGAGCTGGCCGGGCTGCTCTCCTTCTGCGCCAACACCGGCGTCCGGCCGGTGATCGACTCGGTGCTGCCGCTGGCCGAGGCCAGGGACGGCTTCGCCCGGCTCGCCAAGGGCGACGTCTTCGGGAAGGTCGTCCTCAACCCCTGACCCGGGGCCGTCCGAGGCTCCGCACAGGTGGCGGCCCGGCGCCTCCCGAAGGGGGCGCCGGGCCGCCGTTCCGGACCGTCGGCGTCAGCCGAGCAGTCGCTTCAACCGCTCGCCCGCGGTGCCCAGCACCGTACGGGCCTCGGCAAGCTCGTCCGCGCCCACCCCGCCGTCCCTGGCCGCGTCCCGCACCTGGTCGCGAAAGCGGTCGAGCAGCCGCTCCAGCTCACGGGCCGGATCCCCGGCCGGGTCGGTGCGGGCCCACGACGGCAGGTCGGCCGGGGTTCCGGGCGCGTTCTCGTCCTTGTCCAGGTCGATCCTGGTCACGGTGACCTTCTCGGTGGGCTCCGCGGCCGGCTCCTCCGGGCCGTGGCCCCAGCGGGCCGCGTCGGCCAGCCCGGCCAGGCCCTTGGTCAGCTCGGACAGGCCCTCGGCCAGCCCGGTCGGCCAGTCGCCCTTCGCGGCGTGCTCGCGCACCTGCTGCTCGACCCGGCGCTTGATCCGCAGCGCTTCCTGCTGCGCGGCGGTGCGCGAGGCCTTGGCCTGCTCGCGCAGCCGGCGGGCCTCCGCCTCGGCGGCCTTCGCCTTGGCCTTGGCGGCCTGCTCCTGCTCCCGGGCGCGCTTGGCCTGTTCCTTCGCCTGCTGCTTGAACTGGGCGAACTCCTCCTTGGCGCGCTGCCAGGACTCGTTGTCGCCCCAGGGCCCGGCCCACGGGTCGCCGCTCTCGGCGCGCTCCGGCCGGGGCGCCTGCTTGGCGGCGTTCCACAGCTCCTCGCGCAGATCCTTGGCGCTGTCCCGGACGTCCTCGCGGATCGCCCCGGCGAGCTGCGCCACGGAGTCGTGGATCTCCAGCTCCAGCTCGTCCAACTCGCCCTGCCGGGCTTCGAGTTCGACGCGTCCGGCGTCGGTCAGCCGGTACACCTTGCGGCCGCCCTCGGTGCTGTGGGTGACCAGGCCCTCCTGCTCCAGCTTGGCCAGCCGCGGGTAGACCGTCCCGGCCGAGGGGGCGTACAGGCCCTGGAAGCGCTCCCCCAGCAGCCGGATCACCTCGTAGCCGTGCCGCGGGGCCTCGTCCAGCAGCTTCAGCAGGTACAGGCGGAGCCGACCGTGGCCGAACACAGGGGTCATCTCAGGCCTCCTTGGTGAGGTTCGGCGTACCGGGGCCGGCCGGGAGTTCCTTGACGACCACCGGGCCCTCCTCCTCCGCGTCGGGGCGGCGCAGCACGGTGACCGCGCCGGAGACGGTGGTGACGTTGAGGTTGCCGCGGCCCTCGCCGAGTCGGCCGGAGATCTTCTTGGCGCCCCAGGTGCTGCTCATCTGGAGCTGCTCGAAGGTGCTGGAGACGTCGCCGCTGGTGGAGCCGGCCTCGACGGTGGCGTCGGCCGCGGAGGGGATCCGGACCACGACCGCGCCGCTGACGGTGTTGACCTTGACGTCGGTCTCGCCGGCCACGTCGAGGTCCAGGGTGACGGCGCCGGTGACGGTGTTGGCCTGGATCCGGTCGGCGGTGCCGGCGATCACGGTGAGCTGCCCGGAGACGGTGTTGACCTTGAGGCGGCCGCCGACCGCCTGGGCGTCGACGTCGCCGGTGACGGTGCTCGCGTCGATCCGGCCGGTCACCCCGGCGAGCGTGGTGTCGCCGTTGGCGCTCTGCACCGAGACGCGCCCGTCGATGCCGCTGACGGTGGCGTGGGCGGACACGGTGCCGACCTTGACCTCGACGTCGGCGGGGACGGTCACGGTGACACCGGCGATCCGCTTGCGCTTGAAGGAGCCGAAGAAGTTCCGCACCGAGCCGACGGACTTGACCCAGTCGCCGAACTCGCCCCAGCTGTTGATGTCCTTGTAGGTCACGGTCAGGACGCCGTCCACCAGGGTCACGTGCAGCGGGTCGCCGACCAGCTCGGTGACCTCGAGACGGGCCGGGCCGTCGGCCGCCACCACGTTCACCGTGCCCTCGATGGTCCGCACGTGCAGCGCGCGCACCGACTCGTCGAAGGTGATCCTCTCGGTGCCCTCGACCGTCCACTGGCTCATCTCTGCCGCCTCCCGTTGGCGATCGCGATGTATCGCGTTCTCTTCTAAAGACGATATATCGCGTGCCGGCAGAGTCAAGCGCTCCGGCCCCCGTCCCGACCCCGATCCGTCCCCGATCCGTCCCCGAGGCCTCCCCTACGGGGACGGCGGAGCTCCGTGCCCGAACACGCGTGAGGCCCGGGAGGCGGTTGCCTCCCGGGCCTCACGACGGCCGTCACCGGGTCACTCGTCGTCCTCGTCGTCGAGCCGCGCCAGCCAGGTGGCCAGCCGCTCGACCGGGACCTCGAAGTCCGGGTTGAGGTCGACGAACGTGCGCAGCTGCTCGGCCAGCCACCCGAGGGTGACCTCCTCCTCGCCGCGCCGGTTCTCCAGCTCCTCGATGCCTCGGTTGGTGAAGTACACGGTTCGCTCCGGTCCGGTGGGGATTGACCTGGTCAGGATAGTGCTCAGCCGGCGCGCCAGGTGCTGACGGTGACCTTGGCGGCCCCGGAGGTCGGGTCGGCCTGCTCGATCGCCACGATGGCGATGTTGCGGGTGACCCGGTCCCGGACGCAGAGCAGCCGGCCGGGCGCCACCCGGTTGTACGAGAGGTCGGTGTCCGGCCGGGAGTCGATCGCGGCGGCGCACTGCTCGGCGGTGACGGACGGCTCGGTGATCACCGCGAAGTCCGACTTGTTGTCGCCGTAGCTGGCGAAGGCGTTGGCCTTGCTGCCACTGCTGTTGTTGGTGACCCCGAAGCCCCACTTGAGGTCGGTGGAGCGGGGCACCACGGTGCCCGAGTCCAGGTCGATCCGGTAGGCGTCGGAGGAGTAGTCGGCGCTGGGGATCGCCAGCGACTTCTTGTCCAGCATCGGGGAGTAGCCGGTGGGCCGGGCCGGGGCCGAGACGGTGCTCTGGCCGGGCTTGGGGGAGGAGGCCGTCACCGGGTCGGTGGAGGCGGAGGCGCTGGGGGAGGAGGCCGGCTTGGTCGGGTCAGGGCCCTGGGTGACGGTGACCGCCGGAGCCGGCTTGGCGTCCGACGCCTTGCCGTCGTCCAGCTTCTTCATCAGCACCACGCCGCCCGCGGTGCCGCCGACCGCCATCACCAGGGCGACGGTGAGCAGCACCTTCCAGGACACCCCGCCCTTGCGCCCCGGCCCGGGCTCCGGGGCCGCGGCGGGCGCCGGGTCGGCGGTCAGTGCCGGGCCGGGCGGCGGTGTGTCGTAGGACGGCGGCTCCGGCTGGAGCCGGACGGTCGGCGGGGTGGGCAGCACCGGCGCGGTCGGCGACTCGGTGGGCGGCTGCGGGGCGCCGTACGAGCCGACCGGCGGCGGCGTGAAGCCGTGCGGGGGCGTCGGCGGCTGCTGCGGCGGGTGCACCGCGGTGGCCGGGTGGGTCGGCGCGCCGGGCGGCGGCGGGGGAGTGGCCGGCATCGCGGGCGGCGGGGTCGGCGGGGTGGCGGGCGCGGCCGGCAGCGGGGTGGGCGGAGTCTTGGGCAGGTCCGAGCGGCGGGTGATCTCGGTGTTGACCTCGCGCGGCAGCCAGTCGTCGCCGAACCGCAGCTGGCCGCCGACCTCCGGGTGGTTGCGGGCGACCCGGATGATCTCGGCGGGCGTGGGGCGGTCCTCCGGGGACTTCGCCAGGCAGCGCTGGATCAGCTCGCGCAGGTCCGCCGGGACGGCGGTGAGGTCCGCGTCCTCGTGCACCACCCGGTAGAGCACCGCGGTGTCCGGGCCGTCGCCGAACGGCGCGGTGCCGCCGGCCACGTACGCGGCCAGGGCGCCGAGCGCGAAGACGTCGGTGGCCGGGGTGACCGGGCGTCCCTGGGCCTGCTCGGGGGACATGAAGGCGGGGGAGCCGATCCGGTAGCCGGTGCCGGTCAGCGCGGTGGCGTCGGCGGCGCGGGCGATGCCGAAGTCAATCACCCGCGGACCGTCCCCGGCGACCAGCACGTTGGCGGGCTTGAGGTCGCGGTGGACCACCTCGACGCTGTGGATCGCCTGGAGGGCCTCGGCGATGCCGCCCATCAGCAGCAGCACGGTGCGCACCGGGAGCGCGCCGTTCTCGCGCACCACCTGCTGGAGGGACGGGCCGGGGACGTACGCGGTGACCAGCCAGGGGGCGTCGCCGTCCAGGCCGCCGGAGTCGATCACCTGCGCGGTGTAGAGCCCGTGGATGCGCTGGGCGTTGCTGACCTCC
>NZ_JBSFKQ010000096.1:0-11831 GCF_053598615.1 Kitasatospora sp. NPDC001095 | reverse complement strand
GCGTCGTCCAGCGACAGGACACCCGCGACGTGCGCGGCCACCAGCTCACCGATCGAGTGGCCCACCAGGAAGTCCGGACGGACCCCCCAGCTCTCCACCAGCCGGAACAGCGCCACCTCGACCGCGAACAGCGCCACCTGGGTGAACTCCGTCCGGGCGAGAACCGAAGCGTCCTCGCCGAACACCGCCTCCCTCAGCGGGAGTTCGACCCGAGCGCAGACCGCGTCGAAGGCCTCCGCGAACACCGGACAGGCCTCGTACAACTCACGCCCCATGCCAGGACGCTGACTGCCCTGCCCGGTGAAGGCGACGGCGGTGCGGCCGCTGCGGGCCAGGCCCTGGACGTAACCACTGCCGCTGCCGCCGGCGAGGGCGGTCAGGCCGGCGAGCAGCTCGGCACGGTCGGAGCCGAGCACGACGGCCCGGTGTTCGAACGTCGAGCGGGTCGCCGCCAGCGCGTGGCCGAGGTCGGCCGGCGCGAGGCCGGGGTTGTCCTCGACGAAGCCGCGCAGCCGCTCGGCCTGGGCCCGCAGGGCCGCCTTGCCGCGGGCGGAGAGCACCCAGGGCAGCGCGTCGACCGCCGGTCCTTCCGCGTCGCGGTCGACGGCCGGCTCGGTGTGGTCGGCCGTCGGGGCCTGCTCGATGAGGACGTGGGCGTTGGTGCCGGAGACGCCGAAGGAGGAGACGCCCGCGCGGCGCGGCGCACCGGTCTCGGGCCAGTCCCTGGCCTCGGTGAGCAGCTCGACCGCGCCCGCCGACCAGTCGACGTTCGGCGTCGGCTCGTCCACGTGCAGGGTCTTCGGCAGGACGCCGTGCCGCATCGCCATCACCATCTTGATGATGCCGCCGACGCCGGCCGCCGCCTGGGTGTGGCCGATGTTGGACTTCAGCGAGCCCAACCAGAGCGGCTCGCCGTTCTCGCCGCGCTCCTGGCCGTAGGTGGCCAGCAGCGCCTGCGCCTCGATCGGGTCGCCGAGACGGGTGCCGGTGCCGTGCGCCTCGACCACGTCGACCTGGCCGGGGGTCAGGCGGGCGTTGGCCAGGGCCTGGCGGATGACGCGCTGCTGGGCCGGGCCGTTGGGGGCGGTCAGGCCGTTGCTGGCGCCGTCCTGGTTGACGGCGGAGCCGCGGACGACCGCCAGCACGCGGTGGCCGTTGCGGCGGGCGTCGGACAGGCGCTCCAGCAGGAGCATGCCCGCGCCCTCGCCCCAGCCGGTGCCGTCCGCCGCCGCGGCGAAGGACTTGCAGCGGCCGTCGGCGGCCAGGCCGCGCTGGCGGCTGAACTCGACGAACACACCCGGGGTCGAGGTGATGATCACACCGCCGGCCAGGGCGAGCGAGCACTCGCCGCTGCGCAACGACTGGGCCGCCAGGTGCAGCGCGACCAGCGAGGAGGAGCAGGCGGTGTCCACCGTCACCGCCGGGCCCTCGAGCCCGAAGGTGTAGGAGATCCGGCCGGAGGCGACGCTCGCCGCGTTTCCGGTCCCGACCAGGCCCTCGGCCTCCTGCGAACCCTCCAGCAGCGGCGCGTAGTCCTGGCCGTTGGTGCCGGCGAAGACGCCGACCCGGTCGCCGCGCACGGCGGCGGGGTCGATCCCGGCCCGCTCGAACGCCTCCCAGGTGACCTCCAGCAGCACCCGCTGCTGCGGGTCCATCGCCAGCGCCTCACGCGGCGAGATGCCGAAGAACATCGGGTCGAACTGCGCCGCGTCGTGCAGGAACCCGCCCTCACGGGCGTAGCTCTTGCCGCTCTTCGCCGGGTCCGGGTCGTACAGCCCGGCCAGGTCCCAGCCTCGGTCGGTCGGGAACGCGGTCACCGCGTCGGTGCCCTCCGACACCAGCCGCCACAGGTCCTCGGGCGACTGGACGCCGCCCGGGTAGCGGCAGGCCATCGCGACGATCGCGATCGGGTCGTCGTCCTCGGCCGAGAGACGGGCCGCCACCGGCAGGCCGTCGCCGTCCTGGGCGCCGAGCACCTGCGAGCGCAGGTGGTCGGCCAGGGCGGTGGCGTTCGGGTGGTCGAAGACCAGGGTCGGCGACAGCTTCAGTCCGGTCTCCCCGGCGAGGCGCTTGCTCAGCTCCACCGCGATCAGCGAGTCGAAGCCGAGCTCCTGGAACGCCCGGGTGGGCTCCACCGCGTCCAGGGTGGTGTGGCCGAGGACGGCCGCCACCTCGGAGCGGACGAAGTCCAGCAGCACCCGGTCACGGTCCGCCGCGGGCACCTGCGCCAGCCGCTGGGCCAGCGAGGAGTCCGCGCCGGCCGGGACGGCCCGGGCGAGTTCACGCACCTCGGGCAGGTCGCCTATCAGCAGGCCGGGCCGGTTCGCGGTGTAGCCGAGCGCGAAGCGCGCCCAGTCCACGTCCGCCACCAACGGGGCGCCGTCCGGCTCCGCGAGGGCGCCCGGCAGTGCCGCCAGCGCCGCCCGCGCGGTCAGCGGGCGCAGGCCCGCCCGCTCCCACGCACCGGTGGTCCCGGCGCACTCGGCCTCCTCGGCCCAGGGGCCCCAGGCGATCACCGTCGCCGGCAGCCCGGCCGCGCGGCGCTCGGCGGCCAGGGCCGCCAGCTCCGCGTGCGCGACCGCGTCCACGCCGTGTCCGACGCCGCCGAGGACGCCGACCGCCGTGGAGCAGACCACGAACGCGGTCAGCGGCAGTGCGGCCGTCAGCTCGTGCAGCGCGCGCACCTCGGCGACCCGCTCGTGCACGGCCGCCGCCAACTCCCGCGGCGGGACGCCGTCCACGGCCCCGACCGGGGTCGCGGCACCGGCGTGCACCACGGCGGTCACCGGGTGGCGCTCCAGCAGTGCGGCGAGCGCGGCGCGGTCGCCGGCCGGGGCGTCGACGACGGTGACCGGCACGCCGAACTCGGCCCGCAGCGCCTCCTCGTCCCGCTCCGTCCGGCCGGCCAGCACCAGGTGCTCGGCCCCGCCGGTGGCCAGGCGGGCGGCCAGCCGCTCGCCGACCACGCCGTCGGCGCCGCAGACCAGCACCGTCCCGGCCCCGTCCCACCACCGGTCGCCCGGCAGCGGGCGGCGCGCCGCCCGGACCAGGCGCGGCACCGACACGCCCGAGGAGCGCAGCACCAGCTGGTCCTCGCCGTCGGCCGCGCCCAGCACCTCGGTGAACCGGCCGAGCACCCGCTCGTCCAGCTCCTCCGGCAGGTCGACCAGACCGCCCCAGGCCTGCGGCGCCTCCAGCGCCACCACCCGGCCGAGGCCCCACAGCCGCGCCCGCTCCGGGCGCACCGGCCCGTCGGCGTCGATCGCCGCGCCGCCCCGGGTGGCCACCCACAGCGGGGCGGTCACACCGGCGTCGGCCAGCGCCTGCACCAGTGCGCCGGTCCGGGCCAGCAGGCCCTCGTCCCCGGCCCGCTCGGCCGGCACCGCCAGCAGGGACAGCACCCCGGTCAGGGCGCGGTCCTGCGGCAGGGCCCGGCCGAGCCGCGCCGCCGTCTCGCCGCGGTCGAGGCCTTCCTCGGCCAGCGGCAGCACCAGCAGTTCGGCGCCGGCCTCGGCGACCGACCGCCGGACGGCCAGGACGTCGGCGTCCTGCGCCCGCTCGGCGGGCACCACGACCAGCCAGGTGCCGGTCGGCGCCCCGGCGGCCGGGGTGACCGGCTGCCAGGCGATCCGGTAGGCCGAGTCGGCGGCCTCGGCGAGTTCGCGCAGGCCCCGGTGCCAGGAGGACATCGCGGGCAGCACCGCGCTCAGCGGCTGGTCCCCGGTGACGTCCAGGGTCCGGGCCAGCCCGGCGAGGTCACCCTCGTCCACGGCCGCCCAGAACGCGCTCTCCGCCGGGTCCCGGTGGGCGTCGGCCGGCGCGGCCTGGGCCGTGCCGGGGCCGCCGAGCCAGTACTGCTCGCGCTGGAAGGCGTAGGTCGGCAGGTCCACCCGGCGGGCACCGGTGCCCGCGAACAGCGCCGACCAGTCCGGCGTCACACCGTGCACGTGCAGGGCGGCCAGCGCCTCCAGCGCGGTCCGCGCCTCGGGCCGCTCGGCGCGCAGGGCGGCGGCGAAGGCCGCGTCCTGCCCGTCGACGCAGTCCTGGGCGAGGGCGGTGAGCACACCGTCGGGGCCGAGTTCCAGGTACGTGGTGACGCCCTGGGCTTCCAGCGTCCGCATGCCGTCGGCGAAGCGGACCGCCTCGCGGACGTGGCGCACCCAGTACGCGGGCGAGCACAGCTCCTCCGCCGTGGCCAGCTCACCGGTCACGTTGGAGACGACCGGGATCACCGGCTCGGCGTAGGCCAGGCCCTCGGCGACGGCCGAGAACTCCGCCAACATGCCCTCCATCAGCGGCGAGTGGAACGCGTGGCTGACGTGCAGCCGCTTGGTCTTCTCGAACTGCCCGGCGATGGCGAGGACTTCACCTTCGTCACCCGAAATCACCACGGAGGTCGAGCCGTTGATCGCCGCGATGCTGACGTTCTCGGTGAGCAGCGGCAGGATCTCGGCCTCGGTGGCCTTCACCGCGACCATCGCGCCGCCCTCCGGCAGCGCCTGCATCAGGCGGCCGCGAGCGGCGACCAGCGTGACGGCGTCGTCCAGCGAGAGGACACCCGCGACGTGGGCGGCCGCCAGCTCGCCGATCGAGTGACCGGCCAGGACGTCCGGACGGACCCCCCAGCTCTCGTACAGCCGGAACAGCGCCACCTCGACGGCGAACAGCGCCGGCTGGGTGAACTCGGTCCGGGCGAGGACCGCGGCGTCCTCGCCGAACACCGCCTCCTTCAGGGGCAGTTCGACCCGAGCGCAGACCGCGTCGAAGGCGTCCGCGAACACCGGGAAGGCCTCGTACAGCTCCCGGCCCATGCCGAGCCGCTGGCTGCCCTGACCGGTGAACAGGAACGCGAGCTTCCCGCCTCGCGGGGTGCCGCGCAGCAGCCCGGCGGCCGTTCCGCCCTCCGCCAGGGCCGCGAGCGAGCGCAGCAGCTGCGCCCGGTCGTCCGCGAGCAGCACCGCGCGACGGTTCAGGTCGGTGCGGCCGACCGCGAGCGAGTAGGCCAGGTCGACCGGGCGCAGCCCGCCGTCGGCGGCCACCCGCGCGCTCAGCCGTCGGGCCTGGTCGCGCAGTGCGACCTCGGTGCGGCCGGACAGCGCCACGAGCACGGGGCCCTCGACCCCGACAGCCTCGGCCGGCTCGGCCGACTCCGCCTGCTCCGGCTCCACGGCCGGGGCGTGCTCCAGGATGACGTGGGCGTTGGTGCCGCTCACGCCGAAGGCCGACACACCGGCCCGGCGCGGCCGCCCGGTCTGCGGCCAGTCCCGCTGCTCACGCAGCAGTTCCACCGCGCCGGCCGTCCAGTCGACGTGCGTGGACGGCTCGTCCACGTGCAGCGTCCGCGGCAGGACGGCGTGCTGCATGGCCAGCACCATCTTGATCACGCCCGCCACACCGGCGGCCGACTGGGTGTGGCCGAGGTTGGACTTGAGCGAGCCCAGCCACAGCGGCTCGCCGTCCTCGCCGCGCTCCTGGCCGTAGGTGGCCAGCAGCGCCTGCGCCTCGATCGGGTCGCCCAGCACCGTGCCGGTGCCGTGCGCCTCGACCACGTCGACCTCGCCGCCGGACAGCCCGGCGTCGGCCAGCGCCGCGCGGATCACCCGCTGCTGCGACGGCCCGTTCGGCGCGCTCAGCCCGTTGCTGGCGCCGTCCTGGTTGACGGCGGAGCCCCGGACGACAGCGAGCACGGGGTGCCCGTTGCGCCGCGCGTCGGACAGCCGCTCCAGCAGCACCAGGCCCGCGCCCTCCGACCAGCCGGTGCCGTCGGCGGCCTCGGCGAACGGCTTGCACCGCCCGTCGGCGGCCAGCCCGCGCTGGCGGCTGAACTCGACGAACGCGCCCGGCGTCGCCATCACGGCGACACCGCCGGCCAACGCCATCGAGCACTCGCCGCCGCGCAGGGCCTGCGCCGCGAGGTGCAGGGCGACCAGCGAGGAGGAGCAGGCGGTGTCGATGGTGACAGCCGGGCCCTCCAGACCGAAGGCGTACGCCATCCGGCCGGAGATCACACTGCCCGCGTTGCCCGTGAGCAGGTGGCCCTCCACGCCCTCGGGCAGCTCGGTCAGGCCGGAGCCGTAACCCGAGGGCGCGGCACCGAGGAAGACGCCGACCTGGCCGCCGCGCAGGGCCGCCGGGTCGATGCCCGCCCGCTCGAACGCCTCCCAGGAGGTTTCGAGCAGCAGACGCTGCTGCGGGTCCATTGCGAGGGCCTCACGCGGGCTGATGCCGAAGAACTCGGCGTCGAAGCGGCCCGCGTCGTACAGGAACCCGCCCTCGCGGGCGTAGCTGGTCCCGGCGTGCTCCGGGTCCGGGTGGTAGATCCCCTCCAGGTCCCAGCCGCGGTCGGCCGGGAAGCCGGCCACGGCGTCACCGCCGGCGGCCAGCAGCTGCCACAGCTCCTCGGGGGACCGCACGCCGCCGGGGTAGCGGCAGCTCATCGCGACGATCGCGATCGGGTCGTCCTCCCGGGCGATGGTGGCCACGACCGTCCCGGTGACCGGCTCGTCCTCGGCACCGAGCAGTTCGGTGCGCAGCAGGGCGGCCAGGGCGGCCGGGGTCGGGTGGTCGAACACCAGCGTGGCGGGCAGGCGCAGGCCGGTGGCCGCGTTGAGGCGGTTGCGCACCTCGACGGCGGTCAGCGAGTCGAAGCCCAGCTCCCGGAAGGCCCGGGCCGGGTCGACCTCGGCGGCCGAACCGTAGCCGAGGACCGCGGCCGCCTCGCTGCGGACCAGGTCCAGCAGGACCCGGTCACGGTCGCCCGCCGGCAGGCCGGTCAGCTTCCGCAGCAGCGGCGAGCCGCCGTCCGCGCCGGCGCCCGCGCCGGCGTCGGCCGCCAGCGCGGCCAGGGCCTCCGGCACCTCCGCGATCAGCGGACGCGGCCGGGCGGCCGCGAAGGCCGGGGCGAACCGCTGCCAGTCGACGTCGGCCACGGCCAGGAACGTCTCGTCCTGCTCCAGCGCCTGCCGCAGCACGGTCAGCGCCAGCTCCGGGTCCATCGGCACGAGGCCGCGGCGGCGCATCTGCTCGCCCGCCGTGCCGTCCGACATGCCGCCCTCGGCCCAGGCGCCCCAGGCCACCGATGTGGCCGTCAGGCCGCGCTCGCGCCGCATGCGCGCGAGCGCGTCCAGGCCGGCGTTGGCCGCGGCGTACGAGCCCTGGCCGCCACCGCCCCAGACCCCCGCGTTGGAGGAGAAGAGGACGAAGGCGTCCAGCTCGGTGTCCCCGAGCAGCTCGTCCAGGTGCCGCGCGCCGGCGATCTTCGCCTGGGCGTTCGCGGCCAGCTCGGCCGCACCGGTGACGGCCAGCGGTGCCGAGTCCCCGACACCGGCGGCGTGCATCACCGCCCGCACCGGCTCGCCCTGCCCGGCCAGGCCCGCGACCAGCTCGGCCACCGCCGCCCGGTCCGCGACGTCGCACGCGGCGACCGTCACCCGGGCACCGAGGCCCAGCAGCTCCGCACGCAGCTCGGCCGCGCCGGGCGCGTCCAGGCCCCGACGGCTGGTCAGCACCAGGTGCTCGGCGCCGTTCTCGGCCAGCCAGCGGGCGACGTGGGCACCGATCGCCCCCGTACCGCCGGTGACCAGCACCGTGCCGCGCGGCTGCCACGCCCCGACGGCCGGCGCGTCGCCCAGCGGGGCGCGCCGCAGCCGTCGGACGAACACGCCCGAGGAACGGACGGCCACCTGGTCCTCGTCACCGATCCCCGCCAGGACGGCGGCGACCCGCGCCCGGGAGCGCGCGTCCAGCTCGGCCGGCAGGTCCAGCAGGCCGCCCCAGCACTCCGGGTGCTCCAGTCCGGCCACCCGGCCCAGGCCCCAGACCTGCGCCTGCGCCGCGCTGTGCAGCCGGTCGGCGCCACCGGTCGCGATCGCACCCCGGGTCGCCAGCCAGAGCCGGAGGCCACCGTTCACGCCGCCGTTCAGGCCACCGTTGACGCCGCCGTGCTCGGCGACGGCCCGGACCAGGTCGACGGTGTCGACCAGACCGGACGCGACCACCGGGTGCTCGGCGTGCGGCGCCTCGTCCAGCGCGAGCAGCGACAGCACGCCGGACGGCGTCACGCCCTCCTCGGCGGCCGTGGCGAGAGCCGCGGCCAGGGCAGCGACCGCCCCGCCCGCCTCGATCCGCAGCACGCTCGGCTGCGCACCGTGCTCGGCCAGCAGCTCGGCGACCGCGGCCGGCAGCGGGTCCTCCGCTCCGAGGGAGGCGGGGACGAGGACCAGCCAGCCGCCGGTCAGCGTGCCGGTCGGCACCTCGGCGAGCGGCTTCCAGTCCACCCGGTAGCGCCAGCTGTCCACCGTGGAGTGGTCACGCTGCTGACGGCGCCAGGCCGAGAGCAGCGGCAGGGCAGCGGCCAGGGCGGCACCGTCACCGGACGCCTCCAGGTCCAACTGCCGCACCAGCGTGTCGAGATCGCCACTCTCCACGGCTTCCCAGAAGCGGCTGTCGGCCGGGGAGGCCGCCGCCGTGCCGGCGACCGCCGGGGTGGTGGCGGGCTTCGGCCAGTAGTGCTCGCGCTGGAAGGCGTAGGTGGGCAGGTCGATGCGGTGGGCCGTGGGGAACTGGGCGGTCCAGTCGACGGTGGCGCCGTTGGACCAGGCCTCGGCGAGGGCGGTCAGGAAGCGCTCCCGGCCGCCCTGGTCACGGCGCAGGGTGCCCTGGACCGTGGCCTCGGCGTTGGCGGCGTCGATGGACTCCTGGATACCGACGGTCAGCACCGGGTGGGCGCTCACCTCGACGAACTGCGAGTGGCCCGAGGCCAGCAGGGCCTCGACGGTCGACGCGAACTCCACCGTCTGGCGCAGGTTGCGGTACCAGTACCCGGCGTCCAGCGAAGCGCTGTCGATCAGTTCACCGGTGACGGTGGAATGGAACGGCACCTCCGGAACCCGGGGCGTGACCGGGGCCAGCAGCTCCGCCAGACGGGCCTCGATGCGCTCCACGTGCGCCGAGTGCGACGCGTAGTCCACCGCGATCCGACGCGCCCGGACCTCCTGCCCGGCGCAGTGCTCCATCAGCTCGTCCAGGGCACCGGCATCGCCCGAAACCACCACCGAGCCGGGGCCGTTGACCGCCGCGATCGAGATTCCATCCCGGCCGGACAGCAGCTCGCGGACACTCTCCACGGGCAGCGGAACGGACACCATCCCGCCCAGACCGGAGAGCTCGATGATCGCCTGGCTGCGCAGCGCCACCACCAGCGCCGCGTCCTCCAGGGAGAGCGCGCCGGAGACGGCAGCGGCGGCGATCTCGCCCTGCGAGTGCCCCACCACCGCCGACGGCTCCACACCGTACGAACGCCACAGCTCGGCGAGCGAGACCATCACGGCGAACAGCACCGGCTGGACCACGTCCACCCGCTCCATCCACCCGCCGTCCTCACCCGAGACGACCTCCAGCAGCTCCCAATCCACATGCGGAGCAAGCGCCTTGGCGCACTCCTCCATCCGGGAACGGAACACCGGCTCATCCGCCAGCAACCCCTGCGCCATGCCCAGCCACTGCGAGCCCTGGCCCGGGAACACCATGACGACCTTGCCGCCCGATCCGGAACCCCGGACCACCGACGAAGCGCTCTCCCCTGCGGCCAGCGCACGGAGGCCGGCGAGCAGCTCGTCCCGCCCGTCGCCGACCACCACGGCCTTGTGCTCGAACACCGCCCGCGAGGACACCAGCGAGTAGCCGACGTCCGCCGGCCGCTCGTCCGCGACCGCCGCCAGCAGGCGCTGCGCCTGCTCCCGCAACGCGGCCTCGGTACGACCCGACAGAGCCCAGGGCACCACGCCCGTGGCCTCGTCGGCCGGAGCCGCCTCGATCGGGGCGGCCTCGGGGGCCTGCTCGATGATGGCGTGGGCGTTGGTGCCGCTGAAGCCGAAGGAGGATACGGCCGCGCGACGCGGACGCCCGGTCTCCGGCCAGGGCCGGGCCTCGGTCAGCAGCTCGACGGCGCCCGAGGCCCAGTCGATGTGCGGCGACGGCTCGTCCACGTGCAGCGTCTGCGGCAGCACACCGTGCCGCATCGCCATCACCATCTTGATGATGCCGCCGACACCGGCCGCCGCCTGGGTGTGACCGATGTTGGACTTCAACGACCCCAGCCACAGCGGCTCTTCGGCACGCTCCTGACCGTAGGTCGTCAGCAGCGCCTGCGCCTCGATCGGGTCGCCCAGCGAGGTGCCGGTGCCGTGCGCCTCGACCGCGTCGACCTGCTCGGCCGACAGTCCGGCGTTGGCCAGGGCCTGGCGGATCACCCGCTGCTGGGACGGCCCGTTGGGGGCGGTCAGGCCGTTGCTGGCACCGTCCTGGTTGATCGCACTGCCACGGACCACCGCGAGAACCTGGTGGCCGTTGCGCTGCGCGTCGGACAGCCGCTCCAGCAGGAGCATGCCGACGCCCTCACCCCAGCCGGTGCCGTCCGCGTCGGCCGAGAAGGCCTTGCAGCGGCCGTCGGCCGAGAGGCCGCGCTGGCGGCTGAACTCGATGAACGCGCCCGGGGTGGCCATCACGGTCACACCGCCGGCCAGCGCCATCGTGCACTCGCCGCTGCGCAGCGCCTGGATGGCCCAGTGCAGGGCGACCAACGAGGAGGAGCAGGCCGTGTCGACGGTGACCGCCGGACCCTCAAGACCGAAGGTGTATGCCAGACGCCCGGAGACCACGCTGCCCGCGTTGCCCGTACCGAGGTGCCCCTCGACGTCCTCCTCCGCGCTGGTCAGCAC
The DNA here is from genome assembly GCF_053598615.1 of Kitasatospora sp. NPDC001095. Taxonomy (NCBI): domain Bacteria; kingdom Bacillati; phylum Actinomycetota; class Actinomycetes; order Kitasatosporales; family Streptomycetaceae; genus Kitasatospora; species Kitasatospora sp. NPDC001095. Next base: position 1,113 of record NZ_JBSFKQ010000096.1, on the reverse strand, counting down.
CGAGGTGTAGTCGTGGTACATCACACCGGCGAAGACGCCGGTCGCGCTGCCGCGCAGGGTGGCCGGGTCGATGCCGGCCCCCTCGAAGGCCTCCCAGGAGGTTTCGAGCAGCAGACGCTGCTGCGGGTCCATGGTGAGCGCCTCGCGCGGGGAGATCCCGAAGAACCGCGCGTCGAAGCGGCCCGCGTCGTGCAGGAAGCCACCCTCGCGGGCGTAGCTCGTCCCCTGGTGCTCCGGGTCCGGGTGGTAGAGCGCGTCGAGGTCCCAGCCCCGGTCGGTCGGGAACGACGTGATGCCGTCACCGCCTTCCGCGACCAGCCGCCACAGGTCCTCGGGCGAGGCGACCCCGCCCGGGTAACGGCAGGCCATGCCGACGATCGCGATCGGCTCGTCCACGACGGTCGTGGACAGCACCTCGGCCACCACCGGGGCCTCACCCACGAGTTCGTCGCGGATGAAGTCGGCCAGCGCGGCGGGCGTCGGGTAGTCGAACACCAGCGTGGCCGGCAGGCGCAGGCCGGTGGCCGCGTTGAGACGGTTGCGCAGCTCGACCGCCGTCAGCGAGTCGAAGCCCAACTCCCGGAAGGCCCGGGCCGGGTCGACCTCGGCGGCCGAACCGTGCCCCAGAACCTCGGCCACCTGCGTACGGACCACCTCGCGGACGGTCTCGTCGCGGCGCGCGGCCGGCAGGGCCAGCAGGCGCTCCGCCAGCGAACCGGCGGCCGCGGTGCTGCCGCTCGCGGCGGTCCGGCGGCGCGGCGTACGGACGAGTCCGCGCAGCAGTGGCGGAACGTCGCTGCTTCCGACCGCCGTGACGGGGTCGAGGTGCATGGGGACGACCAGGGCGCGCTCCAGGGTGAGCGCACCGTCGAACAGGGCCAGACCCTCCTGCGAACGCAGCGGCGCCACGCCGGCCCGGGCCAGACGACGGACGTCCGCGTCCGACAGGCTGGTGGCCATGCCGCCGTCCTCGGCCCACAGGCCCCACGCCAGCGAGGTGGCGGGCAGGCCGTCGGCGCGGCGCTGCTCGGCGAGCGCGTCCAGGAACGCGTTCGCGGCCGCGTAGTTGCCCTGGCCCGCGGCTCCGAACACGCCGGAGGCCGAGGAGAACAG
>NZ_JBSFKQ010000095.1:0-11967 GCF_053598615.1 Kitasatospora sp. NPDC001095 | reverse complement strand
GCCGACGCGACCCAGCCCGAACCTGGGAAGTGGTGTTTCAGAGGATTGGCCGCCCCGGGACCGTCCGCGCCGATGCGTGTCCGGTGCTCCCTGCCGAGCGACTAGAGAACAGTACTCCTCCTCCGGGCCGATGCCAAACGGCCCCGGCCCGGCCGTCGGGGTGGGCCGACCGCCCCGGCGTCGCGTTCATCGTTTGTCTACCGCCTCCCTCCATGCTCCTTCCCGTCGGACGCCACGAAGACCTCGTCGGCGCCGACAGCACGACGAGAGCCGACAGCACGAGAGAGGTCCACGGGGAACATGAAGGCGACGAAGACGCTGCGACACATGGCCATCGGGATAGCGGCCGGCATGCTGGCGCTGGCCGGGACGATGACCTCGGCCGGGACCGCGCAGGCCGCCACCGCGTACGGATCGACGTTGAGCGAGCCCGGGGTGCTCTACCCGGGCGACTACCTCGAATCCGGCGACACCCGGCTGTACATGCAGGGCGACGGCAACTTCGTCCTCTACAAGTACGCCACGTGGAACCCGACGCCGGTGTGGGTCGCCCCGAGGACCCAGGGCTGCGGCCAGAAGGCGATCATGCAGGGCGACGGCAACCTCGTCGTCTACGGCGCCGGCGGCTACGTCTGCTGGGCCCGCGGCACGTACAAGACCAACTCCCAGCAGACCGCCATCCTGACGGTGTCCCCACTGGGCGGCCTCCGGGTCGACTACGCCAACCCGGACAACCCGCGCACCCCCTTGAGCAACCCCTTCACGGACACGCTCCGCAGCTCGGACCCGTACTGAACCGCTTCTCCCGCGGCCCGGCGCTCAGCCCCGCTCGGCGAGCCACCTGACCAGGTCGGCCACCGACCAGCGCGGCCGGGCCGCGAGCCGCGTCGCCGCCGTCCGCAGCAGCGCCGGCAGGTGGCCGCAGAGCGCGGCCACCTCCGTCACCGCGTCCGGCTCCTGCCGGATCCGCTCCGCGCCCACGATCCGGGCCAACAGCTCGTAGGCGTCGTGCGGCTCCAGCGGTCCGACCGTCAGCCGTACGGCGCCCTCGGGCAACGTGCCCGGTTCCGCACCCGCGACCACCGCCGCGCAACCGGCCGTACCGGGCAGCAGCGGTCCGGGGTCGGCCACGCCGTCGAGCAGCACCAGCACCCGCCGCCCGGCGAGCGCCTCCCGGAAGCGGGCGCCGAGCTCGTCGACGTCCGCGTCCGCCGTCGGCCGCTCCCCCAGCGCGCGCAGGAACCCGGCGAGCACGGCGGACGGCTCGCCACCGCCCGTGTACAACTGACCGTCCGGAAAGGCGTCCTGGACGAGGTGAGCGACATGCACCGCCAGCGCCGACGCACCACTGCCCGCCGGCCCCGACAACCCCAACACCGGACCAGGCCCCACCACCGGCCCTGGCCCCACCACGGGACCCGACGACTCCGCCACCGGCCCACGCCCCGCCACCACCGGGCCGCCCCCGGCCTCCCGCAGCACCCGCGCCGCCTCGTGCACCAGCGCCGCCCGCCCGACCAGGTCGGGGATGTCCGGCGGCAGCTGGCACGGCCGCGGCAGCCGCCGCGGCAGCACCGGGGCGTCCCCGTGCCGGATCCGCTCCGCCAGCTCGACCACCGCGGGCGCCGGTTCCAGCCCCAGCTCACCGTCCAGCCGCTCCCGCAGCTCCTCGTACACCGCCAGCGCCTCCGCGGTGCGGCCGCAACGGTGCAGGGCCAGCAGGTGCAGCCGGTGCACCTCCTCGTCCTGCGGGTGCTCGGCCGCCAGCCCGGCCAGCGGCTCCAGGGCCTCAGCGTGCCGCCCGAGCGTCAGGTCCAGGTCGAGCAGCGCCTTCACCGCCGCGAACCGCCCGGCCGCCAGCCGTTCCCGCGACCGCTCGGCGAACGCTCCCGGGACGCCGTCCAGTGCCCGGCGGCCCTCCCACGCGCCGAGCGCCGCCGCCAGCAGCTCCCGGGCCCGGAACGCGTCCTGGTGACGCAGCGCGACGGCCTCTGCCACCCCGGCCTCGTAACGGAACAGGTCCACCGCCTCGCGCGGCACCGCCAACCGGTACCCGCCCGACGACGCGACCAGCAGCCCGGGCTCTCCCAGGGCGCGGCGCAGCCGGTGCGCGTGGGTGCCGATCTGCCCGGTCGGGTCCTTCGGCCAGCGGGTGTCGTCCTCCCCCCACAGGCCCTCGACCAGCCGGTCCGTCGGCACCAGCTGGCCCGGGGAGAGCAGCAGCGCGGCGAGCACGGCCCGCTGCTGCGGTCGGCCGAGATCGACCTCCCGCCCGTCGCAGCGGGCGCTCAGCGGCCCCAGCACGCGGAATTCGAGCCGCACAGCCCACCCCTCGATAGCCCTCGCCCCGGTGCACAATCTGTGAGGACAGAGCATAGGTCGCCGGGATACGGGGGCGCCGCCGCACGGACGGAAGTGGCGGAATCCCGGCGCGGAACGACGGTGGGGACACGACATGGGTGACATGGGGGGAGCCGGGCTGCGGTTCGGACTGCTGGGTCCGCTGCGGGCCTGGTACGGGGAGCAGGAGCTGGAACTGGGCCGGCCGCAGCAGCGGGCCGTGCTCGCCGTCCTGCTGTCCGCCGCCGGGCGGACGGTCTCCGTCCCGGTCCTGGTCGAGGGGGTGTGGGGCGGGGCCGCGCCGGCCGACCCGCGCAAGGCCGTCCAGCTCGCCGTCTCCCGGCTGCGCGGCGCGTTCCGGCCCCACACCGGGGACGACCCGGAGCTGATGCCCTTGGTGCGGGTCGGCGACGGCTACGCGCTCAGGGCGCCGGGGGCCGAGGTCGACGCCACCGAGTGGGAGGCGCTGCTGGCCGAGGCCGGACGGCTGCGGGAGGCCGGCGCACCGCCGCGGGACGTCCGGGAGGCGCTGCGGCAGGCCCAGCGGCTCTGGGTCGGCGAGCCGCTGGCCGGCCTGCCCGGGCCGCACGCCGAGGCCGTCCGGGCCCTCCTCATCGAGCAGCGGATCTCGGCCAAGGAGGCGCAGCTGGAACTGGACGCCGAACTCGGTGACCGCACCGACCTGACCGCCGAGGCCGCCGCCCTGGCGCTGGAGCACCCAGGCCGGCCCCGGCTCACCGCCGTCCTGATGCGCGCCCTCTACCAGTCGGGCCGCAAGGCCGAGGCGCTCGCCGTGTACGAGGACGCCCGCCCCGCACTGCCTCCGGACGACCGGGCCCCGGCCGAACTCCAGCTGCGCATCCTGCGCGAGGACGCCGCCCTGCTTCCGGCCGGCAGAACCCCCGAGCCCGCCACCGCCGGACCCGCCGGAGCTTCCGCGGACACCCGCTGGGCGCCCGACCAACTCCCCTCCGGCCTGCCCGACTTCACCGGGCGCGCGGACGAGGTCGAGACCCTCGTCGACCAGCTCTCCGCAGCCGGCGGGCGGGCCGTCGTCGTCTCCGCGCTGGACGGCATGGGCGGCGTCGGCAAGACCACCCTCGCCGTGCACGTCGCCCGGCAGGTCCGCGCCCGCTTCCCCGACGGGCAGCTCTTCGCCGACCTGCGCGGCGCCGACCGCACCCCGCCCGCCCCCGGCACCGTCCTCGCCGGTTTCCTGCGCGCCCTCGGCGTCGACCCCGCCGACATCCCGCCGGACACCGGCGAACGCAGCGCGCTCTACCGCTCCGCCCTGGCCGGACGGCGCGTCCTGGTCGTCCTCGACAACGCCGCCACCCCCAGCCACGTCGAACCGCTGCTGCCCGGCTCGGCCGGCTGCGCCGTCCTCGTCACCAGCCGCCACCGGCTGGCCGGTCTCGCCGGGGCGCACCAGTTGCGCCTCGACACCCTGCCCGCCGAACAGGCCCTGGAGTTGCTCACCCGCATCGTCGGCCCCGAACGCGTCGCCGCCGAACCCGCCGCCGCCGACGAGGTCGTACGGGCCTGCGGACTGCTGCCGCTCGCCGTCCGCATCGCCGCCTCCCGGCTCGCCGCCGACCCGGCGCTCACCCTCGCGGCACTCGCCGAAGGGCTGCGCCACGAGCACCGGCTGGCCCAACTCACCGACGGCGAACGCACGGTCGAGGCCACCTTCGCGCTCTCCTACCACCGCCTGAGCCCCGAACTCGCCCGCGCCTTCCGCCTGCTGTCCCTGCCCGACGCCCCCGACATCCCGCTGCCCTGCGCCGCCGCCCTGCTCGACCGCACCGAGGCCGAGACCGACGACCTGCTCGAAACCCTCGTCGACCTCAACCTGCTGCACTCCCCCCGCTACGGCCGCTACGGCTACCACGACCTCGTCCGCGACTACGCCCGCGGCCGGCTCGCGGCCGAGGACGGCCCCGCCGAACGCACCGCCGCCACCGACCGGCTGCTGGACTTCTGCCTCGCCACCGCCCGCAACGCCGACCTCGCCGCCCGCAAGGCCGAACCCGCCGAACTCAGCCTGCTCGGCGCGTCCGTCGCCTCCCCTGGCCGGCCCATCGCCGACGGTGCCGAAGCCGTCCGCTGGATGCGCGACCAGGCCGACATCCACGCCGCCGCGATCGCCCTCGGCTGCGCCGACCCGGCCCTGCCGCTCGACCGCGCCGCCGAACTCGCCGACCGGATGGGCGCCGTCCTGCCCGAACGCACCCAGACCGGCGTCATCGTCGACCTCGCCGGACGTGTCGCCCAGCAGGCCGCCGCCCGCGGCGAACACGGGCCGCTCGCCCTCGCCCGCTACCTGCGCGGCAGCATGCTCTGGCACATCAACCGCTACGCCGAGTCCCAGGAGGAGATCCGCCGGGCCGTCGCCCTGTCCGAACAGGACGACCGCACCGAACGCGTCCTCGCGAAGGCCCTGATCACCCTCGGCAGCAACGCCCGTACGCACGGCCGCTTCGCCGAGGCCGCCGAACACGCCGGCCGCGCCGCCGAGCTGTTCCACCGCCTCGGCGCCCAGCGCGCCGAGGGAAGCGCGCTCGGGGAGTTCGCCTTCAGTGCCGCCCAGACCGGACGCCTCGACGAGGCCCGGGAGGCCGCCGAGCGCAGCGTCCGGCTGATGAGCCGCTCCGGCCCGGTCTCCGCCGCGACGGGCCGCTACTACCTCGCCCGGGTCCTGCGGCTGTGCGGCGACCCGGAGGCGGCACTCACCCATGCCGTCGGCGCCCGCGAGGAGTTCGCCGCGCTCCAGGTCACCGTCTTCGCGGCCGCGGCCGGCGACCTCGCCGCCCGGATCCACGCCGAGGCCGGCCGCTGGCTGCTCGCCGTCGACGCCGCCGAGGCCGTCCTCCCCCTCGCCCGCCGCACCAGCGCCTCCCTGGAGGCCGCCCTGCTGCGCACGCTCGGCACCGCGCTCACGGGCCTCGGCCGCCCGCGCCAGGCCCGGGCCTGCCTGGCCGACTCGCTGGAGGTGTTCGAGCGGCTGGGGCTCGCGGAGGAAGCGGCTCAGGTCAGGGATCTGCTGGCCGGGTAGACGCCGTACCGACCGGGAAACGTGCTGGTCAGGGAGGTGCCGGCGCGGTAGACGCGGCATCAACGGGGGCCCGGACTACGCGCGTTGACCGGCCGTCTACCGCCGTGCCGGAGTGTCTCTCTCGTCAGGCCACGGGCCGCCGCGGTGGCGGCCCGGGCGACACCACAGACGAGAGGCGCCACCATGCCCACCCTGCCCCAGCACGGCCAGACCTGGACGCTCAAGTCCGCCAACGGAACCGTCGCCGACGTCCGCTCCAGCCAGACCTCCGCCGGCACGGCCATCCAGTCCTGGGGGTCCAACGGCACCACCGCCCAGGGCTGGACGTTCTGGGCCAAGGAGAACGGCAGCTTCCTCCTGGAGACCCAGCTGACCGTCGGCAAGCACGTCGGCGGCCAGGCCATGGTCATGGACTACAACTACTCCATCGGCCAGACCTGGCTGTACAACGAGCACAACCAGCCCAACCAGCACTGGTGCTTCGAGCCCCTGGACAACGACTGGATCCGGATCCGCACCACCCGCACCAACGAGGGCATGCTCTTCCTCACCGCGGCCGCCCCCGGCTCGCCCCTCACCCTGGCCAGGCAGGACGACGCCAACCCGGCGCAGCGCTGGCAGCTCGTCCCGGCCGGTGGCATCAGCGGCGGCCAGCAGCAGCCCCAGCCCCAGCCCCAGCCGCAGCCCCAGCCCGGCGGGGGTGGCGACTTCCGCACCGAGATGCTGAACGCCGTCAACGCGGAGCGCGGCCGGGTCGGCGCCCCGCCGGTGCGCCTGGACGACCGCCTCAGCGCGGCCGCGCAGCGGCACGCCAACGACATGGCCTCGCACGACCTCACCCAGCACAACGGCACCGACGGCAGCAGCCCCTGGGACCGCATCGCGGCCGCCGGCTTCGTCTCGCGTTCCTCCGCCGAGAACGTCACCCCGAGCAACAGCGTGCCGGAGGCGATGCAGATGTGGATGAACAGCCCCGGCCACCGGGTGAACATCCTCAACCCCGACTACAACTACATCGGCATCGGCTACGCGCCCCGCCAGCGCGGCAACTGGGGCCGCTACGTGCAGACCTTCGGCAAGGCCTGAGACCCCGACCGGCACGTCCCTTCCAGCAACAAGGAGTTCCCCACCCATGTCCTCGAACGCGGCGGACCTGATCCGCATCGCCCGAGACGAGGTCGGCTACCACGAGGGCCGCAGCGGCGGACACTGGAACAACATCCAGAAGTTCTCCCCCGCCGTCGCCGGCCTGGAGTGGTCCCAGGGCGAGGCCTGGTGCGCCACCTTCGTCGCCTGGTGCGCCGAGCAGTCCGGCAACGCCGACCTCTTCCCGGTCAGCGCCTCCTGCGCGGAGGGCGTCGCCTGGTTCAAGGAGCGCGGACGCTTCACCGAGTACCCGGTGATCGGCGGCCAGGTCTTCTTCGGGCCCGGAGGCGGCAGCCACACCGGCATCTGCGTCGCCTACACCAGCTCCACCATCACCACCGTCGAGGGCAACACCAACGACGGGGGCAGCTCCGAGGGCGACGGCGTCTACCTCAAGACCCGTGAGCGCCGCTCGGACTGGGTCTACGGCTACGGCATCCCGGCCTTCGCCGAGGGCGTGGTCCTCGCCGACCCGGAGTGGAAGGACCGGTCCGGGGCGCTCTACTTCGGGCAGGAGGCGTCCGCGGACGACAGCCCCCGCGGCGGTGCCCCGACCGGCTCCGCCCCGGCGGCCGACGGCGGCGACGGCTACGAGCCGTTCCCCGGCGCGGACTTCTTCCAGGACGGCCGGAACAGCGACGTCATCACCCGGATGGGCGAGCGCCTCGTCGCCGAGGGCTGCTCCGCCTACGCCGAGGGCCCCGGGCCCGAGTGGTCCGACGCCGACCGCGAGTCCTTCCGCAACTGGCAGCACAAGCTCGGCGACTCCGGCGCGGACGCCGACGGCATCCCCGGCCCCAAGCAGTGGGCCGCGCTCGCCGTCCCGCGCGGCTGACGCCGGGCCCGTCAACCACACCAGAAGGAGAATCCCGATGAGCACCATCACCCGTACCCGCAGGCTGCTCGCCTCGCTGGGCGCCGTCGCGGCCGTCGCGGGGGCGGTCGTGGCCGGCGCGCCGGCGGCGCAGGCGGCCACCCTGGCCGACGCCTGCGACCAGGCCCCCGCACCGGCCCTGACGACCCGGTGGGACGTCCACAACGGCTCCGGCGGCGGCGCGCTCGACCTGCTGAACGGCAACGAGGTCAACGGGCAGCCGATCGGCCTGTGGACCGCCAACCAGTCGCCCGCGCAGACCTGGTCGTTCTGGGGCTACTGCGACGGCACCACCGCGATCTCGCACGGGCTGAGCAAGGTGGCCGGCCTCGACACCGGCTCGGGCTCGGTCCGCCTCCAGGACACCCCCGGCGGGCTGGACGGCCTCAACCGGCCGCGGGGCGACTGGATGCCGGCCAACCAGAAGTGGCGGCTGACCGACGAGGACCGCGGCTGGTACCTGGTCCGCAACGTCGCCACCGGACAGTGCCTCAGGGCCCCCGGCACCTACCAGGCCGTCTCGATGGCCTCCTGCGACACCGCGGACCCGAACCAGCGCTGGCTGCTGGGCTGACACCGATCACCGGGCCCGGTCCGCTCGCCGACGGCGAGCGGACCGGGCCCGTCCCCGTCCGCGTGCCCGGGTGCGTTCAGCCCCGTGCCGTCGACGCCGCCGCCGACACCCCGTGGATCCGCAGGAAGGCGTCCACGCCGACGGTCGCGACCCGCCGGACCTCCTCGTCCGCCACCGGGAGCGCGCCCCAGAAAGAGCGCTCGGCGATGCCGTGGAAGGTCAGCAGGGTGAACTGCTCGGCGGCGAGTGCGGCGTCCCCGCCCGCGAGCAGCCCGCGCTCGGCGAGCGCCTCGAAGTGCTGCGCGAGGTCGCGCTGGGAGGCGACCGGGCCGGCCTCCAGCCAGGCCTCCAGGACGTCCGCCGGGATGTTGGCCACCTCGGCGCGGATCGCCCGGCCGAGCGCGCCGTGCTCCCCGGCGGACAGCACGGCGCGGGCCCGCTCGACGGCGAAGTCGGTCAGGTCCTGGCGCAGGTCCACCACCCGGTCGAGGTACTTCGCCATCAACTCGCGGATCCGCTCGGTCAGTTCCGCCGAGTTCCGCAGGGCCACCGACAGGAAGAGGTTCTCCTTGTCGGCGAAGTGGTTGTAGACCGTCCGCTTGGACACCCCGGCCTCGGCCGCGATCGCGTCCATGCTGGCCCGGACGTACCCCTCGCGCCCGAACACCACCGTCGCGGCCTGCGTGATCGCCTTGCGCTTCTCCGGCCGCCCCGCTCCGCCCGTCGTCGCCACGGCGCTCTCCTCCTCCGTCGGCGCATCGGCCGACCCTCTCAAAAACTACCCGGTGTAGTTTATCCGGACCGCAAACGACCCGGCCTCCCCACCGAACAGGTGTGCTCTATGCTGCGTACGACTTCTACACCTGTGTAGAGACATGCGGAAGCGTCTCCCCGATTTCGGCCGGCCGGACCCCGTGCGGGAACCGGCCGACCCGAACCGGCGTCCAGAACGAGCAGTGTCATGACCGGATTTCCGGACATCCGGACGATCCGAGGTTTGGACGTCCATGCGTTCGAACGGGTGGGCGACGAGCGACGCGGACGCGCCACCGGGGCGCAGGGAACACGGGAACACCGGGGGTGAGGGCATGGCGGGGCAACGAGGACGGTCAGCCGACCGAGGGGCGCGACGGCGGGCGGCGAGCGGGCCCGTCGGCCACCCCCGCCCCCTTCCCGGCGGCCCCGCACTGCCCGTGGCCCTCGCCGTCGGGCTACCGATCGCCGGCGCCGCGGTCGACGAACTCTCCGGGCCCGGCATGGGACTGGCCTTCGCGGTGGGCGCGGTGCTCGGCACCGGCCTGGCGGCGGCGTCGAGCGGCCGCAACGGCTGGTGGTGGGTGCTCGCCGCGTCACCGCTGGTCGTCCTGGGTGCGACGGCCGTCGTCGAACTGGCCGCCCACCGCGACCGGTACCAGGGCAAGGGCCTGGCCACCGGCGCCGCGAAGTGGGTGGTGCACGGCTTTCCCGTGATGGCCGAGGCCGCGGCCGCGGCCGTCATCGTGATCGCGGTCCGGCTGGTCCGGGCGAGGAGGAGGCAGCATGGCTGACAACGCCGAGCACGAGGGCGACACCGAGGCCCCCCGCCCCCGCCGCCCCTCCCCCGCGCTGATCGCGGGCCGGGTGGTGGCCTGCACCGCGGGATTCGCGGTGTTCGCCGCCAGCGGGGTGGTCTGGTACGGGTTCAAGCAGCTCACCGACGGAATGACCACCTCCAACGCGATCGCCCAGACCAAGAAGGACGCCCCCAAACACCTGGACAACTCGGTCAATCTGCTGCTGATAGGCCTGGACAGCCGCAAGAACATGGACGGCACGGACCTCCCGCCCGAGTTCGTCCAGGACGAGCTGCACGCCGGCCACAGCTCCGACATCGGCGGCTACAACACCAACTCCCTGATCCTGCTGCACATCCCGGCGAACGGCGGCAAGGTGCAGGCCGTCTCGATACCCCGCGACGACTACGTCATGACCTACAGCGGCGACGGCAAGCAGGTCGGCATGCGCAAGATCAAGGAGGCCTACGGCGAGGCCAAGGACAAGGCCACGCCGGCCCTCCAGGCCAAGGGCCTCAAGGGCGCGGACCTGGAGAAGGCCGGACGCGACGCCGGACGCGCGGCCACCATCCAGACCGTGCAGAAGTTCCTCGACCAGCCCGTCGACCACATCGCCGAGGTCAACCTGATGGGCTTCTACGACATCGCCAAGGCCCTCCAGCCGATCGAGGTCTGCCTCACCCACGACACCAAGGACCCGGCCATGGAGGGCCAGGGCTCCGGCGCCGACTTCCACAAGGGCGTCAACAAGCTCAACGCCTCCCAGGCGCTCTCCTTCGTCCGCCAGCGCCACAACCTCGACGGCGGCGACGGCAACGACAGCGACTTCGCCCGCACCCACCGCCAGCAGGCCTTCATCTCCTCCGTCGTGCACAACCTGAAGCAGAAGGGCGTCCTCGGCGACCTCGGCAAGATGCAGGAGCTGATGGGCGTGGTGCAGAAGGACCTCGTCATCGACAACGAGTGGAACGTCCTGGACTTCGCCCAGCAGGCCCCCAACCTCACCGGCGGCAACGCGGAGTTCCGCACCCTCCCCGTCGCCGACCTCAGGAAGGTCAACGGCCAGGACGTCAACATCGTCAGCCCGCCGCAGATCCAGAAGATCGTCAAGCAGCTCTTCGGCTACGCCGACACCAGCCCGGCGCCGGCCCCGACCGACGAGGGCACCGCCCCGACGGCCGCGCCCGTCGCGCCCGTAGCGACCACGCCGCCGACCGCCGCCAAGAGCGTCACCGTGGACGTCTTCAACGCCTCCTCCGCCCCCGGCGTCACCTCCACCGCGGAGTCCAAGGCCCTGGTCGCCATGGGCTTCAAGGAAGGGAGGACCGGCCCGGCGGCCACCAAGCCGAAGACCACCACCGTCACCTACGGCAAGGGCGCCAAGGGCGCGGCCGAGCAGATCGCCGCCCGCTACGGCGTGACCGCCACCGAGTCCGCCTCCGCCACCGCCGACCACGTCACCGTCACCCTCGGCACCGCCTTCACCGGCAGCGCCGCCGACAAGCCCGCCGCCACCGGCGCCCCGGCCGCACCGCCCGCTCCGGACACCAACGTGCCCCAGCAGGGCCCGATGGTCGACGCGGAGTCCGACGGCGGCATCCCCTGCGTGTTCTGACACGCCCCGCTCCGCCCTCCGAGGGAGGCTCCCCACCCGGGGAGCCTCCCTCGGCCGTTCTCCGGCAACCCTGAGCGGATTCCCGGGCAACCCCCTGGCGAGATTCTCCGTACTATGTATAGTGTACTGCGTACGGGATAACCGTGCAGGCATCGACGAGAGGGCTCCGCCATGCAGATCACCAAGACCGCCGTCTCCCTGACCGTTGAGGACGTCAGCGCCTCGGCCGCCTTCCTCCAGCGGCACTTCGGCTACACCGAGGAGATGTCGGCCGACGGCTTCGTCTCGCTCGCCCACCCGGGCGGCGGATTCAACGTCGTCTACCTCCGGCGCGGCCTCGAGGTCCTGCCGGAGGAGCAGCGCCACCGGATCGCGGACGGCGTGATCCTGGCGTTCGTCGTCGAGGACGTCGCCGCCGAGGAGCGGCGCCTGCGCGAGGAGGGGGTCGCGATCACCCTGCCGCTGCGCGAGGAGCCGTGGGGCGAGAAGCTCTTCCAGACCACCGACCCGAACGGGGTGCTGATCCAGCTGACCGAGTGGGCCGAGCAGTAGGCGATGCCGAGCAGTACGGCGAGGCCGAACGGCAAGCGAGGCTGAGCGGTGAACGAGGCTGAGCGGTGAACGACGGAGCCCCCTGTCCGGCGGGACAGGGGGCTCCACTCGATCCGGCGGACGGTCAGTCCACCGTCCAGGTGTCGTTGCCGGTGAGGAGTGCGGCCAGGTCGCCGGGGCCGCCCCGGGCGGTGGCGGTGGCCAGCTGCTCGGCCATCAACTCGTCGTAGACCGGCCGTTGGACACTGCGCAGGACAC
>NZ_JBSFKQ010000094.1:0-12176 GCF_053598615.1 Kitasatospora sp. NPDC001095 | reverse complement strand
CGCGCCCCCTTCCGGAGCCGCCGTGCCGCCGGCCCGCTTCGCCCCCGGCTTCCGGCAGGCGCTGTCCCGCCCGATCGCCCTCGGTCCGGCCGCCCGGGGCACGGGGCGCCAGGCGCGGCTACGGGATTCAGCGGATCGGGCGGAGCATCACGGTCAGCCGGGGCGAGTCCGGCGTGGGCTGCTGGGTGTTGAACGCCCGGTAGCCCCAGGCCTCGTAGACCCGCTGGACCTTGCCGTCCCCGGCGAGCGGGTTCACCATGAGCGTGGCTCGGCCCTCGGCGCGCCCGGCCAGCAGCGCGTCGTGGATACGGCGGGCGGCGCCGGTGCCGCGCCAGGGGGTGCGGACGCCGATCTCCTTGACGGCCAGGGCCGGGGTGTCGGTGAAGCCGTGGGGGAGGGGCTCGCCCATGCGCTTCCAGTACCGGTCGCCGGCGTCGACGGTGTTGCCGTAGGCGTACCCGACGGGCAGTTCGCCGTCGTAGCCGAGGACGAGCTCGAAGCCGGGGTCGGCGGTGTGCCGGTCGAGGCGTTCGACGAAGGCGGCGAGGCAGTAGTTCGGCCGGTGCAGCAGCGGGGCCCGCACGTCGGCGTAGACGTCCAGCAGATCCTGCCGGGCCTCGGGGGCGAGGGAGGTGTGGTGGCGCAGTTCGACGCTCACGCGGTGGTCCTCCAGGTGGCGTGGGTGTGGGCGGCCCGAGTCCGGTCCGGTGTGCCGCCGGGCGCCGGGTGTTCTTCAGCACCGCATGAAACCAGGCCTCCCACCCGGCGCACAGGCTTCGCCCTGGCGAGCCGGTTCGTGACACGGCCCGCCGGAACAGTACGAGGACCGTTGCCCGGAAAGCGCCGGACAGATCCATGCGGTCGGTCATGAGCGGTTCGGCGAGGACGTCAGGGGACGTCCTCGCCCCACTAGGCTGCGGCTGTGACGATCAAGGCTGTGGTGTTCGACGTCGGGGAGTGCCTGGTCGATGAGACCCGGGAGTACGGCACCTGGGCCGACTGGTTGGGGGTGCCGCGGCACACGTTCGTCGCCCAGTTCGGGGCGGTGATCGCGCAGGGCCGGGACTACCGGGAAGCCTTTCAGATCTTCGCCCCCGGCTTCGACCTCTACGAGGAGCGGGAGAAGCGGGCGGCTGCCGGCCGGCCGGAGACCTTCGGTGAGGAGGATCTCTATCCGGATGTCCGGGGTGCCTTCGCCCGACTCCGGGCGGATGGTCTGTGGCTGGCGATCGCCGGTAATCAGACCGTGCGGGCCGGGGCGATCCTGACCGGCACCCACATCTGACGATTGATCAGTATCGGTCAATACTTGACCGTTTGCGATCTCAAACGGAGAAAGCGGAGTATCGCATTCCCTTCGTGACTGAGCTGTGTAGATTCCTGACCGGTTCGGGTGACAGCGCAAGCCGCCATGCCCCCGCAGGAGTTCTTCACCGGTCGCGCTCTGCCCCACGCACCGGCGCGGGCGCGGTGGACGCACGCTGTGCCCGCTTCCGCACGCCCTATCGCAGGCCGAACCGTGCACCGACCATGGGCACGCGAACCGTCACTGACCGTTGCCGAGCGCCTCCGGGGTGCCCGGCGACACCACCGAGAGGACCTTGATGGGCATATCTCCGCGCACACGACTGGCCCGCCGGCTCGCCGCCGTCGGCACGGCCCTGCTCGCCGTGCTCGCCGTCGTCCCGCTCGCGGCGGCCCCCGCCTCGGCGGCGGTCGCCGCGAGCCCGATCTGCCTGAGCGGCAGTTTCCAGTACGACTACCAGAACGCGGAGGAGGGCTCGGGCAAGCCCACCCGGACCAAGCCCGTCCGCAACGCCAACGTCGAGCTGTGGGGCCGGGAGAAGGCCGCCGACACCCCGCACGTGCTCGGCGCCTACGGCCTCACCGCCGTGTCCGACGGCGGCTTCAACCTCTGCTACACCCCCACGACCACCACGACGATGAACAGCATGTGGGTGCGGTTCTACTCCGAGAGCACCAGGATGTGGAAGGTCCTGTCCCAGGGCTCCCTGTACACCGTGGACTCGCCGGTCCAGCAGAACCTCTCCGCGAGCGCCTCCCTCGGCGTCATCAAGCCCCCGGCCCAGACCTCCCGGGCCTGGCACGTCCTCGACACCCTCAACCTCCTGTGGTGGGGCCGCAACAACCCGGTCAGCTCCTGCTGGAGCGCCCACGAGCCGAACAGCGGCTCCTGCACCGAGCTCTCCGTCGTCTGGGGCCCCGGCGCGAGCAGCGGCCCGGTGTACGACCTCAACAACACCGTCTACCTCTCCGACGCCGACCCCGACTCGGAGCACACCGTCCTGCACGAGGGCGGCCACTTCCTGATGCACCGCCTCTTCAACGGCGCCTGGCCCCCCGACAGCGTCTGTGCCTCGCACTACATCTGGTCGAGCGCGGGCCGCCCCTGCGCGTGGGTCGAGGGCTTCGCCGACGCCGTCTCCGCCTACCTGCTCGGCGACAACCGCTACGTGTGGTCGAACGGGAGCAGCACCGAATTCACCTACGGCAGCGGCTGGGACACCGGGGACACGGTCTCCGGCAACATCTCCGGTTCACTGCTCGACCTGTGGCGGCAGGTCGACGGCGGCTGGCAGGGCACCCTCAAGGCGCTGACCGACCGCACGCCGGGCACGTTCGCCGACTACTTCAAGACCGTCCGCCCCGCCGTCGTCCCGCCGCTCGCCACCACCGGCGCGGCGCTCGACCTGCTGGCCAAGCACACCATCTACTACGCGCCCCTGCCCGTCGGCGACGGCCGGTCCCACTACCTCTCCAACGGCGGCAACCTCGTGCTGTCGCACGAGGGCGGCGGTTGCATGGTGCTCCCCCCCAGCTACGCCTCCATCTACAACAAGAGCTCGTCCGACCTCGGACAGCAGTGGCGGCTGGACACCAACGCGGACGGCACGGTGCGCATCCACGACGGCTGCAACCCCTCCCTCTCCCTGACGTCCAGCGGTTACCCGAGCTACCGCGTCGCGGTGAAGCCGTCCGACGCACAGTCCGCGTCCCAGAAGTGGCAGGTCACCCGGAACGACGACGGCAGCCTGAAGATCACCGACCCGAACACCGGCTACGTCCTTGACACCCCCAGCAACCAGTCCGGCATGGGCGCGACGCTCACGGCGCCCTCCGCGACCAGCCTTACCCAGCGCTGGACCACCCGCGACTGACCTGACGTCGACCGCCCGCGAAGCGGGCCGGGGAAGCGTGCCGGGGAAACGCGCCGGGAAAACGCAGAGAGACCGCTCGGGCCACCAGGGCCGGGCGGTCTCTGCTGTTCGGACGGACCCATGCGCCAACACGGCCCGCTGCCGATGTTCCCGATTGTTGGAGTGAACAGCGCCCCGGGTTCCGAACCCGCGAGTCCGGATGACGCCGCACTCCGAATCGTCACATCCAGCCAGGGGGCTCACAAGGGCGTGCTGCACAAAGGCGCATCAAAATTCGGTTTCAGTTCGCTGAACTGTGCTTCTCTGGTAGAGCATTCACGAGATTGCGGCGAGTGGCCGGGACCGTGGCGCATCAATCCGCGCGACGTTCACGGAACCGATTGGGATTCACCCATACGCCTGACAGAGTGTGATGCCACCGGGCACCCAGTGCGACGCCAACCGCACAAGTGCCCGCCAGTTGGAGTGGACAGTGATATGGAGGACTCCTCGATGAAGAGGAACCGGAACAAGCGCATCCGCACCCGCACCACCCCGTGCGCGACGGCGGACCCGGTACCGCTGCGCCCGTACGGGACGGCCGTGGTCGTCGTGGTCGTCCTGGCGGTCACGCTGGCCGCCGCCCTGGTGGCGACCGGCATGTCGGCCGGAGCGGCGCTCGAACTGGCCACCGGAGGCTGCCTGTTGGCCGCCAGGCTCCGACGGGAGCGGGTCTAGGAAGAACGCCTGCCAGCGATGGGACGCCGAGAGAACCCGATCGAGGCGACCGAGCCGGCGCTGGGCCGGCTGGCCGCCTGGCTGCGGGAGCAGCGCGAGCAGGCCCAGTTGACGTACCGTCAGCTCGCTGCTCGGACCAACTACCACCCCACCACCCTGCAACGGGCCGCCGGCGGGCGCTCCGTGCCGAGCTGGAAGGTCGTCGAGGCCGTCACCCGCGAATGCGGCGGCGACCTCAAGACCGCCCGGCGCAAGTGGGTCCAGGCCAACTACTGGGCCCACGTGCCCCGCCCCTCGGGCAGCCGCAGACTGCGCGCGCCCCGGCGGATCGACCCCGAACAGGCCGACTCCTTCGCCGACCTGCGCCGCGCGATGCACGAGATGCGCCGCAAGGCGGACTGGCCCTCCCTGCGGGAACTGGACCGCCGGGCCCGCGACCGGGGCGGACGCCTGCCCTCCAGCACGCTGGCCCTGGTCCTCAAGGGCGAGGCCCCGCTGCGCAAACCCGTGTTCCTCGCCTACATGGAGGTCTGCGGGGTCAGGGAGGCCCGCCGCGCCCTGTGGGCGGCGGCCTGGGACCGGACGAACAACGCCCGCACCCCGCTGCCGGTCAACTCGCGCACGCACCACAGCGAGTTCGCCCGGGCCATGCAGTCCTCCAGCGCCGGCACCTCGACGGACATCCTGTTCCGCCTGTGGGTGACCCTGCGCAACAGCCTCGCCGCCGAACGGGACGAGGGCCCCGGCCACCCCGCCACGGCGGGCCGCGAAGGCACCGACGACAACCCGTCGGTGCTCGTGTGACCCGGTCCGCGGCCGGAGCGCGCCACCCGCGCCCCGGCCGCGGACCAGCACCCACCCGCGCCACCCCGGGACACCACCATGCCGACACCACCACGCCGTTCGGCCACCCCCGGGCCCGCCCTGGGCCTGTGGGCGCTGCACGACCTCCACCTGCGCCACTACCTCGACTACGCCGCACTGCTCCTGGCGCCCGCCGACGCGCCCCTGGCCGTCCGCGCCGCCTTCGAGGAACTCAGCGGCCACTGGCTCGACGCCCTGGCCACCGCCAGCCCCACCGCCTGCGCCTGGCAGGCGGTGCGCCGCCGCGTCTGCGCCCAGGCCGGCCCCCGGCCGCTGGGCCCGGTCGCCCACCTGACCGCCGCCCAGCAGGACGTCCTGCTGCTGCACCTGGTCCTCGACCTGTCCGCCGCCGAGGTCGCCGCCCTCACCGGCACCGAACCCGCCGCCGTCCACGTCCAGCTCCGCTCCCTGGCCGCGGCCCGCCGCTGACCTGGCAGACGCGAGGTCGAAGACGGCCGCTACGGCGCGGGCGCGTAGCCGCGGGCGCGGACGAGGTCGTGGGTCAGCCCGGTGAACGCGCGGGCGGCGGCACTGAGGTAGACGCCCTCGCGGTGCAGGAGGGCGACGGTGCGGGTGGGCAGCGGCGGGTCGAGGGGGACGGGGGCGAGGTGGGGGTGGTCGTGGGCGATGGCGTCGGGCAGGACGGTGGCCAGGCCGGTGCGCCGGACGATCTCGGTGAGGGCCTGGATCGAGTTGGCCTCGACCGCGATGCGCGGGACGGCCCGGTGACGCTCGAAGTAGGCGTCGATGTGGCCACGAGTGGCGAATCCGCCGGTGAGCAGGGCGAGTTGCTCGCCCTGGAGGGCGTGGACCGGTAGTGGCGTGGGCATCGCCTCGGCGCGCGCCGTGCCGGTGACGAGGCTGAGGGCCTCGGTGAACAGCCCGGCGGCGGCGATGCCGGGCAGGTGGGCACCGGCGAAGGCGATGCCGACGTCGAGGTCGTCGGCGAGCAGGGCCGCTTCGATGCGCTCCTGGGTCATCTCCGCGAGGGTGAGGCCGATGCCGGGGTGGCGGGCGTGGAGCTCGGCGGTGAGCGGCCCGACCAGGTAGGCGGTGAAGGTGGGGGTGACGCCCAGGCGCAGGTGGCCGCGGGAGAGGTCCTGGACGTCGTGGACGGCGCGCTCGGCGGCGGCCAGGTCGCGCAGCGCGCGCCGGGCATGGTCGGTGTAGACGGCGCCGGCGTCGGTCAGCCGCACGGCGCGGCCGGTGCGGTCCAGCAGCTGCACGCCCAGGGTCCGCTCCAGTTGCTTGACCTGCTGGGAGAGCGTGGGCTGGGAGATGTGCAGCTCCTCGGCGGCGCGGGTGAAGCTGCCGTGTTCGGCGACGGCGAGCAGGTAGCGCAGGTGACGCAGTTCGAGAGCGGCCATGGCACCACTGTAACCACATCTATAGATGAGGCCAATGAATCCCATGGTCAAAGGCTCTTGGACACTATAGGAGCAGGTCATGCATGGTGGATCCCACCAGCCCACAGGGCCGATCACCACCCGAAGGGAGTGACCGTGCAGGACCTCACCGACGGCGTCGCCCGATTCCAGCGGGACGTCTTCCCGGCCAAGGCGCAGCTCTTCGCGCACCTCGCCACCCACCACACCCCGGACACGCTGTTCATCAGCTGCTCCGACGCCCGCGTCGTCCCCGAGCTGATCACCGGCACCGAACCCGGCGACCTGTTCGTCATCCGCACCGCCGGCAACCTCGTACCCGCCCACAGCCCCGAGGCCGACGGCGTCGCCGCCAGCATCGAGTACGCCGTCACCGCGCTGGGCGTGAAGGACATCGTCATCTGCGGCCACTCCGCCTGCGGCGCGATGACCGCCCTCGCCCAGGGCCACGACCTCAGCGCCGCCCCCGCGGTCGCCACGTGGCTGCGCCACGCGGACGCCTCCGTGGCCCGCACCGCCGCCGACGGCGACGTCCCCGCGCTGGTACGCCAGAACGTGCACGCCCAGCTGGCGAACCTGGCCACCCACCCCTCGGTCGCCCGCGCCCTCGCCGAAGGCAAGGTCGCCCTGCACGGCTGGGTCTACGACATCCCCACCGGCCGGGTCGAGGACCTCACCGCCGCCCCCGCGCTCGCCGCCTGACCACCACACCCCCTCCCCTTCCCCCTTCCCGCGTCCCCCCGTCTGCGGGTGACACACCCCCCCGAAAGGACGTACCGATCATGGTGCACGCCCAGGCCGGCCAGACCGCCCGCGAGACCCTCGCCGACAAGGCCGTCGAAGCCAAGACCCGCAAGAACCTGTCCTGGAAGCAGATCGCCGAGGCCTCCGGCCTGTCGGTGGCCTACACCACCGCCGCCGTCCTCGGCCAGCACCCGCTGCCGGAGCCGTCCGCGAAGGCCGTGGCCGAACTGCTCGGCCTGGACGACGACGCCGCACTGCTGCTGCAGACCATCCCGGTCCGCGGCTCGATGCCCAACCGCATCCCGACCGACCCGACGATGTACCGCTTCTACGAGATGCTCCAGGTCTACGGCACCACCCTCAAGGCCCTGGTCCACGAGGAGTTCGGCGACGGCATCATCTCCGCGATCAACTTCCGGCTCGACGTGAAGAAGGTCGCCGACCCGGACGGCGGCGAGCGCGCCGTCATCACCCTCGACGGCAAGTACCTGCCGACCAAGCCGTTCTGACGCACCGACAGGACGAAACGCGACACGCTGGTCGGCAGCGGGCGGGCCGGGAGCACAGCCATCCGGCCCGCCCCATCTCTCTCAACTCCGGAGGAACACCGTGGACTTCGCCCAGCGCACCATCGACATCGCCCGCCAGAACGTCGCCGAAGGCGGCCGCCCGTTCGCGACCGTCATCGTCAAGGACGGCCGGATCCTCGCGGAGAGCCCCAACAAGGTCGCCCAGACCAACGACCCCACCGCCCACGCGGAGATCCTCGCCATCCGCGAGGCCTGCACCAAGCTGGGCACCGAACACCTGACCGGCACCACCATCTACGTGCTCGCCCACCCCTGCCCGATGTGCCTGGGCTCGCTGTACTACTGCTCGCCGGACGAGGTCGTCTTCCTCACCACTCGCGACGCCTACGAACCGCACTACGTCGACGACCGCAAGTACTTCGAACTGGACAGCTTCTACGCCGAGTTCGCCAAGCCCTACCAGGAACGCCGGATGCCCATGCGCCACGAGCAGCGCGACGCCGCCGTCGAGGTGTACCGCTTCTGGCAGGAACGCAACGGCGGCGAGCGCCGCGTCGCGGGCGCCCCGACCGCCGAACGACCCGAGTGACCGGCGACCCGAGTGACCGAGAAACCGGCCCGGGCCCCACCGGGTATCCCGCCGGGTCCGGGCCCACTGAGCCCGGCAGCGGGCCGGAGCCGTAGACGTTGACGGGGCGCCCTCCGCCGGAGCGGGCGCCGCGGCGTCAGGAGGCAGGCGTGCTCAGGTTCCACGGCGCATGGCGGATCACCGTCGTCGGCAGGAGCGCCGACTACGACCAGCGGGCGGTCGTCCGCGGCGCACACGGACTACGGGTGCTGCCCGGGCGGGTCGGCGCCACCATCCAGATGGACGAGGACAGCTGGACGCTCTCCCTCGAACACCACCTGCCCGGCCGCGGCTGGCAGCCCAACCTGCGCACCACCCCCGGGCCCGTCACCGAACACGGCGGCCTGCGCAGCCAGTTGCTCACCAGCAACGACCGCCACTGGCCGGGCAAGCCGCTCGACTACGTCAACTTCGTGCTGCGCCTGGACCAGGGGGCCGCCCCGGCGCGCGCCGCCCGTGCGGCGCTGCCGTCGTCGTTGCTGCCGGCATCGTCGCCGCCGTCGTCGCCGCCGTCTTCGCCGTCGTCCTCGGAGGCAGGCGGGTGGGCCGCCTGGTAGCCCGCCGGCACCACCTGCGGCCGCGGCGGCACGACTAAAGTCCCAGGTGAGAACCACCGCGCCCGAGGAGACTCCACCATGCCGACCGACCCCGCCGCCACCCCGACCCCCGCCCCCGCCGCGCGCCCGCACCCCGCGCGCCTCGGCCTGGGCACGGCGGCCGTCGGCCGGCCCGGCTACATCAACCTCGGGCGCGACACGGACCTGCCCGCCGACCGCACCGTCGACGCCCTGCGCGAGCGCACCCACACCCTGCTCGACGCCGCGTACGCCGCCGGCGTGCGCTACCTCGACACCGCCCGCTCCTACGGCCGCGCCGAGGAGTTCCTCGGCCAGTGGCTCGCCGAACACCCCGAGGCCGCGGCCGAGGTGACGGTCGGCAGCAAGTGGGGCTACACCTACACCGCCGACTGGCGCACCAGCGGAGTCGCCGCACACGAGGTCAAGGAACACTCCACGGCCGTCTACGACCGCCAGCTCCGCGAGACCCGCGCCCTGCTCGGCGACCACCTGGACGTCTACCTGGTCCACTCCGTCACTCCCGACAGCCCCGCCCTCACCGACCCCGACCTGCACCGGCGCCTCGCCGCCCTCGCCACCGAAGGCGTACGCGTGGGCCTGTCCACCAGCGGCCCCGCCCAGGCCGACACCATCCGCCGGGCCCTCGCCGTCACCACCGACGGCCGACCCCTGTTCACCGCCGTCCAGGCCACCTGGAACCTCCTGGAGACCTCCGCCGCCCCCGCCCTCGCCGAGGCCCACGCGGCCGGCTGGCTCGTCGTCGTCAAGGAGGGCATGGCCAACGGCCGCCTCGCCGGCCGCAACGCCACCGGCCCCGACACCGCCCCCCTGCGCACCCTCGCCGCCCGCACCGGCACCACCCCCGACGCCCTCGCCCTCGCCGCGGCCGCCGCCCAACCCTGGGCCGACACCGTCCTCTCCGGCGCCGCCACCCCCGCCCAACTCACCTCCAACCTCGCCGCCACCACCCTGCGCCCCACCCCCGAGGACCTCGCCGCCCTCGCCACCATGGCGGAGCCCGCCGAGGCGTACTGGCGCACGCGGGCGGGGCTGCCCTGGTCCTGAGCCCCTGAGGTCATCGCCGCGGTGGCGGAGCCACCCCCGAGGACCTCGCCGCCGCGTGGGAAGTCGGCGGGGTCGACTTCTCGTGCTTGAGGCCGTGCCGCGTCCTCCAGGCGCCCCGGGGGAGCCCGGCGGTCCTTGTCGGTGGTGGCGCCTACGGTGAGCCGCATGACCGAGCACCCGGACCTCGCCACCGCCCTCGCCGCCCTGCCCGTCGACCTGCCGCCCGGTCGTACGGTCGCCGAGGACGAGGGGCGCCGGCCGCTGCTGTGGATCAGTGACGCCCCCGCGCCCGCCGGGCTGTGGCGGCAGCTGCACCGCGCCCACCCGCAGACCGGACTGTGGCCGCTGCTGCTGAGCCCGCTGGACGGCACCGGCCCGGACTACCGGCCCTGGCTGTCCGGCGAGCTCCACCAGACCGACGCCGCCATACCCGACCTCTACGACCCGGCCGCCCTGCTGAACACCTGGTGGAAGCAGGTCGACGAGGACGAGGACGGGGAGACGGACGAGGACGCCGAGATCATCGACGAGTCCCTCGCCCCCTACGGCCGCACCTGGCCCGGCCTCGCCCCCGCCGCCACCGTCCCGGACGGCGCCGCCGGCGCCGAGGCCCGGGAGCTGGCCGAGGTACTGTGTTCCGTCAAGGACGTCCGCCTCGGCCTGGTGCGGGCCGACAGCGGCGCCCACGCACTCGCGGTGTGCGGCTGGAGCGGCCCCACGAACCACGAGAACGACATCGCCAAGATCGCCGCCGTGCTCGCCGACTGGGAGCGCCGCTTCGGCGCCCAGGTCGTCGAAGTCGGCTTCGATACTCTGGTGCTGAGCGTCCCCGTGCCGCCCGACACGCTCGCCGCGGCGCTTCCGCTGGCCGCCGAGCACACCGCCTTCTGCCCGGACCTGGTCTTCCAGGGCTCCGGCAGCCTCACCGAGTACGCCGAGGAGCTGGTGGGTGCCCACCAGTGGTCCTTCTGGTGGGACTGACCTGACCTGCTCCCCGGGGGAGGGGAGGACGGGGGTACGGACCCGGGCGCACGGACCCGCCCGGCGTCCGCCGTCGGCCGGTGTGGCATGCTGCGCCGGGCCGCGAACCAGGCCCGATCACCGACCACCCCACCCCCGAGGAGCACCCCCTGAACACCGCCTGCGCCGAAGTCCTGTCCGCGGGCCTGCTGCTACTTGTCCTGATCTGCGCCGTCGCCCGCCCCTGGGGCTGGCCGGAGGCCGCCGCCGCGGTGCCGGCCGCCGCCCTGCTGGTGGCGACCGGCGCCGTCCCGTTGGAGCACGCGACGGCCGAGGCCGCCCGCCTCGGCCCGGTGATCGGCTTCCTGGCCGCCGTCCTGGTGCTGGCCAAGCTCTGCGACGACGAGGGACTGTTCCGCGCCTGCGGGGCCTGGATGGCGCGCAGCGCCGCCGGCCGCCCGCGCCGGCTGCTGGTCCAGGTGTTCGTCGTCGCCTCGGCGGTCACCGCGGTGCTCAGCCTGGACGCCACCGTCGTGCTGCTCACCCCGGTCGTCCTGGCCACCGCCGCCCGCCTGGGCGCCCGGCCCGGACCGCACCTGTACGCCTGCGCCCACCTGTCGAACACGGCGTCGCTGCTGCTGCCGGTCTCCAACCTGACCAACCTGCTGGCCTTCACCGCCAGCGGCCTGAGCTTCGGCCGCTTCGCCGCCCTGATGACGCTGCCGTGGCTGGCGGCCGTCGGCGTCGAGTACCTGGTGCTGCGCCGCTGCTTCGCCACCGACCTGGACGCCGCCCCCACCGGGGCCGCCGACGCCGCACCGGCCCCCGCCATGCCGCTGTTCGCCCTGGTCACGGTGGGCTGCACGCTCGCCGGGTTCGGCCTCGCCTCCGTGCTGGACGTCAACCCGGCCTGGGCGGCGGCCGCCGGCGCCACCGTCCTGGCCGTGCGCGCCCTGGCCCGCGGCCACGCCACCCCCGCGACGGTGGTGCGCTCGGCGGCCCTGCCGTTCCTGGCGTTCGTCCTCGCGCTGGGCATCGTGGTGCGCGCGGTCGTGGACAACGGCCTGGCCGCCGGCCTGGCCCACCTCGTGCCCGCCGGCACCGGGCTGCCGGCCCTGCTCGGCATCGCCGCGCTGGCCGCCGTCCTCGCCAACGCCATCAACAACCTGCCCGCCACCCTCGCCCTGGTGCCGCTGGCGGCCCCGGCCGGGCCGGGTGCCGTCCTCGCGGTCCTGCTCGGGGTGAACATCGGCCCCAACCTCACCTACGCCGGCTCGCTGGCCACCCTGCTGTGGCGCGGCATCGTCCGTGACCGCGGAGTGCCGGTGGACCTGCGCGAGTTCACCCGCCTGGGCCTGCTCGCCGTCCCGGCCACCCTCACCGCCGCGGTCCTGGCCCTGTGGGCCTCCCTGCACCTGATCGGGACCTGATGGGCACCTGATCGGGACGTGACCGGAGCCGGCGCGCGGGGGGTGGCCGCAGCCCGGCGGGGGCGCGGCGGGGGCGCGCGCCGCCGCAGCGCGCCC
>NZ_JBSFKQ010000093.1:0-12533 GCF_053598615.1 Kitasatospora sp. NPDC001095 | reverse complement strand
GACGGCGTCGGCGAGTTCGACCCCGGCTTCTTCGGTATCAACCCGCGCGAGGCCCTCGCCATGGACCCGCAGCAGCGCCTGCTGCTGGAGACCACGTGGGAGGCCTTCGAGCGCGCCGGCATCGCCCCCGACGCGGCGCGTGGCACCCGGACCGGCGTCTTCGCCGGCACCAACAGCCAGGACTACGCGAGCCTGCTGATGGCCAGCCCGCAGGGCACCGACGGCTACCTGGCCACCAGCAACGCGGCCAGCGTGGTCTCCGGGCGTCTGGCCTACAGCTTCGGGCTCGAGGGCCCGGCGGTGACGGTGGACACCGCGTGCTCCTCCTCGTTGGTCGCCCTGCACCTCGCCGTGCAGTCGCTGCGCAGCGGTGAGTGCTCGATGGCGCTGGCCGGCGGTGTGGTCGTGATGTCCACCCCGGGCACCTTCGTGGAGTTCAGCCGCCAGCGGGCGCTGGCCTCGGACGGCCGCTGCAAGGCCTTCGCCGCCGCCGCCGACGGCACCGGCTGGGGCGAGGGCGCCGGTGTGCTGCTGCTGGAGCGCCTGTCGGACGCCGAGCGCAACGGGCACCAGGTGCTCGCGGTGATCCGTGGCAGCGCGATCAACCAGGACGGTGCGAGCAACGGCCTCACCGCGCCCAACGGCCCGGCCCAGCAGCGCGTCATCCGGCAGGCCCTGGCCGACGCCGGGCTGACCGCCGCCGAGGTCGACGCCGTCGAGGCGCACGGCACCGGCACCACCCTCGGCGACCCGATCGAGGCCCAGGCGCTGCTCGCCACCTACGGCCAGGAGCACACCGAAGAGCCGCTCTGGCTCGGCTCGTTGAAGTCGAACATCGGCCACACCCAGGCCGCCTCCGGCGTCGGCGGTGTGATCAAGATGGTCATGGCGATCCGCAACGGGGTGCTGCCCAAGACCCTGCACGTGGACGAGCCCACTCCGCACGTCGACTGGGCCTCGGGCGCGGTCGAGCTGCTGACCGAGGCCCGGGACTGGCCGGAGCGCGGCCGTCCGCGTCGCGCGGCCGTCTCCTCCTTCGGCATGAGCGGCACCAACGCCCACACCATCATCGAGCAGGCGCCCGCGGCCTCCCCGGTCGCCCGGGAGATCGCCGACGGGACCGCGGGCCCGCTGCCCTGGGTGCTCTCCGGGCACACCGAGGCCGCGCTGCGCGACCAGGCCCGCCGCCTGGCGGCGCACCTCACGCAGAGCGCGGCCGCCGGGGAGTCCCTTGACCCGGCCGCGGTCGCCAGCACGCTGGCGACGGCCCGTTCGGTGTTCGAGCACCGCGCGGTGGTCGTCGGCGCGCAGGAGGGGGACCTGTTCGCCGGTCTCGCCGCGCTCGCCGACGGTGAGCAGGTGGCTCAGCTGGTCCAGGGCACGGCCCGGACGGCCGGTGGGCCGGTATTCGTCTTCCCGGGTCAGGGTTCGCAGTGGCTGGGCATGGCCCGGGAGCTGCTGGCGGACGAGCCGGTGTTCCGGGCTCGGATGGAGGAGTGCGCGAGCGCTCTTGCGCCGCACGTCGACTGGGACCTGCTGGACGTCGTCGCGGGTGAGGACGGCGGGTGGATGGAGCGGGTGGACGTGGTCCAGCCGGTGCTGTTCGCCGTGATGGTCTCGCTCGCCGAGCTGTGGCGTTCGTACGGCGTGGAGCCGTCGGCGGTGGTGGGGCACTCGCAGGGCGAGATCGCCGCCGCTGCCGTCTCCGGCGCGCTCTCCCTGGAGGACGCGGCGCTGGTGGTGGCGCTGCGCAGCCAGGCGATCACCGAGCTCTCCGGGCTGGGCGGGATGGTGTCCGTTCCGCTGCCCGTGGAGAGTGTCCGCGATCTCCTGGAGGGCCGCGAGGGAATCTCGATCGCGGCCGTCAACGGCCCCGGCTCGGTGGTGGTTTCCGGCGATGCCGGCGCCCTGGACGAGCTGATGGAGCACTGCGCCGCGCAGGAGGTCCGGGCGCGTCGGATCGCGGTGGACTACGCCTCGCACTCGGCGCACGTCGAGCGCATCGAGGCCCGCCTGGCCGAGCTGCTGGCCCCGGTCACGCCCCGGGTGCCGGAGATCCCGTTCCACTCCACCGTCACCGGTGAACTGATCGACTCGGCGGCGTTGGACGCCGGCTACTGGTACCGCAACCTCCGTCAGACGGTCGAGTTCGCCAACACGGTGGAGTCCCTCCTCGCCTCGGGTCACTCGCAGTTCGTCGAGGTGAGCGCCCACCCGGTGCTGACCGTCGGCATCCAGGAGGCCATCGACGCCGCCAACGCCGAGGCGAGCGTCCAGGGAACCCTGCGCCGTGACCAGGGCGGCCGGGAGCGTTTCCTGACCGCCCTCGCCGAGGCCTGGTCCAACGGCGCGACCGTCGACTGGGCCGCCCAGTTCGAGGACACCGCAAGCCGCGTCGACCTGCCCACCTACCCCTTCCAGCGGCAGCGCTTCTGGCCGAAGCCGTCCGGCTCCTGGATCGGCGACGCGACCGCGATGGGCCTGGAGTCCGCCGACCACCCGCTGCTCGGTGCGGCCGTGGCGCTCGCCGAGGGCGAGGGCCTGGTGCTGACCGGCCGGCTGTCGGTGCAGAGCCACCCGTGGCTGGCCGACCACGCCGTCGGCGGCGCGGTGATCCTGCCCGGGACGGCGTTCGTCGAGCTGGTGTTCCGCGCGGGCGACGAGGTCGACTGCGACCGGATCGAGGACCTGACGCTGGAGGCGCCGCTGGTGCTGCCGGAGCGCGGCTCGGTGGCCGTCCAGGTGTGGGTGGGTGCCGCCGACGGTTCGGGCGCCCGCCCGGTGTCGGTGCACTCCCGTCCGCAGGACGCCGCCGCCGACGAGCCGTGGCTGCGGCACGCGACCGGTCTGGTCGCCTCCGGTGACCAGGCGCAGGCCCCGGCCGGGATCGAGACCGTCTGGCCGCCGGAGGGTGCCGTCGAGCTGCCGGTCGAGGGCTTCTACGAGCGGCTGGCCGCCGCCGGCTACGGCTACGGCCCGGCCTTCCAGGGGCTGCGGGCCGCCTGGCGGCTCGGGGACGAGGTCCTCGCCGAGGTCGAACTGCCGCAGGAGGTCCAGTCGGAGGCCGGCCGGTACGGCCTGCACCCGGCGCTGCTCGACGCGGCGCTGCACACGGTGGGGCTGGGCGAGCTGCTCGCGGACACCGGCCGGGCACGTCTGCCGTTCTCCTGGTCGGGTGTCGGTCTGTCGGCCGTCGGTGCCGCCCGGGTGCGGGTGCGCCTCGCGGCCGCCGGACCGGACGCGGTGACGCTGCTGGCCGTCGACGAGACCGGTGCGCCGGTCGTGGCGATCGACTCGCTGGTGCTGCGCGAGGTCTCCGCCGATGGCGTGGCCGCCGGTCAGGGTGCCCCGCGTGACGCGCTGTTCCGCCTGGACTGGACGCTGCTCGGGTCGGAGCCGGTCGACGGCGCCGCCGTGAGCCGTGCGCTGGTCGCTTCGGACGCGGCCGGGCTGCCGTCCGTCCTGCGCGACCTGGCCGGCTCCGCGCGGATCTTCGCCGGTCTGCCGGAGCTGGCCGGGGCGCAGGACGTCCCCGAACTGGTGTTCCTGCCGCTCGGCCGGGCCGCCGGTGTGACCGGTGACGGGTCGGGCGCGTTCCCGGCCGCCGAGGCCGCGCACGCGGCCGTGCTGGGGGCGCTGGCCGCCGCCCAGGCCTGGCTGGCCGAGGACCGGTTCGCCGAGTCCCGGCTGGTGTTCGTGACCAGTGGTGCCGTCGCCACCGCCACCGGCGAGGACGTCACCGACCTGGCGTACGCCCCGGTGTGGGGCCTGATCCGCTCCGCGCAGTCGGAGAACCCGGGCCGCTTCGTCCTGCTCGACCTCGGCCTCGATGCCGAGGCGGCGGACGCGAACGGCGCCGCCGCGGCCGTGCTCGCCGCGCTCGCCACCGACGAGCCGCAGCTGGCCGTGCGGGCCGGTGCGGTCCGCGCGCCCCGGCTGGCCCGTCCGGGCTCCGCGGGTCGGCTCGTTCCCCCGGTGGGGCACCCGGCCTGGCGGCTGGACGTCACGGCCGAGGGGACCCTGGAGAACCTCGTCCTGGCGCCCTGCCCGGAGGAGTTCCGCCCGCTCGGCGCCCGGGAGGTGCGGGTCGCGCTGCGCGCCTCCGGCCTCAACTTCCGTGACGTCGTGCTCGCCCTGGGCATGGTCCCCGACCAGCAGGTCATGGGGAACGAGGGCGCGGGTGTCGTCCTGGAGGTCGGCGCCGAGGTGACAGACCTGGCCCCGGGCGACCGGGTGATGGGTCTGTTCTCCGGCTCGTTCGCGCCGTACTCGGTGGTCGACCACCGCCTGCTGGCCCGGATCCCGGAGGGCTGGACCTTCGTTCAGGCCGCCTCCGTGCCGGTGGTGTTCCTGACCGCCTACTACGGCCTGGTGGACGTGGGCGGTCTGCGGGCGGGTGAGCGGGTGCTGGTGCACGCCGCCGCCGGTGGTGTCGGGATGGCCGCGGTGCAGCTGGCCCGGCACCTGGGTGCCGAGGTGTTCGGTACGGCGAGCCCCGGCAAGTGGGAGACCCTGCGGGCCTCGGGACTGGACGACGCGCACATCGCCAACTCCCGCACCCTCGACTTCGAGGGCGCGTTCCTGGCGGCCACCGACGGCGCCGGCATGGACGTCGTGCTGGACTCCCTGTCGGGCGAGTTCGTCGACGCCTCGCTGCGGCTGCTGCCGCGCGGCGGGCGCTTCCTGGAGATGGGCAAGACCGACAAGCGGGACCCGCAGGTGGTCGCGGCCGACCACGAGGGCGTGCGCTACCAGGCGTTCGACCTGGTCGAGGCCGGTCGGGACCGGATCCGCGAGATGCTGCGGGAGATCGTCGCCCTGTTCGAGCGCGGTGAGCTGCGGCTGCTGCCGATCGCGACCTGGGACGTCCGGCAGGCGCCGGAGGCGTTCCGCTTCCTCAGCCAGGCCCGGCACACCGGCAAGCTGGTGCTGACCATGCCGCCGCTCCCGGACCGGGACGGCACCGTCCTGATCACCGGCGGCACCGGCACCCTCGGCGGGCTGCTGGCCCGCCACCTGGTGACCCGGTACGGCATCCGGCACCTGGTGCTCACCGGCCGTCGGGCCGCCGAGTCCGAGGCCGGGCGTGAACTCGCCCGCGAGCTGGGCGAGTCGGGAGCCGAGGTCACCCTGGCGTCCTGTGATGTCGCCGACCGGGCCGCGCTGGCCGCGGTGCTGGCCGCCGTCCCGGCGGCGCACCCGCTGACCGCCGTGGTGCACACCGCCGGCGTCCTGGACGACGGCGTGGTGTCGGCGCTCACCCCCGAGCGCGTCACGGAGGTGCTCCGGCCCAAGGTGGACGGTGCGCTCAACCTGCACGAGCTCACCGCCGGCAGCGACCTCGCCGCCTTCGTGCTCTTCTCCGCCGCCGCCGGCACCTTCGGCGGCGCCGGACAGGGCAACTACGCGGCGGCCAACGTGCTGCTCGACGCGCTGGCCCATCACCGCCGCGCGCTGGGCCTGCCCGCCCACGCCCTGACCTGGGGCTTCTGGGCCGAGCGCAGCGGCATGACCGGCCACCTGGACGAGGCCGACGTGACGCGCATGTCGCGCTCGGGCATGCGGGCGCTGTCCTCCGAGGACGGCCTCGCCCTGTTCGACGCGGCGCTGGGCACCGACGAGGCCCAGCTGATGCCCGCCAGGCTCGACCTCGCCACCATCCGCCAGCAGGTCGGCGCGGGCACCGTGCCGCCGCTGCTGCGCGCGCTGGTCCGGCCGAAGAGCCGCCGTACCGCGGCCGCCGTCAGCGCCGGCGAGGCCAAGTCCGGCCTGGCCCGCAAGCTGTCCGGGCTCGCCACCGCCGAGCAGCTGCGGCTGCTGACCGACCTGGTCCGCGGCCACGCGGCCACCGCGCTCGGGCACGCCACCGCCGAACAGGTGGACGCGGACCGGGCGTTCAAGGAGCTCGGCTTCGACTCGCTGACCGCGGTCGAGCTGCGCAACCGTCTCAACGCGGTCACCGGCCTGCGGCTGCCGGCCACCCTGGTCTTCGACCACCCGAGCCCGGCGGCGCTGGCCGAGTACCTGCGGGCCGAACTCGCGGGCGAGGAGCCCGCGGTGCAGGCGCCGCTGCCCGTCCCGGCCGCCGCCGACGACGACCCGGTCGTCATCGTGGCGATGAGCTGCCGCTTCCCCGGCGGGGTGCGCAGCCCGGAGCAGCTGTGGCAGCTGGTCGCGGAGGGCGGCGACGCCATCAGCCCGTTCCCGGCCGACCGCGGTTGGGACACCGAGGCCCTGTACGACCAGGACCGGACCAAGAGCGGCACCAGCTACGTCCGCGAGGGCGGGTTCCTGCTCGGCGCGGGCGAGTTCGACGCGGGCTTCTTCGGGATCTCGCCGCGCGAGGCGCTCGCCATGGACCCGCAGCAGCGGCTGCTGCTGGAGGCCTCGTGGGAGGCGTTCGAGCGGGCCGGGATCGATCCGGGCGCGCTGCGCGGCAGTTCGACCGGCGTGTTCGTCGGGGCGGCCTACCAGGGCTACACCAACATCCTGGCCGGCTCCGCGCTGGAGGGTCACCTGCTCACCGGTGCCTCGACCAGCGTGGTGTCCGGGCGCGTCGCCTACACCTTCGGCCTTGAAGGCCCGGCGGTGACCGTCGACACCGCGTGCTCGTCCTCGCTGGTGGCCCTGCACCTGGCCGCCCAGGCGCTGCGCAACGGCGAGTGCTCGCTGGCCCTGGCCGGCGGCGCCACCGTGATGGCCACCCCCGGCCTGTTCGTCGAGTTCAGCCGTCAGCAGGGCCTCGCGCCCGACGGCCGCTGCAAGCCCTTCGCGGCCTGCGCCGACGGCACCGGTTGGGCGGAGGGCGCGGGCCTGCTCCTGCTGGAGCGGCTGTCCGACGCCCGCCGCAACGGGCACCCGGTTCTCGCGGTGGTGCGCGGCAGCGCGATCAACCAGGACGGTGCCAGCAACGGGCTCACCGCCCCCAACGGCCCGGCCCAGCAGCGCGTCATCCGCCAGGCCCTGGCGGCCGCCCGGCTGACCGCCGACGAGGTGGACGCCGTCGAGGCGCACGGCACCGGCACGGTGCTCGGCGACCCGATCGAGGCCCAGGCCCTGCTGGCCACCTACGGCCGGGGCCGCGACGACGACCAGCCGCTGTGGCTGGGGTCGTTGAAGTCCAACATCGGCCACGCCCAGGCGGCGGCCGGTGTCGGCGGCGTGATCAAGATGGTCATGGCGATGCGGCACGGGGTGCTGCCCAAGACCCTCCACGTGGACGAGCCGTCGCCCGAGGTCGACTGGTCGGCCGGAGCGATCGAGCTGCTGACCGAGGCCCGGCCCTGGCCGGAGACCGGGCGTCCGCGCCGTGCGGCCGTCTCCTCCTTCGGCGTCAGCGGCACCAACGCCCACACCGTCCTGGAGCAGGCCCCGGCCGAGCCGGCCGCGCCCGCGGCCCAGCCGGCCACCCCGGCCGGCGCCGAACCGCGGACGCTGCTGTGGCCGCTGTCGGCCCGCAGTGAGCAGAGCCTGCGCGACCAGGCCGCCCGTCTCCAGCGGCACCTCGCCGACCACGGCGACACCGCCGCGTCCGTCGGCTACGCGCTGGCGACCACCCGGGCCGCCCACGAGCACCGGGCCGTGCTGGTCGGCGCCGACGCCGCCGAACTGCGCGACGGGCTGGCGGCGCTGGCCGAGGGCCGTACCGCGCCCAACCTGGTGCGCGGCCGCGCCCGGGGCGGCAGGTCCGCCGTGCTCTTCACGGGGCAGGGCAGCCAGCGTCCTGGCATGGGCCGGGAGCTGTACGAGGCGTACCCGGTGTTCGCCGAGGCCTTCGACGCGGTCTGCGCGCGGGTCGAACTGCCGCTGCGCGAAGCCGTGTTCGGTGAGGACGCCGCGGTTCTCGCCCGGACGGAGTTCACCCAGGTGGCGCTGTTCGCGGTCGAGGTGGCGCTGTTCCGGCTGTACGAGAGCTGGGGGGTCCGTCCGGACGTCCTGGCCGGTCACTCGATCGGCGAGCTGGTGGCCGCGCACGTCTCCGGGGTGTTGTCGCTGGACGACGCGGTGGCCCTGGTGGCGGCGCGTGGTCGGCTGATGCAGGCGCTGCCGGAGGGCGGCGCGATGGTGGCGGTGAAGGCCGCCGAGGCGGACGTCCTGCCTCTGCTGACCGCTCAGGTGAGCATCGCGGCCGTCAACGGTCCGACCTCCGTGGTGGTTTCGGGCGAGGAGTCCGAAGTCCTCGCGATCGCCGGGAAGTTCGAGAAGACCAAGCGACTGAGCGTCTCGCACGCCTTCCACTCCCCGCTGATGGACGGCATGCTGGCGGAGTTCCGTGCCGTCGCCGAGGGCCTGACCTACGCGGCGCCGCAGATCGCCGTGGTCTCCAACGTCACCGGTGAACTGGCCACCGCCGAGGAGCTGTGCTCGCCCGAGTACTGGGTGCGCCACGTCCGCGAGGCCGTCCGCTTCCTCGACGGGATGCGCACCCTGGAGGCCCAGGGCGTCACCACGTACCTGGAGCTGGGCCCCGACGGCGTCCTCACCGCGATGGCGCAGGAGTGCCTGGGCGAGTCCACCCGGGCCCGGTTCACCACCGCGCTGCGCGCCGGCCGTCCGGAGGCGCGGACCGTCGCCACCGCCCTGGCCGCCGCGCACACGGGCGGCGTCCGGCCCGACTGGGAGGCGGTCTTCGCCGGCACCGGCGCCCACCGGGTCGCCCTGCCGACGTACGCCTTCCAGCCGGACGCCTACTGGCCGGAGCCGCTCCCGGCGGCCCCGCAGGCGGGCACCGAGCGCGCCGAACTCTCCGGAGCCGAGAGCGAGTTCTGGTCAGCCGTGGAGCGCGAGGACGTGGCGGCGCTGGCCGCGACGCTCGCGGTCGACGGCACCGGGCCGCAGGACGACCTGCTGCCCCTGCTGCCGCTGCTGTCCTCCTGGCGCCGCCGCAACCGCGACGACCGCACGGTGGACGGCTGGCGCTACCGCGTCACCTGGCAGCCGACGGCCGCCGCGACGGCAGCCGCGACGCTGTCCGGCACCTGGGTACTGGTGCCCGGCGACGCCGCCCCAGACCTGGTCGAGGCGGCCGAGCGGGCGCTGACCGCCCACGGCGCCGCGGTGCACCGACTGGAGCCGGGCACCCGGTCGCGGGAGGAGGCGGCCGCCCTGGTGGCGCAGCTGCCGTCCGCCCCTGCCGGTGTGCTGGCGCTCGCGCCGAGCGCGGAGTCGGCGCTGGTCCTGATCCAGGCGCTCGCCGACGCCGAGCTCACCGCCCCGCTGTGGCTCGCCACCTCGGGCGCGGTCTCGGTCGGCCGCGCCGACCGGCTGCGCGACGCGGCGCAGGCCCAGGTCTGGGGCCTCGGCCGGGTGGCGGCGCTGGAGCACCCCGCGCTCTGGGGCGGTCTGCTCGACCTGCCCGAGGTGCTGGACGAGCGGGCGCAGGGCCGGCTGGCCGCCGTCCTGGCCGCTCCGGCCGACGAGGACCAGCTGGCGGTGCGCGCCTCGGGCGTGTTCGTGCGCCGGCTCGTCCGGGCCGAGCGCGCCGAGGGCGCGGGCTGGAACCCGCGCGGCACCGTCCTGGTCACCGGCGGCACCGGCGCCCTGGGCGCCCGGGTCGCCCGCTGGCTGGCCGAGCACGGCGCCGAGCACCTGGTGCTGACCAGCCGTCGCGGCCCGGACGCCCCGGGGGCGGCCGAACTGCGCGCGGAGCTGGAGGGCCTCGGCGCCCGGGTGACGGTCGCCGCCTGCGACGTCGCCGACCGTACGGCCGTCGAGGCACTGCTCGCCGAGCACCCCGTCGACGCGGTCGTGCACACCGCGGGCGTCGGCCAGACCACCCCGCTGGCCGCCACCGGCCTCGCGGAGTTCTCCGCGGTGGTGGCCGCCAAGGTGGCCGGTGCGGCGCACCTGGACGAGCTGCTCGGCGACACCGAACTGGACGCCTTCGTCCTGTTCTCCTCGATCGCCGGCACCTGGGGCAGCGCGGGCCAGTGCGCCTACGCGGCGGGCAACGCCTACCTGGACGCCCTGGCCGAGCAGCGGCGTGCCCGCGGCCTGGCCGCCACGGCCGTCGCCTGGGGCCCCTGGGCCGACGGCGGCATGGCCGACGGCGAGGCGGGCGAGCAGCTGCGCCGCCGCGGCCTGGCGCCGATCGCGCCCGACCTGGCGATCGCCGCGCTGGCCGGTGCGGTCGGCTCGGACGAGCCGGCGCTCACCGTGGCCGACGTCGACTGGGCGCGCTTCGCGCCGGCCTTCGCCGCCACCCGTCCGCGCCCACTGCTTGACCGGATCGCCGAGGCGGGCGAGGCGCTGGCCGCCGGCTCCCGTCCGGCCGCCACCGACGCCGCGGGCACCCTGCGCACCCACCTGCTCGGCCTCGCCGAGGGTGAGCGCCGCCAGTACCTGCTGGACCTGGTGCGGACCGAGGCCGCCGCCGTCCTCGGCCACGCCTCGGCCACCCGGGTCGAGGAGGACCGGGCGTTCAAGGAGCTGGGCTTCGACTCGCTGACCGCGGTCGAGCTGCGCAACCGGCTCACCGAGACCAGCGGCCTGCGGCTGCCCGCGACCCTGGTCTTCGACCACCCGACGCCGCTCGCCCTGGCCGAGCACCTGCGGACCGAACTCGTCGGCGCCGAGCCGCGGTCGGCCCTGCCCGCCGTCCGTCCGGCCGCCGGCGACGGC
The DNA here is from genome assembly GCF_053598615.1 of Kitasatospora sp. NPDC001095. NCBI lineage: Bacteria > Bacillati > Actinomycetota > Actinomycetes > Kitasatosporales > Streptomycetaceae > Kitasatospora > Kitasatospora sp. NPDC001095. The sequence continues at coordinate 1,913 of NZ_JBSFKQ010000093.1, read as the reverse complement.
GCCGGGACGCAGGACGACCCGATCGCGATCGTCGCGATGGCCTGCCGCTACCCGGGCGGTGTCCGCACCCCCGAGGAGCTGTGGCAGCTGGTGCTCTCCGGCACCGACGCGGTCGGCGAGATGCCGACCGACCGCGGCTGGGACCTGGACGCCCTGTACCACCCGGACCCGGAGCACCCGGGCACCTCCTACGCCCGCCACGGCGGCTTCGTCCACGACGCGGACCGCTTCGACCCGGCGTTCTTCGGCATCTCGCCGCGCGAGGCGGTGGCGATGGACCCGCAGCAGCGCCTGCTGCTGGAGACCTCCTGGGAGGCCTTCGAGCGGGCCGGCATCGACCCGGCCACGCTGAAGGGCAGCCAGGCGGGCGTGTTCGTCGGCTCCAACGGCCAGGACTACGCGACCCTGCTGCTCGGCGCGCCGCAGGAGGCCGACGGCTTCCTCGGCACCGGCAACGCGGCCGCCGTGGTCTCGGGCCGGCTGGCGTACACCTTCGGGCTCGAGGGCCCGGCGGTGACGGTGGACACCGCCTGCTCCTCCTCGCTGGTCGCCCTGCACCTCGCCGTGCAGGCGCTGCGCAGCGGCGAGTGCGCGCTGGCCCTGGCCGGCGGTGTCACCGTGATGTCGCTGCCGGGGGCCTTCCTGGAGTTCAGCCGCCAGCGCGGCCTCGCCGCCGACGGCCGCTGCAAGTCCTTCGCGGGCGCCGCGGACGGTACGGGCTGGGGCGAGGGCGCCGGTGTGCTGCTGCTGGAGCGGCTGTCGGACGCCGAGCGCCTCGGGCACCCCGTGCTGGCCGTGGTGCGCGGCAGCGCGATCAACCAGGACGGTGCCAGCAACGGCCTGACCGCCCCGAACGGCCCCGCGCAGCAGCGGGTGATCCGCGCGGCGCTGGCCAGTGCCGGACTGTCGGCCGGCGAGGTCGACGCGGTCGAGGCGCACGGCACCGGCACGGTGCTCGGCGATCCGATCGAGGCCCAGGCCCTGCTCGCCACCTACGGGCAGGAGCGCGGCGGGGACCCGCTGTGGCTCGGCTCGCTGAAGTCCAACATCGGCCACACCCAGGCGGCGGCCGGTGTCGGCGGTGTGATCAAGATGGTGATGGCGATCCGGGAGGGCGTGCTGCCGCGCACCCTGCACGTCGACGAGCCCACCCCGCACGTCGACTGGTCGGCGGGCGCCGTCGAGCTGCTCACGGAGTCGCGGAACTGGCCGCAGACCGGCGCCCCGCGCCGCGCGGGCGTCTCCTCCTTCGGGTTCAGCGGCACCAACGCCCACGTCATCCTGGAAGGCGTCCAGCCGGTGGCCGAAGCCGGGCAGGACCGGGCCGCCGTCGAGCCGCCGGTCCTGCCGGTGGTGCTGTCCGCCCGGTCCGAGTCGGCCCTGCGCCGGCAGGCCGGCCGCCTGCAGTCCCACCTGGCCGGCCACCCGGAGGTCACGCTGCTCGACGCCGCGTACTCGCTGGCGACCGGGCGCGCCGCCCACGAGTACCGCGCGGTGCTCAGCGGTGCGGACCGCGCGGCGGTGCTGCGCGGGCTCGGAGAACTCGCCGAGGGCGGCTCCCTGCCGGGCCTCACCCGGGGCGAGGCCGGCGGGAAGTCGGCGTTCCTCTTCACCGGGCAGGGCAGCCAGCGTCCGGGCATGGGGCGTGAGCTGTACGAGGCCTGTCCGGTGTTCGCGGACGCCTTCGACGCGGTCTGCGCTCGGGTCGAACTTCCCCTGCGTGACGCCGTGTTCGGCGAGGACGCTTCGGTTCTCGCCCGGACGGAGTTCACCCAGGTCGCGCTGTTCGCGGTCGAGGTGGCGCTGTTCCGGCTCTTCGAGAGCTGGGGGGTCCGTCCGGACTTCCTGGTGGGCCACTCGATCGGTGAGCTGGTGGCCGCGCACGTCGCGGGTGTCCTGTCGCTGGACGACGC
>NZ_JBSFKQ010000092.1:0-12624 GCF_053598615.1 Kitasatospora sp. NPDC001095 | reverse complement strand
TCCGCGAGCGCGGCCACCTGCTGGGCATCCTGATGGTCGTGGCGGTGGGCGAGCCCCTCACCGAGGCCGAGACCGAGGCCATCGACCGGGTCGCCGGTACGGTGGCGGTCGAGATGTACGCCGAGCGCCTCGCCTCGGAGGTGGACGAGGAGCGCACCCGTCAACTCGTGGGCTGGCTGGTCGGCTCGGACTCGGCGCTGCGCTGCGCGGCGCACCAGCGCCTGGTGGACGACGGACTCCTTCCGGCCGGCCCCCACGTCGTGGTGACCAGCGTGGCCGTCACCGGACAGCGCGGGCCCTCCGGCCGGATCGCGGTGGCCCTCCGTGGCGCGCTGGAGCCGTTCCGGCACGCCCGTACGGCCCGCGGTCTGCTGATGATCGAGCGGGACCGGGCGGTCCTGGTGCAGGTCTTCGACCGGGAGCCGACGGAGGAGGACCTGGAGCAGCAGGGCCGCGACATCGTCCGCTCCCTGACGACCTTCCTGGGCCCCGGAGCGGACGCCGTGGTGGGTGTGGGCGGCCGGCGGACCGTGCTCGCCGACGCGTGGATCTCCCACGACCAGGCCCTGGTCGCGGTGCGCGCGGCCCGTCGGCTGCCCCGGTTGGAGGGCGTCGGCGACTGGGAGCGGCTCGGGGAGTACACGATGTTCCTCCAACTGCCCGACGGCGCGCTCAACGAATCCCTCGTCCCCAAACCGCTGCGGCGCCTGCTGGACGACGGCGCCGGCGCCCGGCTGGAGGAGACGCTGCGCTGCTTCCTGGAGAACGCCGGATCGGTACCCAGGACGGCGGAGGTGCTGGAACTGCACCGCACCTCGCTGTACTACCGGCTGCGCCGGATCCAGGAGATCACGGGCCTGGACCTGGACGACGGCGCGCACCGCCTGGTGCTGCACATGGGGCTCCAGCTCCTGGACCTGCTCCAGGCCCCCCGGGCGGACGGGCCCCCGGGCGGTCCCGTGCCGTCATGACCGCGCCGGGGCCGCGGCCGCCGCCCCGCCGACGCCACCTCCCGAAGCCACGAGCAGAGACGAACGGACGAGAACGAGCACCATGCACGAACTGATCACGAACGACGGCGTGCGCCTGGCCCACCGCGACAGCGGCGGCGACGGCGCCCCGCTGGTGCTTCGTGACCGTTCCTCTCCGGATCCCCCGATCGTCCTGATCCCCCGATCGCCGCGCCCGTTCCGAAGCGGCTCGGCGATCGTCACCAGCACCCGTACCGAACCCTCGCAACCGGTCAGGAGTCTCCCGTGATCCCGTCGGGTCCCTCGCCCATGCCCGAAACCCCCGCAGGCGAAAGCCCCACGCCCGAACGCCCAGTCCAGCAGTTCGCCCGGGCCGTCCGTGACGGCGGCAGCGGCTGCGTCGACGTCCTGGCCCCGCCGCCCGGGGTCGACCCCGAGGACTGCCTGTACGTCCTCCTGCACGTCGGCGGCACCGCCCTGGTCCGCCGCCATGGCGTCAGCACGGTGCTGGAGCCCGGGGACCTGCTGATCGGCGCCACCCGCCACCCTGCGGTCCTGTTGCGGGACGCCGAGTGCCGGATGGTCGAGTTCCGGATCCCGTGCTTCTACCTGGGCGTGCGGCAGGCCGACGTCCGGCGTGCGGGCGGGCTGGTGGCGCGGGGGAGTGAGGGCGTCGGCTCGCTGGCCGCCCAGTTCCTGCGGACGCTCGTCGTCCAGTCCCGGGCGCACCGGGCCCGGCCGGGCAACCACCTGGCGCGCAGCGTCTGCGACATCGTGGCGGTCCTGGTGGCGGAGCTGCTGGAGCGGGAGGCGCCGGAGCGGCCGGGCGGCGCGGCGGAGCTGCTGGCACGCATCCGGGCCCACATCGAGGAGAACCTCGCGGATCCGGATCTGGCGCCGGAGTCGATCGCCCGCTCGCAGCACATCTCGGTGCGCTATCTGCACAAGCTGTTCCAGCAGGACGGGACGACGGTGGGCCAGTTCGTTCGGCAGCGCCGACTGGACGCCTGCCGCCGGGAGTTGGAGCGGCCGTCCCGGCGGCAGCGCAGCGTCTCCGCGGTGGCGCACCGGTGGGGTTTCGTCAGCCACTCCCACTTCAGCCGGACGTTCCGCGACGCCTACGGGCTCTCGCCGCGTGAGTGGCAGGCCTACGCAGCCCGGGTGGACGGCCGTCATTCCTCCTGAACCCGCTCCTGCCGTCCTGCCCCGAGCGAACTCCCGGCATCGGCCGGACGCCCGTGCCCTCGAAGGGGGATCCGTGCACCATCAGGCCACCGGGGCCAGTTTCCCACACCAGGGCGGGGTTCGCGTTGCCGCACCGATCCGACCAGGCCAGGAGCGATGAGTTGTCCGATCCCACCCCGCTGCCCGACCGCCGTCCGGTGCTCGACCGGGCGTTCCAGGAGTTCCTGGACGCCGGAGCCGGCCGCTCCGCGACCGGGCTGCCGGACCTCTCCTTCCTCATCCCCGACGGCGTACCGGACGGCGTACCGGGCGAGGCACAGGCCGGCGACGGGTACGAGGACGAGGAGGACCCCAGCGGCGTCACCTCGCAGTGGCTCACCCTGCCCTGCGGACCGACCGGGCGGGTGCGCGTCCAGGTGACCAGGCCCGTCGGCGCCGCCCGGCCCAGTCCGGTGGTGCTGTTCCTGCCCGGCGTCGGCTGGTCGCTCGGTGACGCCGACTGCTACGCCCGGCTGGTGCGGGAGTTCGCGCTGGGCACGGATGCCGCCGTCGTGTACGTGGACTACGCCCGGGCCCCGGCGGCGCGCTACCCGGTGGCCGTCGAGCAGTGTTACGCGGTGGCCCGGTGGATCCATGAGCACGGTCATGAGATCGGGTTGGCGGGGGAGCGGATCGCGGTCGTCGGGGATTCCGCCGGGGCGAACCTGGTGGCGGCGCTGACGCTGCTGGCCCGGGAGCGCGGTGAACTCCCGCTGGTCCACCAGGTGTTGCTCTGCCCGGTGACCGACGCCGACTTCGACACCCCGTCCTACCGCCGGTTCGCCACCGGCTACTTCCTGCACCGCGAGCACATGCGCCGGTTCTGGGACGACTACCTGCCCGAGCGGGACCGTCGGACGGAGGTGACGGCGGCACCGCTGCGGGCGTCCGTGGATCAACTCGCCGGGTTACCGCCGGCGTTGGTGGTCACGGCGGAGGCCGACGTGCTGCGGGACGAGGGCGAGGCCTACGCGGCCAGGCTCCGCGCGGCCGGGGTGCCGGTGGTGGCCACGCGCTACCAGGGGGTGATGCACGGCTTCCTGCTGATCGGCGGGATCCATCCCACGGGCACCACCCGGGCCGCGCTGATCCAGATCGTCGACACGGTGCACATGGCGCTGCACAGCCGACCCTGGTGAGGCCGGGCGACGCGCCGCAGGCGGTCCGTCGCCTCCGACCCCGCGGCGGTCGCGCCCGTCGACCGGTGACCCCCGCCACCGGACCCTCGGGCACGGCAGCGGGGGTGCTCTTGCTCCGGCGGCAGAGCCAGTGCCGCATCAGGCAAGGTTCGCCCTGTAGTGAGGCCCCGCCTGTCGACGGCTTCGGACGCTGGCGATAATCAACCGATGAGCGCCTTCGATCGTCCTATGCCGCCCCTGAACGCCGACGAGCGCACGACGCTTGAGAGCTGGCTCGACTTCCACCGCACGACACTGGCCATGAAGTGCGAGGGGCTGGACGATGAGCAGGCCGCCGTGGCGTCCGTGCCGCCGTCCGGCTTCACGTTGACCGGCCTGGTCCAGCACATGGCGGAGGTGGAGCGGAATTGGTTCCGCCGCGTGTTCGCCGGAGAACAGGCTCCGCCCATCTACGACCCGCAGGCCGACCCGGATGCCCCCGACGGTGGTTTCGATGTGGCTGAGGGCGCCACCCTGAGCGACGCCCTCGCCACCTGGCACGCGGAGATCGCCCGCGCCCGCGAGCACTGCGCCGACCGCGCTCTGGCCGATACGGGCCGCTTCATGGAGCAGGACGTCAACCTCCGCTGGATCTACGTCCACATGATCGAGGAGTACGCCCGCCACAACGGCCACGCCGACCTGGTTCGGGAACGCATCGATGGCACTACCGGCGTTTAGCGCCGGATCAGGCAGCGTTGGCCCTGTCGACGACGGCGCGTAGGCGCTGGTCGTCGGCGTGGCGGTTTCGCCAGATGATGTAGCGGCGGATCATGCTGCCCTGTTCCTTGTGGCTGGCGTGGTCGGTGCCGTCGAGGGTGAAGTAGCGCAGCGCGGTGAACTGAGGAGGTTCGGGTCCTGCCGGGTCGGGTACGCGGCGTCCGCGACCCGGACCCGGTCGCCCCGGACGGCCACCGAGGTGGGGTTCTGCAGCCTGTCCGCCTGGTTCAGCACGATGGTGCGGGTGCCGTTGTCGGCGACCAGGGCGATCCGGTTGCCGCTGTCGAGGGCGGCCAGGACCTGGTTGCCGCGGCCGGTGAAGGCGAAGTCGTCGATGCCGGTCAGCCCGGTGGCGGCGGCCCGGATCGGGACGCGCGGCAGGGTGCCGTTGTCGAGGTCGCCGCCCCAGACGGCCCTGTCGCGGATCTTGATGCCGTTGGCCCCGAGGAAGCCGTTCGGCTTGAAGTCGGTGCCGGTCGTCCACGGGACGGCGGCGCCGCCGCGGGCGGGGACGCGCCAGACGGTGCCGAGGACGGAGTCGGCGGCGTACGGGGAGCCGGTGCGCTCGTCCCGGGCGAGGCCGTTGGGCAGGGCGTCGGAGGGCAGGGCGGTGACGCGTCGCGGGGCGCCGCCGGAGGCCGGCTTCCAGATGCCGGTGAGGTCGGCGGTCCCGGTCGCGTGGGTGAAGTACAGGGTGCCGCTGTCGTCGCGTACGACGCCGTCGAGGAACGGGGACTTCGGCACGGGGGTGGCCGCGTCCGCCGCCGGGGCGGGCAGGGTGGCGAGGATCCGGACGGCGCCGGGCGGCGCGGGATCCCGACCGCGCACGGCGCACCCTCGGACGAGGTCCGCGACCTCGCGGCAGGGGCGGAGCCCGGGCCTGTCTTCGAACCCGAGGCCCGGAGGCCACGATCCGCGACACGGTCACCCTGGGGGGCCGCCACCGCCCGTACTTGCGCCTCAGCGCATCGCTCCCGCTCCGGCAGGGAAGCGGAGCGCGGGGCCGGTGCGGTGCGAGGACGGGCCCGGCCCCGAGCAAGATCGACAATGTGGAGAGGTGCTGCGGTGGTCGCGGCGGGCAGTGTGGAGTGCGACGATGACGATCATGGAGACGGTTCGGGACGAACCGGAGGACCACGGGGGGCGACCGGCCTCCGCCCACGGCACCGGCACGCTGTTCGGGCGTGGCGCCGAACTGGAGCAACTGCATCGCCACGTCCGGCGGGAGCCCGGGACCTCGGGGGCTCTGGTGCTCGTCGGCTCGGAGGGCGTCGGGAAGTCGCGGCTCCTGCGGACGGCCTGTGAGCAGGCGGCCGAAGCCGGAGCGGTGGTGCTGACGGCTCAGGGCTGGGCCCCGGAGAGCGGGGTTCCGTACGGGCTGCTCCGCCACCTGCTCGCCCGGTTGACGGACCGGGTGCCGACGCTGGGCGAGCCTCATCGGCAGGCCCTGCTCGCCGCGCTCGCCATCGGGCCGGATGCCACCGCGCCGTCCGCGTCGGACGTGGCGGCCGGCACCGCGGCGCTGCTGAGCCGGTCGGGCGGCCCCGACCACGGCTGCGCCCCGGGCCTGGTCCTCATCGCGGTCGACGACGCCCACGCCTGCGACCGCCCCACCCTGGAGCTGCTGGGGTCGCTCGTCCGCCGTACGGAGGGGAGCCGGGTGTCGCTCCTGCTCGCCTCGCGCGACGACGAGGCCCTGCTGGACCTGCCCGCCGACGTCGAGCTGCTGCACGTCGCGCCGCTGTCGCCGCGCTCCTCCGCCGAGCTGCTGGACTCGGTGCCCGGCGCGCCCGTCGGGCGCACCCGCCTGGAGGTGCTGGAGGAGGCCGAGGGCAATCCGTCCGCCCTGCTGGAGCTGTGCCGTCGACGGGCCTCCGGCGCCGATCCGGCCCTGGCCCATGAGCGCACCCCCCGCCTACGGAACCTCCGGACCAGGTTCGACACCCTGATCGCGCCGCTGCCCGCCCGGACGCGCACGGCCCTCCTCTACGCCGCCGTGGCCCTGCCCGGCGACGACGCGGCCGCCGTGATGGCCGCACTGGACACCACCGACCTGGCGATCTGGGCCCCCGCCGAGGAGGCCGGGATCGTCGCCCTGATCGACGGTCACATCGTCTTCCGGCACCCGCTGGCCAGGGTCGCCGCGTCCACCGGGCAGTCCGCCGCGGTGCTGACCCGTGCCCACCGGGACCTCGCCGAGCGGGCCGGCGGGCGGCCGCTCGACCGGGCGCGGCACCTGGTGGCCGCCGCAGTGGTCCCGGACGCCTCGCTCACCGAGGGCCTGCGGGCGGCGGCCAGGCACTCGGCGGACGACTTCACCCTCGCGCGGGCCCTGGAGGACGCCGCCCGGTTCAGCACCAGCACCGACGAGCGGGCCCGGCTCCTCGCCGGGGCCCTGGACGCGGCCGTCGCCGTCGGGGACCTGGACTGGGTCAGCAGCCTCCACACGCGCTTCCTGAGCGTCAACACCGACCCCCGGCTCACCCGCGAGGCCGACCTGGCCGTGGCGACCGCCCTGTCCCACTCCTCCCGGCAGAAGGAGGCGTTCGCCCTTCTGCTCGACAGCGCGGCCCGGCACCCGTCGGTCGGTGCCGCCGTCGACGCGCGGTCGGTGACGCTGGCCTCGGCGATCGCCGAGCAGTCCGGCCTGCCGGAGCACCGCGCCCGGCTCTCGGAGCTGGTCGCCGGCCTCCGCGAAGCCGGGCCCGGCCCTGACGACCACCGGGCGTCCAGGCCAGGACCGACCGGCGTGCTCGCGGGCTTCGTGCAGGGCACGGAGACCCGGCCCACGAGCGCGTCGCGCGCCGTCGAAGGCCCCGACGCCCTCATGGGCAGCGGCCCCCTGGACGGACGGGACCAGCTGACCAGGCGCCTCGCCGTCGCCTCGGTCGGCTACCTCTCCGACGACCCGGGCGTCACCCTGGAGCACTACCGTGCCGCCGACGCCTACCTGCGCGGGCGGCGGGCCTTCGGCCTGCGGGCCTGGCACCTGGCCCCCCTGCTGGACACCCTCCTGGCGACCGGCCAGTGGTCGGAGGTGTCCGCCCGGGTGGAGGAGGCGACCGACCAGGCGGCGGTGCTGCGCCTGACCCGCCCCCAGGCCGACCTGGAGGCCTTCGACCTGTCCCTGCGCGCACTGCGCGGGACCGCCCCCGCGAACCTGATCACCTGGCCGGAGGTCCCGTTCGACGGCTACGAGAACGCCGCCACCCGGGCCCGGCTCGTGCGGGCCGTCGCCCTGGTCGCGATGTCCCACGCGGAGTGGGCCGACGCCTACCGCTGGCTCCGGAGGCTGTTCGCCGAGGACGGCACTCCGGTGCACCCGTTCCTCTCGTCGCGCTGCGTCGCGGAACTCGCGCTGGCCGCCCAGCGGGCCGGCACGAGCGAGGACGCGGCGGAGGTGCTGGCGCGGGTGCGCTCGGTGCACGGGGAGCGGCCGACGGTCCGGATGACGCTCCTGCTGCACCACGCCACCGCTTTGCTGGATCCCGGCCCGGACCCCGAGTACCACTTCCGCCTCGCGCTGGTGAACGCCGAGGGCGAGCAGTGGCCGGTCGAGCGGGCGCAGGCCCGGTTCAGCTACGCGATCTGGCTGCGCCGCGCCAGGCGCCCCTCCGAGGCCCGGCAGCAACTCGTCGCGGCGCTGGACACCGCCGACGTCCTCGGATTCCAGCCGTTCGCCACCGCGATCCGCCAGGAACTGCGCGCCAGCGGCGTGGCGAACAACACCGACCACGCCGTCGAATCCGCGGCCTCCCTGGACGGGTTGACCGCCCAGCAGCAGCAGATCGTCCGCCTGGCCGCGCAGGGTTTGTCGAACCGCGAGATCGGTGAACAGCTCTTCCTGTCGCCCCGCACGGTGGGCTCGCACCTGTACAACGCCTATCCCAAACTCGGGGTCAGCAGCCGGCACCAGCTGCGCGACCTGCTGCAGAGCAAGGCGGACCGTTGAGCTGCTCGCCGGGCTGCCGCCGGCGCTGGTCGGCACCGCCGAGGCGGCTTCCTGCGGGCGCACCTGGCCTGAGCGGGGCCGGCGCCGCCCGCGCGGACCAGTCACCTGACTCATGCGCCCGGCCCCGCCGCACCGGCATGCTGGCACCATGGCAGTTCGAATCCCCCCACCCATGGAGGACGGCGGTCGCTCCGCGGCCTCGACACCGCACGCCCGTCCGACGGCGACCCGGCCGACGGACGAGCTGTCCGGCGTGAACGACGCCGTGCTGTTCCGCGTGCGGCAGTTCGTGCGCCGGCACCTGTCCGACCCCGGGCTCACCCCCGAGGGCGTCGCCCGGGCGCAGGGCATCTCCGTGCGGTACCTGCACCGGCTCTTCGAGGGCGAGGGCCGGACGCTGTGCGAGTGGATCCGGGAACAGCGTCTGGAGGGGTGCCGCCGGGCGCTGCTCGCGACCCCGGCGCACTCGCTCAGCGTCGGGCTCATCGCCCGGAGGTGGGGTTTCACGAGCCCCGGGCAGCTGAGCCGCGCCTTCCGCGGTGCCTACGGCCTGTCACCGACGGACTGGCTGGTGAACGAGCGTGCCCGCCGGGCGGCGGGGGAGAGGCAGTGACCCGGCCTGCCTCCCCCAGGCCCTAAGCGGCCTCGCCCCGGACGTGGTCGGCCCGATCCCGTCGGGCGTGCGTCGGCTTCGGCCGGGCCTGCCGTCCCGGGCGGGCCCTCGTGCCGCGCAGGCCCCGCGGACCGGCGCCGGGCGTCCGGTCGACGGGAGCGTCGCCCGCTGCGGCGGACTGCTGTCGGCGTCCGGCGTCCTCGCCCGACGTGCCGAGGGACAGCAGGAGTTCCCGGATGCGCAGGCCCAGGTGCAGGGTGATGCGGTCCGCCCCGTTGTCCAGGTCGAGCCCGGTGATCTCCTGGATCTGCCGCAGCCGGTAGTAGAGCGAGGTGCGGTGGATCCGGAGTGCTTCGGCGGTCCTGGGGACCGAACCGGCCTGGTCGAGGAAGCACCGCAGGGTCGTCTCCAGGCGCTGTCCGCAGCCGGACTCGAGCAGGGCGCGCAGCGGTTTCGGGAGCAGTGACTCGTTCAGGGCGTGGTCCGGCAGTTGGAGGATCACGGCGAACTCGCCGAGTTCCTCCCAGGAACCGATGCCCTTCAGCTCCGGCATCCGGCGTGCGGCGCGCACGGCGACGAGCGCCTGCTCGTAGGAGGCCCGCGCGTCGGCGAGGCCCGCCTGCCGGCCGCCGATGCCGATGACGGGAGCGGTCGAGGCGGCGGGATCGGTGCCGAGGGCCGCCATGATGCGGGCGGACTGCTCCCGGAGCACCTCCTGGTCCAACGGCCGGTCGGACAGCTGGAGCAGGACGGCCCGGTTCGGGGTGACCGCGAAGGCGCCGTGCGCCGACCGGGTGCGGCGCAGTCCCTCCAGCGCCCCGTGCAGTGCGGTCGCCACCCGTCCGGGAGGCACCCGGGAGCATCCCAGCTGCACGACGCTGACCACCGCGTGGGGCGCGTCCGGGAGCAGCGCGCCGTCCAGGAGCCGCTTGCGGGACTCGGCGCGCGTGGCGGGGCTCGGGTCCAGCAGGGACAGCAGGAGGTCCTGCTCCTCGCTCCGCGCGGTGCCGGCCAGGACGCGGTCGGCGTACAGCCGGCCGGTGATGGCGGGTGTGGCCCGGGCGATGGCCTCGGTCGCCTCCGGCGGCAGCGACGCGTCCGGCGCGATGACCGTCAACAGGCCGAGGAAATGGCCGCGTTCACGCAGCGGCACGCAGTAGCGGGGCAGCAGACCCGACTCCTCGAGGCCCTCGGTGAAACCCGGCCCGGTCCACTGGGTGACGCCCTGGTCGAGGATGTGGCGGACGACTTCGCCGCTCGCCCGTCCGTGCAGGAGGCTGTGGACGCGGGCCGGGTCCGCGTCGTCGAAGTGCCGGCTGGAGCGGATGCGCCCGATCGAGGAGTCGGCCAGGGCCACGGACCGACGGAGCTCCCCCGCGAGTTCGTCGATCAGTTCCTGCAGCGCGGCACTTTCGGCGGGGGTTCGCCGCCACTGTTCGGTCATGGGCAGTCCTCGTCGGTGCTCGTCTCTCCGGGACGAGGGACCGGCAGGCCCGGGACCAGGGGCTTCCCGTGCCCTGGCCCCGGACCCGGTTCTTTCGCCGGTTCCGCACGTCCTGGAGAAACGCTGACACTGCCGCGATGCCCCACCCTGCACGGTTCTTGTCCCTGGCTGCGGGGAACGCCGGGCCGTCGTGCGCCCGGTGGGGAACCGCCCCGGACCGATCGCGGTGAGGACTGCGCGTCAGGTCACCCGAAGCCGCCGACTCACTCGAAGCCGCCCACCGGGACGGCGCCACCGAGCCGCCGGTACTCGCTCGGGGACACCCCGCAGGCCGCCTGGAAGCGGCGGCTGAAGTGGCTCGGGCTGCTGAACCCGCACCGGGCGGAGATCGCGGCGATGGTCAGGCGGTCGTAGCGCGGGGAGGCGAGCATGCGCCGCGCCTTCCCGAGCCGCTCCGCGATGATCCACTGCTCCAGGCTGATCCCCGCCCCGCTGAGCAGGGCGTAGAGCCGGCGGACGGAGACGGCGTGCTCCGCCGCGATCCGCTCCGGCGTCAGGTAGCGGTCCGCCAGGTGGGAGCGCACGTAGGCCGTGATCCGGGTGACCAGCGTCTCGTCCATCGTCGACCTGACCTCGACGGCCTCCTCGGCGTGCGCCGCCGAGAGGAGCAGGGCGCGGACGAGTTCCGTCGTGGCGGATGCCAGGGCCTCCGAGCCGGCGTCGGTCTCCAGCCGGCCGGGATCGCTCCACAGACCCCGCAGGTGCTGCAGCACCAGGCCGTGGAGCGGGCTGGCGCGCAGCCGCTGGGAGGCCCTCACCACGGTGTCCACCGGCACGCCGAGGCGGTTCATGTCGAACATGACGACCTGGGACGCGCCGTCGCCGGACCAGCCGTACACGCGGGGCGACAACTCGTGGAAGACGCAGATGTCGTCGGATCCTAGGAGCGTCTGCCGGCCCGCGACCTCGGCCCGGTGGACACCCAGGGGCTGGAGCGAGACCGAGACGATGGGGTGCTCCCGGTGGTGGCGTACGTGCCGCTCCGTCCGCCGCACCCGGAAGCCCGAGTTCCGGGTGGCGAAGAAGTCCAGTCCGCCGACGCGCCACATCTCCATGCGCGCGTGGATACCGGTCGCCGGCTCCTCGTGGGCGATGTCGTTGGGTACCTGCGAATCCGTCAACGCGTGGTGGAACGCATCCACGCGCTCACGAGGTGACACCGTGTCGAGGTCGAGCAGCAGCACACACCCTCCCGGGGAGAAGTCTGTCAGGAATTCCGCGACGCCGGGGCGTCAGGCGGCGAGGCCGTCGAGTTCGGCGGCCCAGTCGATCAGGCCGGCCTCGGAGCCCTGGGGCACCAGGGTGAAGCAGTCCCGGCGGAGCCAGCGGCGGACCTGGCGGGAGGGCAGGTCGATGAGGACGACGGTGCCGCAGCCGCGGAGCATGATGCGCAGGGAGGCGCGGCCGTGGCAGGTGCAGGGCGGCCAGATGCGGACGTCGCCGAGGCCGGCGGGTCTCTGCAGACCCTCCCAGAGGAGGTCGCGGGAGAAGCGCCAGGTGCCCGCTTCCGCGGCGGGGCCGAGGAACTCGAGTGCGACGGCGAGCGGGTCGTCCCTGCGGTAGCCGAGGCGCACCGGGATGTCGACGGACTCGTGCTCACCGAGGACCAGCCGGGCGTCGAGGGTGAGGTCGGTGGTGGTGGCGTCCGGGCCGGGCTGGGGGCTGGGCAGGGGCTGGTGCGTGGGCACGGGAGGTCTCCTGGGCGGTGTCGGGGTGGGGCCGGCGCGAGGCCGAGAGGGGCCGTCCGGGGCCGGCGTGGGGCCGGCGGGTGCGGTGTCCGATCGGGACGGGGCCACACCGGACGATCGGAGCGTCGGCGCCGGTGACGGCGCGACGCTCCTGCCTCGAGCCCTGGGAGCTGCCGAGGAGCAGGGGGAGGCGGAACCGGTCCTCAGGTTAGCTGGCGGCGGCGGGGGCGGATGTTCCGCCCGTGCACCGCGGGGTGACGATCCGCGCACCTTTCGCGCGGTGGACGGGGCCGGACGCGGGCTCCCCGCCGTCGCGTCCACTCCGTACGACAGTTGTGGGGCGGCGCGGCCGGTGACCGGAGCGGCGGTCGCCGTCCGGTCCCGGCTTTCGGTCAACTCGGCTGTGCGGCAGGGGAGTTCACTGGCAGTGGCCGCGCTCCGGCCGTGTGCGCGGAGGCTCTTCCAGGCGTGGAAGCGGCCCGGGGAGAGGCCGTCCGGCCCGCGGGGAGCCGCTGTTTCCTCGTTTTGTCGAATGCCCGCCCCTCCTGTTCCACTCCTTGTATGAATGCGCCGGGAGGCAATCATGACGATGTGGATCCGGCGCGCGCGTGCGGGAGGCGAGGCGCTGCAGAGTTTGGTGGACGGCCTGGCCGAGGAACTGGGGCGCTCCGTCGTCCTCGACGACCCGCTGGTGCGGATGATCTGTGCCAGCCGGCACTTCGGGGACGAGGACCGGGTGCGGGTGCGCACGCTGCTGCAGGGCGTGGCGGACGA
>NZ_JBSFKQ010000091.1:0-13263 GCF_053598615.1 Kitasatospora sp. NPDC001095 | reverse complement strand
GTCGCGACCCAGCAGTACGAGGGCGCGCAGTGCCAGCGGATGCTCTCCATGGCGCAGGGCACCCTGGAGCGCAAGGACGCCTCCGGCTGGAAGGCCCTGCCGGCGCTGAGCCAGGGCGGTGGCATGGACTACGCCGGCACCGGCAACGACGCGGCCTTCACCCTGGCCGCGGGTGAGAGCCGCACCGTCGAGTACCGGATGGCTCTCGACGCGGGCAACCAGCCGGGCAGCCTCACCGTCGAGGCGGACGCCCCGGCCCCGCACACCACGTCGTACACGGACATGACGAAGAGCGTGGTGACCACGAAGGTCGTCGACCGCCACCGCCCGACGCTGGCCTCGGCCTCCAAGCCGACCCCGCTCACCGTCGGCAAGACCCCGACCGAGTTCACCTTCAAGGTCGCCTCGCCCGACGGACCTCACCTGCTGCGCCCGGTGGTGCGGCTGTCCTCCTCCGCGAGCGAGGGCCTGTCCGCGTCGGACGTCACGATGGAGGCGAAGGTCGGCGGCGAGTGGAAGTCCTTCGAGGTGACCGAGGACTGCAACGGGAACCTCGGGGTGGCGCCGGCCCAGCTGGTGGGCGTGATGAAGGGCAACCCGGTCGAGTACACCTTCCGGGTCGGCCTGAAGCGGACCGGTGCCGCGCCGGTGCGGATCGAGGTCGGCGGCGCCTCGGACGGCCACTACGGCGCCGTCACCACCCTGCGGCCCACCGTCCAGCGCTGACGCCAGCGGCCCGCACCGAAGGCCGAAGGGGCCGGTCTCCCACTGCTCGGGAGGCCGGCCCCTTCGTCGTGTCCATGGTGCGACGGCTCAGAAAGTGTTGGGTTAACAGATCACTACTGGTTGTTGAGGTCGTCGGCGAGGCGGTCGGCGTGATCGAGGTCGTCGAATCGGTATTCGTCACCGTCCGGCTCCACACCGAGGTCACCACGGACGCAGGCGGTTGGCCCCCTGGCCTCTACGCTCGGGGGTCACCACGATGCCCCGGTGCCGCAGCAGACGGCGGATCGCCCGGCTGGCGCAGGTCTTGTCGTCAGCCCATGCCCTGGCTTCGTCGTCGAGCCGCCGGCTGCTCCGACGGACGCGGGCGCCGGAGCCGTCCCGGTAGTGTCCGGATGCAAAGGATCAAGCGATTCCACCGGGCCGCACCGCTGCCGGCGGACAAGGGGAGGCCAACGTGATCACGGGTACCGGCCGGAGGATCGTTCTGATCCGTCATGCGCAGGCCGAGCGGGAGACGACGGTCGACGAGGAACGGCGGCTCGACGGGCGAGGGCAGGAGGAGGCGTCCCGGGCCGGGCGGTGGCTGGCGGGTTCCGGCATCACGCCCGATCTCGCGCGGGTGTCCGGAGCTCGCCGGACCACGGAGACCTGGGAGCGCGTGGGCGCCATGCTGGCACGGCTCCCCGAGACGGTCCACGAACGGGGGCTCTACGACCTGAGCGTGGACATCCATCGGCGGGAGGCGGGGATCGCCGGATTGGTCGCGATGGTGCGGGAGACCTCGGACGACGTGGGCAACCTCGTCCTCGTCGGACACAATCCGAGCCTGCCCGAGCTGGTCGGGTTCCTCACCGGAAAAGCCGACGACGGCCTCTCCGAGCGGGTGGAGGAGTCCGGGTTCCCGACCGCCTCCGTGGCCGTCCTCGATTTCGACGGTTCCTGGCAGGGGCTCGGGCCCGGCGTCGCGAGGATCACCGCGTTCTGGACCCCCTCGCAGGGCTGAGAAAGTGTTGGGCAAGTGATCAACTCCGTGGCGCGATGCACTGGCGGTGATCTTCGCGTTTGAGGCATCCGCGAAGATCACCGTCATGTGTGTCTGCTCGTGCGAGCGCTCCTGACTCGTCGTTGACGGATGCTCGATGGGCAGTGATCGAGCCGCTGCTGCCGGAGCGGGATCCGCGACGGCGCGGTCGTCCGCTGAAGTTCCCGCGTCGGCTGGTCGTGGACACCGTGCTGTACGTGCTGGTCAGCGGATGGGCCTGGCGGCTGGTGCCGCACGATCTGGCACCGTGGGACGCGGCCTTACCGATGGTTCCGGGCCTGGACGGCGGACGGCACCTGGGACCGGGTCCACGACGCGCTGCGCACAGCTCGACGCGGTTCTTGGCCGCCCAGCGCCTGATCTGCTGGCCCTTGTGGGCCGACAGGTTGTCCAGGATGACGTGGATCGGGGCGCCGTCCGGGCGGGCCGCCCGGATCGACCTCACAGTACGGGCACATGCGCACGGTCCTGGACGCCCGCGTCGCCGGCGGGTACGGGACCCGCAGCCGGCGCGGCATCCACAGCGTGCTCGACGTCGAGACGGCTCTCGCCGCCGCCGACACCGCGGCTCGCCTGCACGAGCGGATCGCCGCCGGTGAGAAGATCTCCGGCCCGGCTGCCCGCCGTGCCCTGACCGCCGCCGCGACCACACCCCGCTTCGAAGGCCGCACCGTCCACAAGGTGTTCGCGAAGAAGGCCGCCGCGTTCCTCGCTCGCGACGGAATGGTCCTGTTCGACAACCCCGACGCCCACCTGATCTGCGTGTTCAAACGGGACACGGCTCTGTGCGACCCGGATACCGATGTGACCGCGCCCAACCAGTACGCCTGCCAGCCGGGCTGCGGCAACGCCGTCCGCACCGATACCCACGCTGCCGGCCTGCGCGAGCGGGCCGGCGAGCTGGATATCCTGGCGGCCGCCTCCCCCGAACCGGTCGGTCGGCGGCTGAAGCGCAACGCGGACCGTTTGCGGGAGGTCGCCGACATCCACGACGCCACCGCCCAGCCAGCCGAGGCCCTGACTCGACTGCCAAGCACCTCGTCACCGCGGTCGTACGCGTGCCGCCCTGACGCCGGGTTCACTGTGCGAGCTCAGGAAGGCGGTCTGCGGACCGATGGCCTGAGCGACCACTTCTGGGTGCGTCAGCTGAGGATGGTGCCCCGCGCCGGCAACCACTGTCACGGTGGCGTGCGGGAGAGTGTCCAGCAGCGACTGTCCCTCGACGGTGAGCGGATCGTCGGAGCCCAGGACGATGTGGACACGCCCTGGGTAGTGCTGCAGCTTGGCCTGGAGGTCAGCACGCCACTGCGGGTTCGCCGTGGCGGCCAGAAGCCCGGCGGCGGTAGCCCCAACGGTGCCCCGGCGGAGATCCGCGACAGCCGACCGGAGCGCGGCCGCGTGGCCCGTGGTGCCGGTCAGCCGCTCGGCCAGCGCCTCGGGGGGTGTCCGCCTCAGGTACCAGCGGGTCAAGGCCGTCCGCCTGACGGTGCGGGGCGGGTGCCCCTGCAGGAAGAACGGTGACACCAGCGTGAGTTGATCCACCGCATCGGGGTGGGCGGTCGCGGCGTCGACGGCGGCCGCGGCGCCGATGGAGTGACCCACCAAGTGACGGGCACCGGTCTCGGTGACCAGCGCGGTCAGCCAGGACTGCCAGTCCTCGCGGCATCCGGCGCTCATGCCCAGCCCCGGCAGGTCGACGGCGCGCGCGTGCCCGACCGCCGTGACGACCGGCGCCCAGGTGTCGGCGTTGACCGGCAGACCGGGCAGCACCACCGTGGGTGCGCCTGCCTTGCCGAGCTCGAAAGTCCGTATCCCGCCCAGCTTGGTGAATCGTCTGTCACCTGCGGGGGCGTCGCCGAAGCGGTGGGCTGCAAGGTGGTCGGCCCAGCGGCGGATCGTCGTGGCGGTGTCCGGCATGGCCAGCCCGTGCCGGGCGGCGAAGGCACGGGCCGAATCGGTCGGGTAGCGGTCGGTCGACAAAAACGTCAGGGTCTCCGGGTCGGCCTTGGTGAGCCACTGGGGCAGCCGCTTGAGCAGGGACACCGGGACCCGTGTCCTGGGTGCCTTGACACCGTAGTGCTCCGCTATGAGCGTGAGCAGGTCGGGCAGTGCGGGCGTGTCGTCGTCCAGCGTCCAGTACGCAGTGCGGTGGGTGGCCTCGTCCATCGGAAGCAGCGTCATGAAACGGGCGAGGTAATCGACCGCGACCACGGGGACGAACGTGTGCCCGTTGCCCGGGAGCGCGGGAAGCGAGCCGTGCCAGAGGTCTTTCATATTGGAGGCGAGTCCGAGGTACTGGTCGGACTCCCCGGTGGCGCTGTCGCCGATCACGCTGGCCGGGTTGACGATGGACCAGGGAACGCCCAACTGCCCTGCCAGGTCCTGGAAGACGGCGTCCGCCTCGGCCCTGGACGCCTCGTAGGCGCCCAGGGCCCGGTAGGCCTCCTGTCGATACTCCTCGCTCCACGGGGCGGCGTCCTGCCCGCCCACGCGGTATCCGGAGACCTGAACCAGGCGGCGCAGGTTCGGCAGCCGCGCCGCGAACGCGACGACCGCGCGGACGCTGTCCACGTTGGCGCGACGCGCCTCATCCACCGACATGCCGAACCGGTAGGCGCCGGCGCAGTTGTAGATCTCGGTGATGTGGTCGCACTCGCCGTCGATCAGTGACGCCTTGGCGAAGTTGACCCGGAGGTCGGCCGGGCTCTGGTCGTACCCGCGCCCGGCCAGCCAGCGAGTCAGCCGCTGGTAGGACTCATGGCTCCGGCTGGCCGTGCTGACTCGAACGCCGGCCTGGCCGAGCGCGAGTACCAGGTGGCGCCCGATCAAGCCGCTTGCACCCAGCACCAGTGCATGCCGGTCCCCCGCGCTCATGCCGAAGCCTCCGCGCTCTGTTCCAGCAGCACGGTGATCGCCTGGGCGGCACAGTGCAGCGGCTCGGTGGACCGCTGGGCACGCGAGACGATCACCGCTCCTTCCACCATGCTGACCACGGCTGTCGCCAGGGCCCGGGCGGCGGGACGAGGGCGGCCGTGCGCACTGAGCAGGTCGCTGACCGGCGCGATCCATGACTCGAAGGCACGGGCGCAGGCGTCTCGCAGACGTTCGCTCTGCGCACCCATCTCCAGTGTCACCACCGAGACCGGGCATCCCAGCTGGAAGTCGCTGTCGTCGAGCATCCCGGCCAGTTCGTCGATCACACGGCGTACCACCTCACCCGGCGTGGCCGACCCTCGCGCCGAGTCGGCGACGAGAGAGCCGAATCGCGCGGCCGCCAGCTCGACGGCCTTCTCTCCGAGGGCCTCCTTCCCCTGAGGGAAGTGGAAGTAGAGCGACCCTTTCGGGGCGCCCGCGTGCTCCACCACCGTGTTGAGTCCCGTGCCGCTGTAGCCGTGCCGCTGGATCAGTTCCAGCATCGATTCCGCCAGTCGCGAGCTGGTCCTGGCTCCCTTGGTTCCATCCATGACTCAAAAATAGACCGGTCTATAGATTTTGTGAAGTGCCTCAAGCTTGTCGCAGCGATGTCCACCTCGGTGCCGACCGCACCCGGCCGGGCGGCCCTCCCGCCCCGAGAGGCGGTCCGTCTGCGGGCGGGCCGCAAGAACCCGGGGAGCGCGGCTGGCCTTGCCGAGCCAGTCGGCGACATTCCGGTCGATGCTCCCTTCCGCGAGCGCTCCTACCGCCTGACCGAAGTACGCGGGTTCGGCTTCCGCCTCGCCGACAAGGTCGCCCTGTCGCTCGGCTGGTCCGAGACCGGCGAGGACCGGCTCCAGGCCGGCCTGACGGGCGCCGCAGCGCCGGCAGGTGTACTGCTGTGCCACTTCGGCGATGGCTAGAACTCGACCCGTGGGCAGTCGTGGCAGCCGAGTACCAGTCCGCGCGGCGTAGGAGCCCGCAGGCGCTCCACGCGTCGATCCGCGCCCGAAGCCGGCGCTGTCTGCCGGAAGGGCTGAGCGGTTGTGGCCAGGCAGCCAGTGCGACAGCAGCGCCCACGAAGCCGGTGCGGCCAGTGCTTCGACGGTCAGGCTCACCCGGGTGAATGACGGCCTCTCCACGTGGTTCCACCTGTGAGCCGGGACAGGGGTGGGGCGCCGACGGCGGGCGCGGAAGCCCGTTCTGGCCGTCCCAGGGGATGCGCTCTGCGGCCGTCCGGGGGCGCTTCAGCCGGGGGCCTGGGTGGTCTGGGTGAGCTGGGCGACGGTCTTGGCCGCCGGGGGTGGGACCGGTGACGAGTTCCAGAAGGGACGGGCTGGTGGCGGGGACGGTCAGCAGGGTGGCGAGGACGGCGGCGGTGTCGGCCCGGTCGATCTCGCCCGGCCGGTGGTGGCGGCGAGGTGGACTCGGCCGGTGCCGGGGCCCTCGCGGAACCAGGCTGGCCGTACCACGGTGCAGTCAAGGGGGCTGCGTGCCACGAGCGGGTCGGCCGGGCAGGACCTGGTCGGACTGGCGCCCATTGCGGAGAGCATGACGAAGCGGCGCACCCCGGCGGTCCGTGTGGCGTCGGCGAAGGCGAGGATCGCGTCGTGGTCGACCCGGTTGGGCTGCCCGGGGGCGTCGCCGAGTCCTGCACCGGCGGCGTAGAGCACCGCCCGGACCTCGCCCGCTTCGGCGATGAGCGCCGCGAGGCGGGGCCGTGAGCTCGGGTGAGCGGGCGAGCAGCCTCCTGAGCTGCTGCTGGTCGTCTTCGCGCAGGTGGTCGGGGTGGCAGGTGATCCAGCGGGGAGCCTCGCGGGGCGAGGGGGGTCGGGCCATCGGCGGTGTGGTTGCCTCGGCCCTGCGGCCGGGATGCAGTGGCCGGACGTAGTCGCGCAGGGTGCTGTAGCTGCAGCGTGCGCCGCGTTCGCGCAGCTCGCGGTGGGAGGGATGACGCCTACACGCTTACGGTCTGCCCAAGGTTTCCCCGCCAGAACGCGGTTACTTCAGGTCAGCCAGGCCGCTCTCGGTCAGAAGAAGTCGTGTGAAGTGATGTTGTGGCCGCAGCCGTGCCTTGCGCAGTCCAATCCTCTCGTCGCAGTTTTTGGAAATTCGAAGTCCGGACACCTGTGGCAGACGTGGCAGGGGAAGACGTCGGGGCCGGGATCGGAGTCACCGTCCGACAGTAGGGATCGTGCCTCCCCATGGAGCGACTGGAGCCGCTCTCTGACTTGACCGAGGTCGCCCGCAATCCGCTCCAGGGCCTTCTTCTGGGAATCTGTCAGGTCGTCGGCAGAACGCATCGCCACACTCCGTTGCCATTGACGGCCTCTCAATGGCCGCCAGCGATGCCCTTATGGTGACTCCAGATACGCATGTGTGCACTTTGGCTGCCTTTACCTCCACCACATCCGCATGGGCGAGCTGCGCGACGCAAAGCACTGGTTCCACCAGGCCGCCCGCCTCGACGAAGACGCCCCCGCCCCGCTTCCGCCCGCCCTGCCGAACCTACCTGGATATCCCGACCTCGCGGCACTCATGGCCCCGCCGATGCCCGACACCACCGGCCTGCCCAGCCCCGACTACGCCCTGCGGGTGGCCATCGACGGCCTGCCCGCCACCAGCGACGGGATGTGCGGGCCGTTCAGCCTGCCCACCGGCGACATCGCCCACCAGCTCCAGGAGCCGGCCACCCACTGAACTGCCACGCCGGGCCCGCACCGCGCGGGCCCGGCCCCGCCGACCACGGCGAAGCCCGAACTCTCCCGCCACGCTGTGCACGCTCACGAACCGCCTGGATGCACCCGCACCACGGTCCTCGCGCTGCGCCGAGCTGCCGGTGCGCAGCCGGCTGCGCCGGATCGGGCGGTGCGGTGCAATCCGGCGGCGTCCGGGCCGGTGGTGGGCGGATGGGGTAGTGCCCCGCCCGGGCTGGCCCGGGCGGGGCGAACGCGCCTGGCCGGAGGGGTTGTCCCCTCCAGGTCCTGGGGCGTCAGCTAATGCAGTGAACTTTTGCCGAGTCGCGCACCGGCTCCGGGTTTCCCTTCGGACAGCCGCCGCCCGCCGTCCCGGCGAGCCGGGAGGAGCGCAGCGATCGTCCGGTGTCCCCGCACTGAGAATCGCGGTGACATGCGTTCAGACGGGTCAGACGTTAAGCGGTGTTAAGCCGCAGGGCCCGGATCGCAGTGTGATCTGGTTCACGCAGGTTCGTCACGGTGTGTCGCTGAGTGGCCCCGGCTCTGCGGGGGCCCCTCAGCGCATGGGACTCCTCTTGTCGTACGACGCCTCCGGCGCGGACGAGGGTGAAGGGCGTGCGCAAGCGCGGGCCGCGCCGAAGCTACACCGGGATCTTCACTGACGGAGGTGAACGACCGCATCCACCGCGAGACCCACCGGATCCCGGCCGAGCTGCTGGCCGAGGAACGGCTGCGCCTGCACCCGGTGCCCGAGCAGCTGTTCACCGCCGCGTTCGGCGAGGCCCGAAGGGTCGCCAAGGACTCCACCTCCCAGCTTCACGGCCAGGCGCACCGAGGGGTCGTTGGCGGCCTGGGTGCACAGCACCACTGGCTCTGCGGATAGCGCCCCGGCGAACCAGCGCAGGGCCGCTGCGCATGCCTCGGCTGCGTATCCCCGTCCCCACGCTGTCGGCAGGAACATGTAGCTGAGCTCGGCGTCGTTGCCGTGCGGGTGGATGCGGCCGGGTCGCGCCGTGTCGCGCCGGTCGAACGTCACCAGGCCGATCATCTGCCCGCTGTGGTCGACGACGAAGGTACCGGGACGCCGCCCCGGTACTTCGGGAAGCGCATGTTCGACGTCCTCACGGGGCCGCGGACCGCCGAGGTAGGTGCGCACCTGAGAGGAGGTCAGCAGCTCGACATACGCCGCCCGGTCCCGGGCCTCGGACTCGCGGAGCACGAGCCGAGGCGTCCTGAGCGGAGCGGACGGCCACACCACAGGTCCAAGCTCAGCCATGCCAGCAACCTACCCGGCCGAGCCCGAGGCCCGGTTGGAGGCGGCCCGCGGCCAACGCCGCGCTGCCTCCGTGTCGGACGTGCCGGGGTCCGATCGGTGAGAAGGCCGACGCCGGACTGGAGCTGCGGGAGCCGGCCGGCCCGGACCGGCTGGAATACCCGCAGCGCCCTGCCGGGCGCCATCGCCGCACCGACCAGCGCCAGGAAAACCCCGGCGGGCCCTGCGGGCGCTGACGTAGGATCCGGCCCCGTGCAGAGTGACAGGACGACCGATTCCGACGGCGCCCGGGAGGCCGGGAAGCCCAGCGGCCTCCAGGCGATCTGGGCGAACACCCTGGTGCCGGTGGCTCCACTGCCCTGGTACCGGCGGGTGCCCCGCAAGGCCGTGATCATGGGGGTCGTGGTCGTCGGCCTGTTCGCCGCGCTGACCGTCGCGGCGGTGACCGGGGCCGGCGCCCCGACGCGGCACCGGATCGTGCTCGCGGACCGGATCGGCGACCAGGTGCGGCTCCCGGACGAGGGCAGCACCCTGGCCCTGCGCGCCGACTACGAGCGGCGGATGACGACCCTGCGGCCGTACCGGGAGCTGACGGTGGCCGGCTACGGCGCCGCCGGGTCGGTCAGGACCACGCTGACCGTGGTCGGGCTGACCGGCAGCTACCCGGACGTCCGGCGGGAGCTGGACAAGTACTTCGGCAGGCTGGCGGTGAACGACCTGTCGGGCGAGGTGGTGGCCGAGCGCCAGGACTACCCGGCCGGCCCCCTCGGAGGCGCGCTGGACTGCGCGGTGCTCGACTACCCGGCCGTCTCCCAGACCACCTGCGCCTGGGCGGACGGCACCACCGTCGGCATCGTCGTCGACGAGACGGGCGCCAGCGAGCCCGAGGAACTCGCCCGGCGCACGCTGGACATCCGGGCCGCCGTCGAGGTCGAGGCGAAGGACTGACCGGCGGCCCGGTGCCCGATCATCCCGGTTGTGGCCCCGGACGGGGGCGATGGCGCCGTCTTCCGGGTGAGCGGCATGCCTGTCGTCGGTCCCGGTACCTGCCGGTCGTAGGGCGATGGTGCCGGTGTTGATGGTCGAGGTCGACCGCTCGACCATGGCCCCGGCCGACGTCGCCGCGAAGTTCCCCCCGGCTATCGCGAGCTGTTCCGCACCAAGGTCCGCGACAACGACCCGGCCCTCGCCGACCGGGAGCCGGCCGACCGTACAGTGCATTGGTGGCGCCGTACCTGGCCCGGCCACACGCCGCCCGGGTACCCGCCGTGGTCGTCGCCGACGCCGGACCGGTCGCGCTGGCCAACCGGCAGCAGGCCGTCGCCGCGGATCTGTCCGCCGACTGCTGGCGCGGCCGGTGGTGCAGAGAGGTCCGCGACGACAACGACGACGGCTGGCGCGAGTACGACGACGCCGTGCCCATCGTCGCGACCACCCTGGAGCTGCCGGCCGCCCGCGGGCCGCTCGGGCCGGTGTGGTGGCGCTTCGGCCGCGCGGGCCGGCACTCCCTCATCGAGTCGCTGGAGAACCCGAACAACCGGGCCGCCTACGACTTGCGCCAGGCCGCCCGCGAGGACGAGCAGCAACGGGTTCACCAGGAGCTGATGGACTCCCTGGTCTGCATCGACTGCGGCGACGTTCCCGAGGAGGAGAGCACCTGGGCGTACGGCCCGAAGGGACAGGTCGAGTGGACCCGCCGCCCCGGCGGCCGTTGCTGGCCCTGCCACCAGGACCGCGGGATCGCCTGGAACGGGAGGCCGAAGAACAACTGGAGGCCGCCCGCGCAGCGAACGCCGCGCTGCGCCCGTGCTGGACGTGCCGGGGCTCAATCGGGGGGAAGGAGGGCTCGGAGCTGGAGCTGCGGGAGAAGGCGGCCCCGGACCGGCTGGAGTGCCCCGAGTGCGTACAGGCCCGCGCCGCAAAGGACCGCGCCGCAAAGGACTTGGGCCCGCTGATGCTGCCGGTCCCTACCAAGCGCGAGCTGGTGGCCGCGCTGGTCTCCACTCCAGACGATCCGTGGTGGAGGACCGCGTGCGCCACGCAAAGCTCTACCCGGCGAAGGGCCGCCGGGTGTGACCTGTTGGTGTTGGTGGGCGTGGAATGGCCCCGCACAGCGTATTGTCTGGACCTTTGGTTGTGCCTGTCGGGGTGGTGGCGGGGTGGGTGTTCGGGGCGGGTTTGGTGTCTGTGCGTGGTGGTGGGTGGGGTCGGGGGTCGGGTCGGCCTGCTTGGGGGTCGGCTTGGTGTTGTGGGTTGTTTTCGGGGGTGAATTCCGCCGGGTATTTCCGCCCGGTTGTTTTGGCGGATTGGTTGCTGGTGGTGGTCTGAATTTGGGTCGGATTTGCTGGGTGGGGGTGATGGCGGGGGTTGGTGTTCGGTTTGGTGGTCCGGGCCGGGTGCCGCCGTCCCGGGCCTGCCGTCCGGGCCCCTCTGCGTCGCTGTCCAGGCCGTGCCCGCCTCGCTGCGCCCTGTCCGGCTCGCTGGGCCGCCGTTCGGCACTGGGCGGGCACCTCTCGTCGTTTTGGTCGTTGACCGTGGCATGGATGAGGACGAGTGGGACGAGTACCTGGACCCCGACGACGACCGGCCGCTCCCGCGCTGCATCGAGTGCGGGCGGAACTGGGGGCACGCCGCGGGGTGTGACATCGCCCGGCAGGAGGCCAGCGACTGGCCACTATGAGCTCCCGAGGCTGACCCGGCCGTCCTGGCCGGCCTCGCTTCCGGCTGGGTGGCCGTCAGGCCGCCCCGGGGCTGTTCTGGTGGTGTCCGGGAGACCGTTCCGGCGCCGTCCCTGGTGGGTGGGGGTTGTCGCGAGTGCTGTCGCGTGCTGCTGTCGCGTGGGGTGCTGTCGCGCCGTGTGACGTGGGCGGATGCCGCTGATTCCCTGTGTGTGGTGGGGGCGCGACAGGTGGGTGCGACAGGTGCCGGGGTGGGGCCGCGGCTGCTGTTGGGGTGGTGGCTGCTGCCGGTGCCGGCGACCGCCAGGAGCCGGTTGTCCTGGCCGCCGTCCGGGGTCGCCGACGCCGTCCCGGGTCCGCCGTCCGGGGTACGGCCGGGACGGCGGCCGCTGTCGGGGCCGGCCTTCTCCTGGTGGTGGTGTTCGGCGGCCTGGTGGTGGGTGCGGGGTGCAACGCGGGGTGCAACGCGGTGTTGCGCGGGGGTGGAACACGGGGCCGTGTTGCGGGTCTGACCAGGTGTTATGTGGTTGGGAGGGGCCCGGCTGGGCGTGTGGTACCTGCCGTGTTGCACCTTCCGCTCGGTCCGCCGGCCCCGGCTGCTCCCCGCCGTCTGCGCTGCCGTGCTGCTGCGCCTGGCCGCCGTCCTCGCCGCCGTCCGGGCCGTCCTGGTCGCCGTCCGGGCCGCGCCCGTGCCTGGCCTGGCTGCCGTCCTGGTCGGCCGCCAGGCCGTCCCGCTGCGCCCGGCCTGGCCGTCCTGCTGCGGTGGCCCGGGCCCGCCCTGGTAGCGGCCTGACCGCCCGTCCTGACCGCCCGTCCTGGCCGTCCCGGCTCCTGGGTTGCCCGGCCGTCGCGGGCCGCGCTCCCCGTCGTCCTGGTCCGGTGTTCGGTTTGGTGTCGCTGCCCCGGGGATTTCCTCGTTGACGCTGGGCGGGATTTTCTGGGCGGTTTGGAAGGGTGGTCACCGTGTCGGCGTGGAGGGCCGTAGGCCCATTTTCGGCGTGCCCGAATTCGATTCCTCACCGCTGCGCCCCGGAAGGGTTAAGGATTGCCCCCCTGAAAGGGAGAGAAAGAGAATTCGCATTCCCGCCGCAAGTGCGGCCGGACAGAGCCGGGATGGACGGTTGCCGCGAGGTTGCCTGTTCGCCTCCAGCGCCCGCAGGGGAACCGGTACGATAGAGCTGTACGAAAGCCGGAGAAAGGCCGCCGGATACGCTTCGGATGCCCGGTTTGGGATCGCGGTTGGGGGCCCGTCAGGGGCCGCCGTGCGGGGCGTCCGTGAGGGCCCGCCACAGGGACGGGGGAGGGCCGGGCCGCACCGGTGGCCCGGGGACGTCTCCCGGGGGCCGCAGGCCCCGCTCCACGAGCGGAGGATGGGCCGCCAGCCCAGCAGCCGCAAGGCGAATCCGCCCCCTGAGCGCCCCACCGGCCGGGCCCGGGAGGGGGCCCAGGGGTGGGGTTGTGACTGATACCAGAAGTCCGCGACACATCGTCAACGCCGAGGGCCGCAGGCCCCGGCCGGCACCCCCGCCCGATCGGAGGGATGGCCTACTACCCGAATTTCGCGTCACATCGTCAACGCTCACCCCCCGGGCGTAGCCCGGGAAACCCTGCCAGCAATCCGGCCCGTAGGGCCGTGAAAACACCAGCCCAACAAGATGGGAAAGCCGACCGGTTGACGGGCCGTAGGCCCGGGGAAAAGCCACCAGATAGGCGGAGCGCAGCGACGCCCGACGCCCACCCCAACGGCGCGTGCCGCGCCCACGAATTTCGCCGCAGGCGAATTCCCCCAACCACCCACTACCCGCCGAGGCGTAGCCGAGGCCACGCCACGCACGGTGACGCCGTAGGCGGCACCCCCGCACCTGGCGGTGCGTCAGCACCGCCGCTCCCGCGTCAGCGGGAGCTTAAGCCGCAGGCTTCCGCCCCCCGGCGGGG